>DAOWOP010000043.1 GCA_030642005.1 Planctomycetales bacterium
GAAAGGTCGTCGCGGTAGAAGGTGATGTCGAGTACGCCGTAGTCGATGGGGCTGCTCCGCCCGCTCTGGAGGCGCCGGACCATCCGCCGGGCCAGTGTCTCCCCGCGCGTGCGGATGCCGACAACGGCCAGGGATTTGGCCCCGCTCAAATGGGATTCGACCTGCCGGTAAAGGCTATTGAGTGCGTTCTCGACCTGCCGAGCAGTTAGCAGCCTTTTCATGCTTTTGACGCCCCTTCCAGACCCGCCTGCCGGCGGGTAGGTCGAAGTCAAAGCATATACTGAAAATATCTAATTATCAATGCCTAATGTCTAAATAATGTCTAATACTACAACGCCACTTGATATTGTGTGAATATCAATAAGCGATTATGGACGCAGATGCTGCAACAAAATGCGTCGCTGTCAGCATTCAGCGGTCAGCAATCAGCCAAAGACAGATTGGCGAAGTTGGTTGCTGACTGCTGACGGCTGAATGCTGATTGCTTTGAGGTGATGTCTGACTTTTCAGACAAAGCCTGGTCGTTACCTGTCCGGCGCGACGAATTCGCTCGGGAGGGCTTTTTGCCTTTCTGTCCGGGCCTTGGACCTGACCAGAAGGACGCCACCGAAGACGATAATGACCCCGCCCAGCATCTGAATCCAGGTCATCTTCTCGTCCAGAAATATCCATGCCCCTATATATGTGATGAAGGGTACAGCCATCAGGATTCCGGTTGCGATCACAGGACCCAAACCGTGGATACCACGATAGTACAGCATATGCGAGAACACCATCCCGACCACCGCCGAGACCGCCAGCAAAACCAGAACCGTCAGTGTCTCATCGCCCAGCCCGCCCAATTCTCGCCATTTTCCGAAGACGAACATCAACGCCAGCAACACCGCCGCCGTGTAGATACTGACAACGCCGAAACTCATACGGAGTGGGTATCCGCCTAAATATCTACGAACGCTGACGGCGTACGCTCCCCAGAATAACGATGTGGCCACAAGTATCCACATGCCCGCCAGGGACGACTGTTGACCCGAAAGCAACTTCTGAATGAATAATATAGCGACCCCGCCGACGCACACAGCAGCGCCTATAAAAAAGACGGGATTCTTCGCCAGGAGGCGTTCTTTCGGTATCAACATAAAGCCGAACAGCACCGTGAACAGAAAAGACGACTTGGTGATGAAAGCCATCGTTGCAGCCTGGACCTCGTAATACGGGCTTAGCGCCCACAAGACCTGCCCGACGACGTTTATGACCGATGGGACCAGCGCCGCCCGCCAGATGTTTCTCGAACCGGATGCGTATTTTCTGGCCTCAGGGCGACGTCGCAATATTAACACGAACGGCAGCAGCAAAAGCGCCGCAACGGTGTATCGCACGGCATTGACCGTCCAGGCATCGAGATAATCTTTGAAGAATCTCAGGAAGATCGACACCGAGCCGTAGGTGAACACCGCGCAGGCTACGCAGGCCGTCGCTATCGTTGTGTCTTTTTCATGCGCTCTCATTATTTGGTTCGGATTTTACCACAGAGGGCACAGAGATCACAGAGGGTGTTGAAAGTCATAAGCCTGTTTTTACAGTGTTATCTTTTAGTTTTTTATCTCTGCGTTCTCTGTGTCCTCTGTGGTTCAAGAAAATTGCGGTTGGTCCCGCCGATTACGGCTGGTGGTTTCTGTCCGGTGCCGCTCCTCGGTCGAGAAAGAGCGTCGGCAGTGAGCGGGCCAGGCTGACGGGGTGATAGAGACATTCGACCTCGCCCCGGCAGTTGTACCAGCAGTCCCGGCAGTCGTTGCCGCGGGCGGCGGCGCGGAGGCGACGCTCGATATGGCGGATATCGTCGCGGTAGAGGTTGCCGACGGGTCGGCCCCGCCGCTCGACGCAGATGGCCACGTCGCCGTTCTCGTCGATATTGAAGAACGCCCTTCCGGCCAGGCAGCCGGGAACGCCGCCGTCAAGGAACGCATCGAAAGCGGAAAGATAGTGCGGATTAGACAGGAAGTTGCGATACCGGCTGCGGAGGTCCAGCAGTCGCGGGCCGACCGCGCCGTCGTTGTGAAAATAAGCGGCAGAGCCTGTTTTTTTCTGTCCGTACGGCTGGACCATGAAATACGCGCCGCGCTCGGCGGCCATTTGAATCAGCGGCTCGATCTGGTCGATATTGTCGTCCATCAGCACGGCTATGACGTTGACCCGCTGCCATTTGTGCACGCGAGCGGCGTTGAACATTTCGACGGCCCGCCAGGCCTGCTCTGCCGCTCCGACCATTCCGCGGCGCTCGTCGTGCCGATTGGCGTCCGCGTAGTCGATGCTGACCGACGCGCCCCACAGGCCGGCCTGCATCAGGTCGCGGGCGAGGCCGGGCGTCAACAGCCAGCCGTTGGTCGTAAGGAACGGGAAGTGATACCGCCCGACGGCCTCGACGATTTCAGGGATGTCCGTCCGCAGCAGCGGCTCACCGCCGGCAAGGCTGATCAGCATCGTTCCCATCTGTGCGAGTTTGCGCGCGCCTTCGGCATAGGCTGCCGGCGGCGGCTCGTCGGCAGCGTCGGCCGCCAAGGCCCAATAGTTGCAGAATCGGCAGCGGAAGTTGCAGCGATACGTTACCTGCCACGCGCACCACAGCGGATGCCGGCTCGTCCACGCACGAAACAGCCGCCACTTCTTATCAACCGGACTGATTGCTGCGTCTTTCATGTGCAACGCGACAGTGTATCGCCCCCGACGGCCTTGATTCAAGCAAATGCCCGATTCGCCGGACCTATAGCCGAACATAAATCTTCAGGAACCGTGTCACGCAATAGACGATTCCGCAAAATACGAGGCATTTGAACACGGCAAACCCGGCCGTCAGTGAAGCGGCCGTTAATGATTCGGCACCGGTGGCCCAGGCGGGCGTCCCCGGCAGGTGCATCAGTTCAAGCAGCGGATAGACCAGGCCCATCGGCAGGTAGTACACCATCAAAGCGTTCTGGCCCACCACGGAAAAGAACGACCATATCCGCCGAACAAACGCGACTTCCGTCAGCATGATCATCGCCAACGTCAGCACCGCCAATCCGCCGGTGATGAGCAGATACGAAGGCGTCTCCCCACGCTTGAATATTCCACCTATGGGTTCAAGCAGAAAGCCCGCCAGGACCAGGATGAACCCGTACGGCAGGCAGAACCGGATTAGTGATTTCGCGCCGGTCTTGCCCCTGCTGACCAGCCACAGCGCCACGGCGATAAACACCAGTGTCGAGAATGCCGCAATCAGGGTGTGTCCGCCGTAGGTGAACACCAGTGTAGAGAGGATCGCCAGAGACAGCCCGACTGCCGCTATAGCCGATCTGGCCGCGGACATGTTCTTCGCCAGGGCATTCGGATTGGTCTTTAGGTATTTTTGGATCTCCTGCCCGACGAACACGCCAATAACCACCGGAAGGCGGCTAAGGAAGGCGTAAAGGCAAAGGTATCGGCAATCGCCGATGCGGAGGAGTTTCATCAGCCAGCCGCCCTGGACGTGATAGTGCACGACTATGGCGGTCAGGGCGACGAGCAGGCCGATCTTCACCACGGGCCTGTTCCTCGAGACGACGTGCGTGATGCATCCGGTTATGTATCCGTAGGCCAGCAGTCGGAGGATAACGTTGCAGTTTTTCCAGTCGAATTGGCCGGCCTTGATGACGAAGACCATCAGGCCCGCAAATCCCGCCGCCGCCGCGAACTTCAGAACGTAATTCAGATATTTCAGCCAGCGGAATTTCAGCGTCAGCGGATGAGGCCGCGTGAACAGCAGCACCAGGCAGGCGAATTCGATAAAACGCAGAAGGGCGTTATACTCCTTCGGCGCCTGGCCTCGGACCCAAAGCACCGACAGGAACCACAGGGCCGCTGCGCGGTAAGCCACGTGGGCCAGGATTTTCCACAGCGGCACGCCTTGTTCCAGCCGCCTGTTTATCGCAAGCGGGACGGCCGCTCCCAGGCAGAAAAGAAAAAACGGAAATACCAGGTCCACCCAAGTCAATCCGCCGGCTTTTTCGAAGTGTTTCATCCACCCGGCAATTTTCCAGATGTCTGTATTGGAAAGAACCAGGGCGAAGATGGTCAGGCCGCGCAATGCATCAAGTGATTGAAATCTTTTCATGGCAGGCGAACAGGATACCGTATTGCCGCTTCTTTTGCCTCCCTCCCGCTTTTTTCTTCAAGCCCCGGCCGAGCAGCCGGGCGCCGTAGCCCGGGCGTCTCGCCCGTGAATTGTAGGCCGGGACGAAGTCCCGGCGATTCAAGATAAATGGACTGTCCCGGCAATTCAAGTAAGATAGCCCGCTCCGGCTCCGGCCGATCTTGATGCTCGAGCCGGCCTCTACGGCCACCGGCTGCATGAGAAAAGGAAACGATGCGTGAACGGTCCGCCGATAATTGATTGCGACTTTCCGGGCGGGAATATCTTGCTCGAACGGATCGAGTCTGACACGGCTTATATCCGGCAGGACCTCCGCGACACGGAAGGCGACTGGTTCTACTGGTACTTCGGCGTGCGTGGGGCGGCAGGGAGGCAGATACGGTTCCAGTTCACCGGCAGTAACGTGATAGGCGTCCTCGGCCCAGCCGTCAGCACCGACGGCGGGGCGACGTGGACCTGGCTTGGCTGCGAGACGGTCGAGAACAACGGCTTCACGTACACCTTTGCCGCCGAGGCCGAGGAAACTCGCTTCTGTCTTGCGATGCCGTACCTGGAAGCGAACCTGCGGCAGTTTCTGGAGCGGTACCGTGGTAGCCCGTACCTGGTCGAA
Source organism: Planctomycetales bacterium (assembly GCA_030642005.1). GTDB lineage: Bacteria > Planctomycetota > Phycisphaerae > SM23-33 > SM23-33 > JAUWNJ01. Next base: position 4,776 of record DAOWOP010000043.1, read on the forward strand.
GGCGTTCTGTGCCGAAGCCGGAAGGGCCGGGAGGCCGAACTGCTCCGCCTCGGTCGGATCGACGGGGCCTGCGACACCCGCGTGCTGCTTACCTGCCGACACCACTGCTGCGAGATGATGGCCAGTTGGGCCCTGGAAGGCATCATGGAAACCGTCCTTGGCGCCGCCGACGACGGTGAGTGGTTCCGACGACACGTTGAATTCCTTGTGGTTCCGTTTGTCGATAAGGACGGCGCCGAGGACGGCGACCAGGGCAAGAACCGCCAGCCACGCGACCACAACCGCGACTACGAAGGCCGGAGTATCTACCCCAAGACCGGCGCCCTGCGGGAGTTGGTTCCTGAATGGTCAGCCGGTCGGCTGCGGTTCGCGCTGGATATGCACTGCCCGTATATTCGCGGCGAGGGACACGAAGAGATACATTTCGTCGGGACGGCGAATCAGGAGAACTGGCGCCGCGTCGTGCGGTTTTCGGAAATTCTCGAAGCCGTCCAGACCGGCCTGTCCCGAGTGAAGTCGAGGGAAGCCGGGTCGAGGGGACCGCTCGTTTTCAAGGCCGAGAACAATCTTCCATTCGGCCAGAGCTGGAACACAGCCGAGAGTTTCAGCAAGGGCAAGAGTTTCAACGAATGGGCGGGCCAATTGTCCGGCCTGGGATTTGCTTCGAGCATCGAGATTCCTTACGCCTCCGCCGGCGGACGGGCGGTAACAGCCGAAACCGCCAAGGCGCTGGGCCGCGACCTGGCTCGCGCCATCCGACGTTTTCTGCAACAGGAATGCTGAAGGCGGCAAGGCCCTGCGGGAATTTGAAAAATCCGGGCAAAAGCCCGTTCCCTTGAAAAAAATCAAGAAGGAACTGGGGAATTAACGCAATCCGCCACCGTATTCGCCGCATTTGCTTGAAAACAATCCTGAAATCCGATTATGGGCAGCCATGACTGCTTAATCTTGGCACATGTAAGATTTGCTGGTCTCTTCGGGGCTTCCCGATGTTGAGATTTCAGGGAAGCAATCCACTGCGTGAGGGTATCACAGTCAAACAGAGCTCGCTTGTAGTGGCGTTGCTGAAGGTCAACTAACTCCTCTAGTTCGAGGCGCTCGACATGATGGAGTATGTATTTGGTTAATCTCGGAGCGACAGCAAAGTCCAATTTTCTAGCTGTCGTGAGTGCACTAAGAACGCATAATTTCGGGAAAGGATTGTCTTCGAAATTTATATCGATTGTTTTTTTTAAAACTGCCTCAAAGAAGCCGTTTGAATAAATTTTTCGGGACTTGCCCGGCTTGGGTATCAATTCAGCCACTACTGCTTGAATATCAAGAAATGTAGTTTTGGGAAGATCGGAGAATGCTTTTCCGGAAAAATGGTTTTCCCGAAATGCCCATGTATCCTCTAACGCCCATATGTCGAAATCCCAATCGGAAATGCGAACCTGAAATCCATCAAAGCGGGTTCGTTTCTCCAAGTACTTAGTGAGGTATTTCTCCAGTTCTGGAGTCATTTTTGAAACGACAATGTCCAAATCTCGCGGGTTTTCTTTAAGACCGTGGATTATCAGATCTCTTAGTGCTCCGCCAAACAGAAAGGCCATCCATCCCTTTTGGCGGATTTTATCGAAGATAGGCCTCAGCGGTTGGCGAATACCTGTTTGAGATGCGACGAATTTACTAACCTGTTTTCGAAGCGTGCTTCTCAGTCTATCTATTTCATTACCCATTCGTTAGCCTCTTGTGGAGGTTAACAGCAAAAGTATCTGTCATGCCACAGACGTAATCCGTTACAAGTTGCATGCGGCAGTAGCTTTCGGGTAAATCATTCTTGTTTAGTGCGTGCTTGAAGACCTTTTGGTAATTGTCAGACATCAGATCGTACGCTTTTTGAGCAAACTTCTCGGAATTGGAAAGGTTTTTCTTGCCAATTCCACGAAAGTCATAACCTTCCCAGTATATGTCGAGAAGATCCTGAATTACCTTCCGCCCCATCAATTCCAGCTTCAATGTCTCATCAGAGCAGTACACTCGCTCCCGGTTGATCTTCCGGCAGGCTTTAACAAGAGGCCATGCTGTGGAATCCTTCACTAGTTCTCCATGATACTCACCTTGCATAATATCATCATAATGATCCGTGAAGGCCTTAGCCGAAGCTGTAATGATTTCCCTAATTGCCCGCACTCGGAAATACCGAACCAGGGTTTTGTCCTTGGCACGACCAGAGAACTGAACTTCCTTCTCTTTTTCTTTTACATGTTTTTCCACATCATCGAGGTATTCTTGGATGGTAGTTTTATCATCATTGCCAGCTAGTAATTCTCCCTTAAGTAATTCCCAATCCAGTATCCCCTTTGTTGCTCCATCTTCGAGATCGACCGTGTTATAAACACAATCGTCCGCGGCCTCTACCAGGAAGGTGATGGGATTTCTGGCCTTGCCCGTTCCTGTCTCTGTGCGCAATTTTTCTATCAACGAATTCTCAGAGGCAAAGTAACCAATCTTGGATTTCTCATGGAAACCGTCGTTCTCTTCATTGGAAGCAGCAACATACTTGCATGCTGCAGAAAGTGTACCGCAAGTTAGGTTGAGACCGTAGAAGTCTGCCAGTATCTGAAGCTTTGTTACGAGTCGAATGGTTTGAGCATTACCCTCAAACCGTAAAAAATCCTGGACATATTGTTCGTTTCGATTGACCTCGTTTTGTTTTTTCGAGGAAGTATCTAACTTGCCAAAGATTGTTTCGTCTTTTTTCTTAAACCATTCGCGTATTGCCATTTCCCCGGAGTGCCCGAAAGGTGGATTCCCGAGATCGTGAAGCAGGCCACACGTGGCAGCAATCGTCTCGATCTGTCTGCTTTGTTGGCCCTTAATATACCCTTGTTTTTCCATCTCAAAGCACGCGTCCTTTGCAAGTCCGCGAGCAGCATGAGAAACCTCCAGGGAATGAGTTAGCCTAGTTCTGACTGAGTCGTTGGGATCCAAGGGAAACACTTGTGTTTTGTCCTGAAGGCGTCGAAACGGTGTCGAGTACACGATACGATCGAAATCCCTCTCGAATTCATCGCGTTTATCTTCAGGTACCCTCTCTGACTGGCTCGGACCACCAACAAGCTCCCTTGCCCGCTTTATACTCAAAAGCTTTTGCCAGTCCATTGCCACGCTTACCGCCCCAAGGGAGAAAGAAAAAATCTGATTTTGGGACCTCTTCCTGAATAGAGATAAATGCACGCTCTACACCACAGTCTCATCGACAAGTAACCACCACTTGTATCCGAAGTCAAGAAGAAAGAAATGCGGACTCTAGAAGTACCCCCCCCCACACACACATTCCGGCCTATTCGGCCTGCTCGTTTGTTTGCGGGATGTATCCCGCTTCGACGGCGGCGCCGTCGGTTTTACGGATGGTGGGTTGTGGATTGGCTTTTTCGTGGTTTAATAATTGTAGTTCGAGGGCTTTTTTCTGGTCTTCTTTGAGGGTTTTCCAGCCTAGTCTGCCCCGGCATTTGGGGAAGGCTGAGCATCCCAGCCAAGGTCCGCGTGCGCCTCGGCGGAGGTTCATCGGCTTACCGCACTTGGAGCAGACGAGGTCGGTCTTCAGCGGCGGCGGCGAGGGCAGTTTCACGCCGCCCTTTTTGTCCAGGTTCACGATCCCGTCGCAATCGGGATAGTCCGGGCAACTGATGAACGGCCCATACCGCCCGCGGCGAAGCATCATCGCCTTGCTGCACTTCGGGCAGGCGATATCGACGTGCTTTGCCTCGATCTTCTTTCCGTCCTTATCGACCGGGAAGGTCGTCTTGCAGTCGGGGTATCCGGTGCAGGCGAGGTATTTGCCGTTCTTGCTCCAGCGATAGACCATCGGTTTTTTGCATTCCGGGCAGGTGTAATCGGACGGTTCGGTTTCTGCCTTTGCGTGTACCATCTCTTCTCCGGCCTTTTCAAGGTCGGCCTTGAAAGGCCCGTAAAAGTCCTTCAGCACCGCCGCCCAGTCTGCGCGGGCGGCCTCAACGTCGTCGAGTTTATCCTCCAGGCGGGCGGTGAAACGCAGGTCGAATATGTCTGAAAAATGCTTGATAAGTTTATCGGTAACGACTGTTCCCAGGTCGGTCGCGTGGAAGCGTCGTTCGATCTGTTTGACGTACTCGCGGTCCTGGATCGTTTTGACAATGGCGGCGTAGGTGCTTGGCCGGCCTATGCCTTCTGCTTCGAGGGCTTTTACGAGCGAGGCCTCGGTGTATCTCGGCGGCGGCTGGGTGAAATGCTGCGTCGGATCAATGTCCACCGGCGCAACGGGCATATTTTCTTTTATCGGGGGAAGAATCTGCTCGCCGTATTTAGGCAGACCTGCGACCTTGAGGAATCCGTCGAAGATAAGTCTCCGCCCGCCGGCCTTGAAAATCGCTTCTCCGAGAGGCGTTTCGGTGACAATCTCGGCTTCGGTAACTTCCCAGCGGGCAGGCATCATCTGGCAGGCGACGAACCGCCGCCAGATAAGGTCATAAAGTTTCCATTGTGCCTGGTCGAGCACACCGGCGAGCGATTCGGGCGTTTGCGTAACGTCGGTGGGGCGGATGGCTTCGTGGGCCTCCTGGGCCCGCCCGCCTGAGACGTAGATATTGGATTTTTCCGGCAGGTATTTTTCGCCGAAACTTTCGTTGATGAACGACCGGCACTGCGTAACCGCCTGGGTTGAGAGGTTCCGGCTATCGGTTCGCATGTAGGTAATCAGTCCGACGCTTCCGGAGCCGGGGACCTCCATGCCCTCGTAAAGTTGCTGTGCGACCCGCATCGTCCGCGAGGTCGAAAAGCCCAGTCTAACCGAGGCTGCCTGTTGTAGCGTAACCGTGGTGAACGGCGCCGGAGGGCGCGACCGACTATTGCGCTGCTTGAGAGAGCGGACGAGGTATGCGGGGACCGCCTCACCCAATCGCCCTTCGACGCTTACCAAGTGCTTAGTCGGACCCTTGCCGTCCGGGTTTTCCGTCCGCTGAACATCATCTATCACCAGACCGAGGGCTTTGGCGACTTCGATTGCGGTATCAGCGTTATCGGGCAGGAATTTCTTGCCTTGCCACTTAAAAAGTTCTGCCCGAAAGGCGCCATGCTCGGCGATGAAAGTCTGCTGCTGCTGTTGTGTGGGACCTTTGCCTTTGTGGTCTTTTCTCGCCAGAAATGCCGCCCACTTGCGGATCAGTTCGCCGGCGGCTTGACAGTTTGGGGTGAAGACCGTCGGGATTTTCCAGAACTCCTCCGGCGTGAACGCCTCGATCGCCCGCTCGCGCTCGACGATCAGGCGGACGGCGACGGTCTGGACGCGACCGGCTGACAGGCCGCGGGCGACCTTCTTCCACAGCAGCGGGCTGACCTTGTATCCGACGATCCGGTCAAGTATCCGCCGGGCCTGCTGGGCATCTACCTTGTTCATGTCCAGTTCGTGCGGGTCGGCGAAGGCCGCCTGAATTGCCGATTTGGTTATCTCGTTGAAAACCACCCGCCGGAGACGGTCTTTGGGAATCTTCAGCGCCTCGGCCAGATGCCACGCGATGGCTTCGCCCTCGCGGTCAAGGTCGGTCGCCAGATATACCTTGGGTGCGGTCTTGCTGAGTTTTTTCAGTTCGGCCAGGACTTTTTTTCGCCCCTTGAGCGGCTCGTAGGTCGGCGTGAATCCGCCTTCCAGATCGACGCCGAGGTCTTTTGTCGGCAGGTCGCGGACATGCCCCATTGAGGCCTTGACTACGAAATCGCCGCCGAGGTAGCGGTTTATCGTCTTTGCCTTGGCTGGCGACTCGACGATGACCAGTTTTTTCCCACCGGCCTTGCCGGTGGATTTGCCGGCTGGGGGGTTGGCCCGCGCGGAGGTCTTTCGCGGGGCCCTCGGCGGGGCCTTTGTCGGCGAAACGGTTTTTACGGCTGTAGCGCTCATCTGCAACGCCTTTTCGGCTTTCCCGGCGGGGCGACTGAAGATAAAAAACGGGGATAATGTTTAACGCAACCGGCGGGCTTGTCAAGACTTCAGTTCCTTATCGAAATTTCACCGGAAAAACTCTCGCACCGGGTCGTGTAAAAAGCCCAGCCATTCGAATGGCTGGGCTTAGTGGCAGTTTTTGTATAACACCTGCTAAAGGGCCGACTTACACATCACCGTTTCGGGTCATTGCCTCGTCTTCGTAAGGCCCCAGCAACCGGCGGTAGCACTCCAACTGGCAGCAGGTCAGCACCCCGCCGATGAAATCCTGCGCGCGCGAGTACCGCATTCCCTTGGCTTGGAGGTACCGCTTGATGACCGAATATATAATGTAGTTGAGATGCCCCTTGGCTGCGTCGTCGTCCAGGGCCGACAATTTCGCAACGACATCCTCGATAGCCTGTTCATATTGTCCTCGGTCTTCCTGTGTTATGTATGGCATGATTTAGTCTCCTGATAATCGCTTATAGAATCCGCGAGTATTATAGATATTCAGAGGGGCAAGACAACCAGACTATGTTATTCCGGCTCGTTCAAAGTCGCCCTTTCGCGGGAAACACACAATAATTTGGGTAAAGCAAGAGAGCGGACACAATCTGCGGTGCGTATTCCGTTATTTTAGTAAAATTAAATAACGAAATTGTTATTATAGTTTTCTGGAAAAAACTATAATAACGGAGAGTTTGTAAAATCGCCTATGTACGGGTAGAGGAGTTAATTATGCGATCAGGAAGGTATGTGAAGCAACCTGAAGGCTACAAGGCGTTTATTCCTGCGCCTCTGCCGCCAAGCCCGGCGGTGAAGATGGACGGGGCGCTTTGGCAGGCTTTGTCGGATGCGGACCGCGTTTTGGGGCGGCTTGACGGTCTGGCGGAAATACTGCCGAATCCCGATTTGTTCGTAGCCATGTACGTTCGCAAGGAGGCGGTTCTGAGTTCGCAGATCGAGGGTACCCAGGCTTCGTTGAGCGATCTTTTGGAGTTCGAAGCCGCCGGCGCCGCTGAGGCGCCGGACGTTGGCGAAGTGTTTAATCACGTACGCGCCATGAATTACGGCCTGGCACAGTTACATAAGTTGCCGTTGTCCAGTCGCCTGATCAGGAAGATACACCATGAATTACTTCAGGGTGTGCGGGGGCAGGAAAGGCAACCCGGCCAGTTCCGCAGCCGACCTAATTGGATAGGTCCACCGGGCTGCACGCTCCATGATGCTGCTTTTATCCCTCCGCCGCCTCACGAGATGCGCAAGGCCTTAGGCGATCTGGAAATGTTTATACAAAAACCTCCCCCTATGCCTCTGCTGGTTAAATGCGGGCTGGTGCACGCTCAGTTTGAAACCATTCATCCTTTTCTGGATGGAAACGGACGAATTGGTCGATTGCTGATTACGTTTATGCTTTGCCGCGCCGAAGTGCTGACCCGTCCGCTCCTTTATATCAGTCATTATTTCAGGGAGCATCGCGACGAGTACTATGACAGGCTTCAGAGAGTCCGGGATGAAGGCAACTGGGAAGGCTGGCTGGGCTTTTTCCTGAAAGCCGTATATCAAGTTTCGATACAGGCAACGCAAACCGCCCGGAAAATCCTCCACCTAAAAGAACGCCACCAGCAACTCCTGCGCGAAAAAGGAAAGCAGCGAGTTAATGCACTTGCCCTACTCGACTTATTGTATGAAAGGCCGATAGTAACCGCACCGATGATTGTCGAAAGGTTGAATGTAACACCAGCACCGGCCTACAGCCTTATCGGAAACATGCAAAAACTCGGACTGCTCCGGGAGATCACCGGCCGCGAGCGCAATCGCATCTTCCGCTATCAACCCTATCTCGACATACTGAACGAGTAGGATTTTCCCGCTTATCCTATTGGCTATTCGATACGGCAATTAGTTTTTCCATCGCCGCTGCGGCTTTACCGGAGTCGATTGCCTCGGTGGCCGGAGCGAGACCGGCGGCGATTGTTTCGGCCTTGTCTGCGACGGCCAGGGCCGCTGCGGCGTTCAGGATAACGATGTCTCTGTCGGGGCCGGCCTGGCCGGAAAGAACGGCGCGGATACGCTCGGCCGATTCGGCGGCGGATTTGACCTCCAGGTCCGCAAAGATCGCCCTCGACAGCGAAAAGTCCTCCGGCTGGACCGTCAGCGTGGTGATTTTGCCGTCCTTCAGTTCGGCAATGTGCGTCGCGGTGGTGGTGGAGATTTCGTCCAGCCCGTCGTCGGCGTGAACGACCATCGCCCGCTGCGAGCCGAGGGCCTTGAGAACCTCCGCGATGGTCTCGACGATATCTTCATCGAATACGCCCATGAGTTGCCTCTTCGCTCCGGCCGGGTTCGTCAGCGGGCCGAGGACGTTGAAGATCGTCCGTATGCCCAGCGCCTTTCGGACGGGCACGGCGTATTTCATGGCAGGGTGATGCCGCACGGCGAAGCAAAAACACACGCCGGCCTCGTTCAGGCAGCGGGTAACGGTCTTGGCGTCGGCGTCGATATTGACGCCCAGCGCCGCCAGTACGTCGGCCGATCCGCTGGCGCGGGTGTGCGTGCGGTTGCCGTGCTTGGCGACGCATGCACCGGCGCCGGCGGCCACCAACGCCGCAGCCGTCGAGACGTTCAGCGTGCTCAGCCCGGTCCCGCCGGTCCCGCAGGTGTCGATAACGTCCCGCCCGCCGGGGTCGATCTTCACCGAGTGGGCGCGCATGGCCGTAGCCGCTCCGGTAATCTCATCGACACTCTCGTCACGTTCGGCCATCGCCACCAGCAGCCCGGCAATCTGCGCCTCGGTCCAGACGCCGTTCATTATTTGCCCGAAGGCGTCTTCAGCCTGCCGCCGGGTCAGGCCGGCGTCGTCCATCGCCGCACGCAGAACATCTCTGTACTCCATCTCTGACATGATGTATTCCTTTTTTCCAGAATCAACGTTGCCGAAAGGTATATCCCGAATTATAGTTTCCACCTCCTTTGGAGCAACTGTTTCGATGTCAGGGTTTCGAATTCTTGTCATTGCGGATTCGCATTACGCCTCGTGCGCCGACGACGTTGTCTCTTTGCCGAAGCGTCGCTGCGACCTCGGCTGCGAACTCGTCCGCCGGGCCATTGTCGATGCCGACCGCCAAAGCGGGTTCGACAGGCTCACCGCAGGCCCGTTCGACGCGATTGCGCTGATGGGCGATGTGATAGACAACGGCAATTCGCCCCGGGCGGCCGACGACCTGCGGGCGGTGCGGGACGCGGTTCGCGCCGCCTGTGGTGAGCATGGTCGAACCGCACCCGACGCACCGCTGCTGATCATCCCCGGCAACCACGACGGCGACGCCGAGCGGATGCTGACGCTGTTCGAGCATCGCTGCGGCCTGCACGAAATCGGGCCGTACCGCTTCGTCACGTTTGCCGATTCTTATGTCGATGACCAGATATGCACACGCAGCGAAGCGGATCGCCGGCTGCTGGCGGACATCGCTAAGCGTCCCGGCCCGCCGATTATCGCCCTCCAGCACAACCCGATGAACCCGGTTATCGACAGGGGCGATTATCCGTTCATGCTGACCAATCGCGCCGAGGTGATGGCCGACTACGCTTCCGCCGGGGTGATGCTGTCGATAAGCGGGCATTACCATACGGGTCAGGCGTTAAATGTCGCCGATGATGTGCGATATTTCACCGCCCCTGCCGTTTGCGAAGCGCCGTTCGCTTACGCGATGATTACGCTTCGCAGCCGGGAGGTGGAAGTAGAATTGAGGCCGCTGGCGGTAGGGGCCGAGCCGGCGATTATCGACTGCCACGCACACACCGAGTTCGCCTATTGCGGCGAGGACGTTACCGCCGAGGGCGTTATTGCCCGCGCACGCGACTTCGGACTGGCCGGGCAGTGCCTCACCGAACACGCCGGTCAACTCTATTGCAACGCCGCCGATTTCTGGGCCGCTCGCCATATCCGCGAACCGGCCGTATGGCATAGCGGTAAAAATTCCCGAATGGCCGAATTCCGTGCGGCGATGCTGCCGCTGCGGAACGGCTTCGTCCGCGTCGGCCTGGAGGTCGGGCTCGACGCCGATGGCGAACTCACACTCCGCGATGAGGACCGCGACTGGCCCGACCTGCTCATCGGGGCCGTGCACTGGATTCCCGAAGACCCCGACGAACTGAATGATGCGCAGTTGGCCAAGGCCTTCATGCGGGCGTCGCGCGGTCTTGCCGAATCCGGCGTGGACATCCTGGCCCATCCGTGGCGGTTCTTCCGGCGGGCAAAGAGGCCCACGCCGAAGGAACTCTACGGCGACCTCGCCGACGTATTGGCAGCGACCAACACAACCGCCGAGATAAACTTCCACACGAACGCCCCTGACCCCGCCTTCATCGCCGAGTGCATCGCCCGCGGCGTCAAAATCGCGATGGCGTCAGACGCCCACGCAATGTACGAACCCGGCGGCCTCACCGCACACCTGGCATTGCTGCGACACGCAGCCGGACGCGACGACATCGCTGATCTGCTGTTCTATCCGCCCGCGGCTAAACCGATTGGCGCTTGACAGGTGCGAGGGAAAACATTCGAATCAATATCGACCTAACAGGAGAAATGAAAATGAAGACACTGACACTGCTGCTGACAATGGCTGTGGCGCTTGTATTACTGTCATCGCCGAGCGCCGCCCGCCATGACGCCGAGGATGACACCGGGGACGCAAAAACAACCAGGCCCGCAAAGCACAGGAAAGAACCCACCACGCGCAAAAAAACCCTCCTGCGGGGGATGCACGCTCGGATGGCGAAGGTCTGCAAAATGAGCGAGCAGCAACAGGAGCAGGTTGCCGAACTGAACACCCTCCGGCGAAAAGCGGTGGCGGAATTCAGGGCCGACAATGCCGAGAAAACCAAGGCCCTCAAGGCCGAGATCGCCGAAGCCGGTAAGAACAAAGACGAGAGAGCGCTGAAAGAAGCCCGTGTCCAACTTCGCAGCCTCTATCGCAAGCAGAAGGAAATCTACACACAGTGGCAATCGAAGATAATGGACGTCCTGACGCCTGAACAGAAGTCGCAGTGGGGCCAATACCAGATCATGCTGTCGATAAGGAAACGGTTCCGAAACGCCAAACTTACCGACGACCAGACAGCCAGGATCAAGACCGCCTGTGCGAAGTTCACAGCGGGCGTGGATTTATCCGACAAGAAGGCCCGCCGCGAAGCAATAAAGAAATTGGATAAGCATATCCGAAAGGAAATCCTCACCGACGCCCAGCGAGAGGCGACGACCAGGCCTGCACGAAAGGGCATGGCCAGGCCGAAAGACCCCGTCAAATCGTCGAAGGTCGAAAAGATCAAGGCCGGGAAGGTTGTATATGATAAATAACCTCGCGGCGGAAAGCGAAAAAACCTGCTTGAAAGCGCGTGGAATTGCGGCGAAGATAAACAATCATCCGGCGGCGTAGCTCAGTTGGTTAGAGCGAGGGATTCATAAGCCCTAGGTCACTGGTTCGAGTCCAGTCGCCGCTAATGTTTGTGTGTGGCTAATTTTCCTGGCCCCTATGCAACGGCGAATTATGGGGCGTTACGGTTGACTGAAGCAATCGGCATTCAGCATTCAGCAATCAGCCAAAACCAAATAAACAAAGGACCTGC
>DAOWOP010000230.1 GCA_030642005.1 Planctomycetales bacterium
TAAAACGGTATATCGTCGCCCTGCGGGGGCGTCGGTTCACCCTGTTGCGGGCTGTTGTGTTCCTCGCCAAAATCGTCACGCGGCGCCTGCTGCGGAGGCGGACTGCTTTGGGCCTGGTCCTGACGCGGCGCAGCCTGGTTTCGACCACCGCCCTGCCCGAGAAACTGGAAATTCTGCACGAATATGCGGTGCTTGGAACGCTTCTGTCCGTCCTGACTTTCCCACCTGTCCAACTGAAGCCGACCCTCAACCAGCACGGATCGCCCCTTCGCCATATATTGGTTGAAGGTTTCGGCCTGTTTGCCGAAAATCTGACAGTCGATGAAGCAGGTATCCTCCCGCTGCTCGCCGTCCTGACCCCGCCAGCGATGATTTATCGCCATGGAGAATTCGCATACCGGCGTCTGGCTGGGAAGATAAGACAACTGCGGGTCACGTGTAAGGTTGCCCACGAGGATGACCTTGTTGTAGTTAGCCATGATTGTCTCGCTTTCTTCAGAGGTTCCTTATTACGTCAGGCTATCTTTGTCTGTGGTATCCAATTCTTCGCTCGACTGTTCTTCGCTCGACTGTTCTTCGGATGTTTCTTTTGGCTCGTCGGGTGGTTCCGGAGTTGCCGGAGTTTCAGTGGTTTCCGGGGGTTCAGTGGTTTCCGGGGGTTCAGTGGTTTCCGAGGGTTCAGTGGTTTCCGAGGGTTCAGTGGTTTCCGGGGGTTCCGGAGTTACCGGGGTTTCCGGCGATTCGTCGGAAGCGGTTTCCTGCGGCGTCTGTTCGGTTGATTCGGCTTCTTTTTTTGCGGCGCGTTCAGCCTCGGTTGCGACCCGTCGGGCCTCGGCGAGTGTAGCCGGTGTATCGGCGTCAATCCGCTCGTCGCCGGCGTGGTCGGCCGAAAGGATCATCGCCCGCAACAGGCGGTCGTTCAGTTGGATGTCGTGCTGCAAATCGTCGATCCTGGCCGGGTCGGCCTTGAAATATGCCAGCACGTACAGACCCCGTTTTCGACCTTTGATCTTGTAGGCCAGCCGACGTTCGTCCCATGGCTTCATGGTCAGGATTTCAGCCCCGGCCCGCTCCAGCACCTCGCGCACAGGCACAGAGGCCGACTCAAAATCAGACTCGCCCGCATCCAGCAGAAACATCGCTTCGTATGTCTTCATATGTTCTTTCCCGTATCCTGAGGTTTATCCGTACTTTTTACCTCGTGGTTATAGTGATTCATTACGTAGGTAATGTCCTTATCAATCCAATCCTCTACGGCGTTTGCCGCTAGTTTGACGGCCTCGGCGATAATGGGCTTTTCATCCGGCCGGAACCTGCTCAGCACGTAATCGACCGAGTCCATCTCTTCCGGCGGGGCACCGATGCCGATTCGCAGTCTCGCCAGCCGGTCCGTTCCCAGCGTTTTGATTATATCGTTCAGTCCGTTATGCCCACCGGCCGAACCCGTCGCCCTTGCCCGCAGCCGGCCCGTCGGCAGGGCCGCGTCGTCCATCACCACAAGCACAGACGACGCATCGGCCTTGTAAAACGCCGTCATTTCCGCAACCGCCAGGCCGGAACGGTTCATGTACGTCTGCGGCGCCGCCAGCATGATTCTTTGCCCGCCGACGTTCGCAGCCCAGAGCCTGGCGTGAAACTTTCGTTTGCCTCGTCCCGGCTCCCATCGCCGCCGTAACTCCTTCAGTACCATGAAACCGACATTGTGCCGCGTACCCTGATATTGCCGCCCCGGATTACCCAGGCCGACCACGAATTTTACGTCCGCGCCACATTCTTCCACGTTCCGGCTCCGGCGGAAGTTACGCTTGTTCACCATCAGTCTGTTTGCCCTCGGCGGACTCTTCTTCAGCCTTTTCGCCGATGACTTCAGGCTCGGGGGCCTCAGCGGCCTCTTCCGCCGGGGCTTCAACCTCCTCGACTACGACAGAAACCGAAGCAACCGCCAACTCGGGGTCATCGCCCGTTGTTACGCCTTCGGGCAGTTCCAGGTCCGCCACGCGAAGTACGTCGCCTGTGTGCATTTCGGACACCGGAACGCGCAACTCTTCGGGGATATTCGTTACCACACACCGGATGTTCAGTTCCGCCAGTTGCTGCATGAGCGCACCGTCTTCGGATTCAACGCCTACAGGCACGCCTCTCAGCACGATCGGAACGGTTACATCCACTTGCTCATCCAGGTTGACGCGGGTCAGGTCAACGTGGATTATCGTGTGGCCCATGTAATCGTACTGCATGTCCTTGATGAGAAAGTTCTGCTCTTTTCCGTCCAGTTCGCATTTCAGGAGTTGTTCGCCGTGCCGGACAGCCAGTTCGATGTCGCGCGCCGAGAGGCTGACGGCCTGATTTTCCTGCCCGTGGCCATAGACTATCGCCGGAACGAGGTTATCCAGGCGAAGCCGGCGGGTTTGTCTCGTGCCAAGTTTTTCACGTTTGCTGATCTTCAGCACTGCCATGGATTCGCTTCCTTAATCTTTGGAAAATAAACTGCTTACAGATTCACTGGAAAACAGACTGCTTACGGATTCGTCGTTATGGATGCAATGGATCGCCTTGCCTATAAGTTCGGCTACGGAGAGAACCTTCAGTTTCAGCGCATCGACGGTCTCGGCCGGGATGGGGATTGTGTCGGTAACGATAATCTTATCTATCGGCGCTGCTTGCAGGCACTCGACCGCCGGGCCGCAGAGAAGGGCATGGGTCGCGCCGACAAGTATTCGCTCAGCGCCCTCGTCCTTGCAGAGTTTTGCCGCCTCGCAGACCGTCCCGGCCGTTGTTATCATGTCATCCATCATCAGGACGGTTTTGCCTTTGACCTCACCGATGATTCGCCCCATGGCGACCTCGCTGCCGCTGATGCGGCGCTTGTCGATGATGGCCAAGTCTCCGCCGAGCCGCTCGGCATACACGCCGGCCTGTTTGGCGTTGCCCGCATCCGGGCTGACCAGAACCAGATTTTTCGGTTTGCGATGGCGGTAGTAGTTGCTGAAAACCGGCTCGGCGTGAAGGTTGTCCAGGGGGATATCGAAGAACCCCTGAACCTGCCCGGCGTGCAGGTCTATCGTCATGACGCGGTCGGCCCCGGCGGTGGAAATCAGATTGGCCACCAGTTTGGCGGTAATGGGGACGCGACCTTCGTGTTTTTGGTCCTGACGGGCGTATCCGAAATAGGGAATCACCGCCGTTACGCGTTCAGCCGACGCCCGGCGGGCGCAGTCGATGAAGATTAACAACTCCATCAGGTTCTCATTGGTCGGCGGACACGTCGGCTGAATGAAGAAAACGTCCCGCCCGCGAACATCTTCATCCAGTTTGATCAGCAGTTCGCCGTCCGGGAACGGCTCGGCCGTTACACGCCCCAGCGACAGGCCGAGATGATCGGCTATCCGGCGGGACAACGCCGGATGCGCCCGACCCGAAAACACCTTCAGATTATCCAAATTATCCATAACCTGGTCTCTAGTTCCCAGTCTCTGTTTTTTCCAACCCGGCCAGGACTTGAACCTGGAATGCGAGTACCAAAAACTCGTGTGTTACCAATTACACCACCGGGTTATATAAATGACTAATGCCCAATTCCCAATGACCAGTGGCCAATGGCGAAAAAAGTCTCCAGACAGCGGCAGTTGCCCGGTCCGAGGCCTGGACAAGCGGCCGCTAACTACTCGCCCATTTCCCGCTTCGGCAGCACCGACGACGGGGCACCCACAAGGACCGGCATTCACTGAATGCTTATCGGGCGATAATTTACAGGCTGACCCCCGCCGGTGTCAATAATAAATTGCCGTGCCCATATCTGATGGTGTGTGACTAAATTTTCTGGCCCCTGTTATGCCCTTTTTTTAGGCTCTTCGCCGAAAACCGGGGAAGGCGGCTTGGCTCCTTCGGGGCCAACCCGTGTTGTCCTGCTAATATACTTTTAGCGTCGAGTGTTATCCTTGCGTTCCATGATTTCCCAGGCCTTTTGCACGTAGAAGCGATAATTTTCAA
>DAOWOP010000103.1 GCA_030642005.1 Planctomycetales bacterium
GGGACTAGGTTCTAGGGACTAGAAAAACAGAACTCCGAACTCCGAACTGATTTACCGATTCACCGATCAACCGATTTACCGATTCACTGTGCGTTCGAACATCGCCGAACGGCAAGCCGTAGAGTTTAGGCAAGATAGGCAAGACGGTGAATTCAAAAACGGGGTGTTTTTCGGGGGTAAAATACGTAAGTGATTGGCGACCAAGGATTTACGTGTTTTTGAAACTTTCCCAAACTTTCCCAAACTTTCCCATTCTTTCCGAATCTTTCCGAATCTTTCCGAATCTTTCCGAATTGTTCCGTTTCGTTCCGAATCTTTCCGTTTCGGCCCGGCCAGTGAATTGGCTGGCCTGGGAGTGGACGAAGTGGATAACATTATCTCCATGAAGGACAAAACGGCAATCTTGTTAATCGTTCTGTCGGTGTTGGCGGGATGCGGTTCGATTCATCCCTGGCGGGCCGACAAACCGGATGAGTCGAAGCAGACCGAGCAATTTTACCTCCAGCCGCTGCCGGTCCAGCAGGCCCACGCTTATGCCGAGACAGTAACAGGCCGATTCATCTCGCTGGCGGATTTTGAGGATTCGCCCATCCTCGGTCGTGGGTTCGCGCAGGTGGGGCATTTTTCCATTTCCCCCGCCAGCGCCGGCGAACGCAAGTTCGTGGTCAACATCACCCGCACCGGCGCAGGCGCGATGGAGGTTGTCCTGCCCGCCAAATCCACACTTCTGTACCACCTGCCGGGGGTGCACGATTTTTCGGACTACACGCTTTTGATGCTGGCTATCTACAGCCGGGGCATCCGGGACGACCTGACGATACGCATCTCGACCGACCATGCCGGGTGGGAGTCCCTGCCGGTGCTGCTGCGGGCTGGGTGGAACAACGTGCTGATAGACCTTGCTCGGCTCAAGGCGATGGGCGATTTCAAGTCCCGCGGCGTACGGTCGATCGGGCTGCGGTTTGCGTCGGCAGATCGGCCGGTGCGGATCAACATCGACGACATCATGCTGATAGACAATCGGCGTGAGATTCAGCCTGTGCCCGAAGGGATGCGACTGGTCAAGAGCGGGCTTGATTACGTTCTTCACCTGCCGCATCGCCGTAGGCCCATCCGGATAAGTCAATGCGACGATGGGCTATGGCGGCTTGGCGCCGACCAGGCGGCGATGGAACTGGCCCATGACGCTTTGACCGGCACGGGAGGCGAAGACTTGGCCGTGATGGGCAGGCGGAAGGTCGGCGAGGTGGAGATACTGGAGCACAACGCCGTTCGGATCCGTCTGGCCAATACGTGGTATTTTCCCACCGACGCGGGCGAGTGGCTGTCGCTGTCGGTTCGCCGGATTCGCTGGGAGTACACGTTCTATCGGGATGGGCGGTGGATAACGGACGTGATGCTGAACAACGCCGGCGGCGAGGCTGTCTCGGCTGTGAGGATTACCGCACCGGCGCAGGCGGTTTTCGCCGACGGCAGTGCGGGGCGGGTGAAGCAGGAGACCCGCTTCGCCGGACTGGCGGGGCGATGGCGTTTTCTGATCGCACCCGATACGGCGAATAAGAAGATATTCGAGGCGAATTTCGTCCGCCCAGGCCGGCTTGAGGTCCGCATCGGTCGGATTGACGATATGGAGGGTGTCATCGACGGGTTCGACCAGTCCCAGGGCTGTTATCGCCTGCGAGCAAAGGCCGGACACTGTCGATTCAAACTCATCCCGCCGGACGACGGTGGCGTAGCCGATGCGGTAATCCGCGTTGCGGGACTGGGGGACCCGAAGAAATCAACCGTTTCGGTCAATTCCGAAGGCCTGGCCCTGCGAAACCTGGTGAGGCTCAAGGACGGGTCGGTCCTGTTCATCCTGCCCGGCCTGGTGAACAAGCCAAGGTGGGTGGAATCAAATAGGGGACGCTAACCTATTTTGCGATTGACAAACTGCCGGTTGACGCTGATACTGATTGGAATGATAGGGAGAAAAGGCGAAAATAGGTTAGCGTCCCCTATTTCCCCTATTTCCAGGGCGATGAGCATCTGTACTACTGCAACGATGCGAATATGAACGTGACGGCCCTGGTGGATGTGTACGATGGCGCGGTGGTTGAGCGGTACATTTACGATGCGTATGGAAAGGTTACGGTCCTTCACGGCCTCCGCGACAACGACGGCACGGACACCAGCGGCAGCGAATGGTCCGCCCGCGCCGCAGCCGACGACTTCGACAACGAAATCCTCTACTGCGGCTACCGCTACGACCCAGAAACCGGCCTGTACCAGGTCCGCAACCGCTACTACCACCCAACCCTAGGCCGATGGGTATCGCGCGATCCAATCGGCTACGCCGACGGGATGAATGTGTATGAGTATGTAGCTTCATGTCCAATTACGTATTTGGATGCCCAGGGGAGGGAGATAGTCGATCTTGGCGAACGTGTTATAGGTACTTGGACATTGACGGATCTTTTAAATGGAAAAGACTTTGGTGGGTGGTGGGGGCGAATGATACCGATCCAAAGGTTGGAGTGGATAACAGATCGTGAAAAAACCGAAGTAAAGGTCAAAGACGACAAAACGTGCAAAACTTGCAAGCGTTATTACGCAACTCACAGCGTATGGAGGGTTCCTAAAGGTAAGATTCGTATTGATTATAAGAGGATTATAGTGAGCGATGACGATAAGAAACAATTTCGAAATCTGGAACACATCCAAGGATTAGTCGGTATGTTTAATTTCAACGTGACCAGAGAGGAGCGTGCACACCGAAGTGTTGTATATACGCATTTTGTTCCACATTTCGAAGTTGGAGGTGCTCATTCTTGTGAGAGGGAAATGGCGGTATGGGGAGCATTTGCGGATGCTTATCGTCGCACATACGATTGGGAAAGAAAGCAAGTTACCAAATATAATGATGCGCAGAGCGCGGTAGACGCGAAATACACCCCTTTGACAAAGTCCATACTCGGCGATATAGGTTGGGCACTTGGGGATCGTAGATGGTGAAGATCATTTTTCGAAATAAAGGAATGCAGCAATGTTTGGAATGCCTATTAGTAAGAAAAACCATGAGAGAGTCTGTGTCTTAATAGCAACACTTGCAATCCTGCAAATGTTGGGTTGCGCAGATCATACTACCAAGGGGCGGGGGAATGATAAAGATATCGGGCCTGGTGTTACTAACACAATGAATGTTCCGGCCTATTCTGGTCCAGCTCAAACAAGTAGATATTCTAACGAGTGGGTAATACAATCAGCGGATATATTAAGGAACTTCCGGCTATACAATGCTCGTATGGCTGAATGTTCCTCTATCTTTGCAAAAAGTCCTGCGTGGGAAAAAGTTCATCCTTATGAATGTGCTTGGGCATATGGCGACACGCACTCTATTGTGTTAGATACAAGGCGTGAACTATGGGAACTCTGGAAACTAACTGGTCATTGTTTGTTTTCTGATATTAGGGAGGAAGAACTTGCGAATTCTCTTACGGTAATTATAAATCGTTACAATAGTTTTATTAATAAGAATGATAAATTCACTGCTGAATTTATACAAAAAAGGGGATTAGAGCATACGGCAACTCTGGTTAAGACTCATTATTGGATGCCGGCGATGTATCATTTCTCATGCACTTTATGGTTTGGCGGTGTTTGGGTAAGTACCGAGCCACTCGTTACATATTCTCCCCTTCCGAAAAAGGATAGTGATTGGATGGTGAATCAGATTCGTTCTTGGTTGGCTGAAAATGAAGACATTTTCCGGTGGGATAAAGAAGCGAGGTTTTTCACCAAGCCAGATGGTAGCCCATTCGACGCAAAGATAATGGATGAAGTGTTCGCAAGAGGAGAACATGTGTTGAAGTAGACCAGCGAAAGTGAACGATGAATTTTTGTCTTGGAATTCGGATAAAATAACGGCATGTCCCTACCGAAAACTCCGGCCAAGATGAAAAGTGAAGATGTTCCGGCGGTCAAAGGATCGCCGTGAGGCTATTTGACAATCGAATACTGACGGTGCACGCTTTCGCAGACCAATCGTCCCAACGACACGATCTCCAGCAATATCAGCCGGGTGCAGGACTTCGGCCTGGAGGCATTGGGCAACTGGAAGACGTTCAAGGACGACGCCGACGGCTCCGGCTGGGTGTCCCTACCGAAAACCCCATCCGACCGTGATGGACACTGAATCTTCGGTCGAACCCGTGTCTCGGAGCGGCATTTTCGTTAGAGCAATGACGTAGACAGACTGATCCGAAGTCGCGATTGGCGTAAAATCAGCCAAATGCGCAGACCCTGGGCACCGAAGTTCAAACACAATTCGATTTGCATATCCGTCTGATGTCAGGCAGCTCGCGTGTAGCGGTGGTGCAGGCCGCCGACTTTGGGAATGGTAACGACCTTCCCGGTTCCCGGTGGCTCGATCTTTCGAGGGATCGGCGAATTCCGGTCTAATGACAGATGCGTCCGTGAATGATTGTAGTACTCGGCCCACGCAGCGCAATGCGTGGGCGTGGCTGGGATGATTCTTTCGTGGAGCAGGTATCGTGATGCCTGATCATATGGAAATGCTTCGGTGATCTGCCGGGCCGTCCATTCGGCGGTAGGATTCCTCGTTACGCTGAAATGGACAACGCGGCGTTGATCATGCCACAAAACCACAAAGCAATAGAGCACACGGAACGTAGCGGTCGGGACGGTTGCCCGATTAAACACAAGAGAAGGGGTGATCCAGCCGATATTTCTTCCTATAAGGTCTTTACCTAAGGCCTTTACCATAAACACCGTAAGGAACGACGGTATGTTCTTCTTGACAACGGAATGTCCATCCATGCTAATATCACAAACTCGATGTTTGTGCGCTCGGAGTGTATCGGCGATGGCCATGGGGCGGTGGTTCGGAAAAATATCTGAAAGGTCAGGCAAGTGGTTAATATAAGGTTATCGTTGATTGTTTTATTGTCGGTGGTTGCAGCGGCGTTTATGCCCGGCTGCTATGGACACCAACTTGGCCTGGAAAGTTGGTTCGATCCGAGCAAGCCGGTCAGGTCGCCCGATCAGGGCACGATCAATCCGAT
Source organism: Planctomycetales bacterium (assembly GCA_030642005.1). Taxonomy (GTDB): domain Bacteria; phylum Planctomycetota; class Phycisphaerae; order SM23-33; family SM23-33; genus JAUWNJ01. The sequence goes on from DAOWOP010000103.1 coordinate 5,064, forward strand.
TTTTACGCAGGTCGGCCTTGGCGACCAGACCATGGAAATGGTCCCTAACGCGACCCTTCCGACGGCTGAAGATCTCCAATACGCCGAGGAAGATTACGTCATAGGCCCGACGGACCTGTTGAGAATCTCCGTGCTGGACCTGCTCCAGGACGGGATGGAAACGGTTATGGAGAAGCAGGTCAGCCACAGCGGCTTCGTTGACCTGCTGCTGGTAGGGAGTGTCAAAGCGACGGGGCTGACGAAGGACCAACTGACCGAGCGGGTCAAGAAGGCCTATCAGCCGGACTTCTTTGTAGAAGCCCCGAGCGTATCGGTTACGGTAGTGGTTCCTCGCCAGAACGTCTTCAGCATTCTGGGCGCGGTCGGTCGTCCGAGCACGTACGGTATTCTGCGCAAGGATTTCACGCTTCTTGAGGCATTGGCGTTGTGCGGGGACGTCAACCAGGTCAACATTCCGTATATTTACGTCATTCGCCCCATGAAGGAGTCGCGTCGGGCGTTGCCGTCGTCCGAGCCGGCGCAACTGCCTCCGCTGCCGGCCATTTCGACAACTCAGCCGGCGACTCAGTCGGCGGGCGGTGCTGCGGCGTCGGCCGACGAAAAACCCCCGTCAAAAAAGGCGCAGTTGGAAGAACTCATCAAGGCCATCGTTCCGGGCGCCGGGGCTCCAGCCGCTACAAGCGTCCCTGCCGAGGCGTCGAAGAAGCGAGACAGCATCCCTGTAAAACCGGCTGCGGTAACCTATAAGTGGGTGTATGAAAACGGGCGGTGGATCAGCGTCCCCCAGACGACGACGGCCAAGGCGCGGGAGCCTGAACCCGGCGAAGACAAAGAGATCGCCAAAGACAAGTTCGGATGGGGCAAATATGACACGTCGAAGATGTCGCGGATCATCGCTATCGACCTGAAGGAGCTCAAGGCCGGCAATCCCAGCGTGAATATAATCGTTCGCGACAAGGACATCATCCAAGTCCCGACGCTGGAGGTCGGGGAGTTCTATGTTATGGGTGAAGTACTTCGCCCGGGGGTCTATAGCCTGACTGGCAGGCAAGTAACGGCCAAGATGGCGGTAGCGGCGGCGGGGAACCTCGGTCCGCTGGCCTGGCCTAATAACTCGATCCTCATCCGGCGCGTCGGACGCGACAAGGAACAGACTATCCCGCTGAAACTTCAGGACATCTTCCACGGCCGGGAACCGGATATTTTCCTTAAACCAAACGACGTAATCGCCGTAGGAAGTTATTGGGCGGCGACGCCCCTGGCCGTTTGGAGAAATGCGTTCCGGATGACCTACGGATTCGGATTCATCTACGACCGCAACTACTCAGAGTATGAGTTCGAAATTCCGATCATAGCGCCGAAGAGCGACTTGAGAAACCGATGGTAACCTCTTTGGCGTCATGAGGGCCGCTGCTGAACTGCTCGTCTCTTTGTAAGTCCGTCGGTCGGCGGGCCGGCGACGACGAGAGCGAGGATGTTAATCGTCCATGGAAAAGAATTCCGGGAAAACCGGTTCAGAACCGGCCGCATCGGCCGGTAGCCTCGCCGGGATGGTCCAGCCTGACCGGGCGGTCGGTTTTGCCGAGAGTATAGGCCGAGATGCGCTGATAAAGATCGCCGTCCTGGGCGTGCTGTTCGTGGCGCTGCATTTCAAACTGCTGGACGTAATGGTCCGTAAATGGATCAGCGATCCGGATTGGACTCACGGATTCATCATCCCGTTGTTCAGCCTCTACCTGCTGTATATGCGGCGGGCCGAGTTGTTCTGTGCCAGGCGAAAGCCCTGCATCTGGGGCCTGGTGCTGGTGCTGCCGGCGATGGCGGCGGTGGCTGTGGCGGTTCTGCGGATACACAATCACTGGCTGGCGCAGATGAGCATGATGGTAATGCTCTTCGGGCTTGTGCTGTACCTCGGCGGGTGGTCGGTAATACGAGTAACCTGGCTGCCTATAATTTTCCTTCTCTTCGCCCTGCCTATTCCGGAATTGCTTTATTCGCGGGTGGCGGTGCCGCTTCAGAACATCGCAGCGGCCGGTGCGGTTATGATCCTGAAGGTTCTCGGCGTGGAGATTACCAGCACGGCAAGCGCCCTTGACATCATCAGTCGCAGCGGCGTTTCCCACGGCCTGACCGTGGCTGAAGCGTGCAGCGGGATGCGTCTGCTGATGGCGTTCTGCGCGCTGGGCGTGGCGATGGCGTACCTCGATTACAAACCCGTCTGGCAGAGGCTCATACTGGTGGCGGCGGCCGTTCCGATCGCCGTGTTCTGCAACGTCATTCGCGTCGCGATTACCTGCTGGATGTACTACATCGACAAGCCCGAAATGGGTCAGGGTTTTATGCACACCTTCGCGGGAATACTTATGCTGTTGCCTGCCTTCGGTCTGCTGTGGGTGCTTGCCTTAATACTCCAGCATATCGTTGTGGAGGAAGAGCACGTGGAGGCGGGTTCATGATGGGTCGAAACAATCAGGCCGATAAGGTTTCGCCGCCGGAACAGTCCCGGCGTACGTCGGGATGGATACATTTCGGACTGGCTGCGGGTCTGCTTCTTGTCGCCGCGGTCGTGTGGAATATCGTGCTGATAGGCAAGTATTTCGCCAAGAAGCCGGTGCCTCCGCCGCCCCACGCGCAATTTGAAGAACATCGCCTGACGAATTTTCCCAAGAGGATAGGTCAGTATGTCCTGGCCGGCGACGGTGAACTGTTCGAGAAACGTGACGGCCTGCCGGATGGACTGCTCATAGAGCGCGAGGAAAACCTGGAGACGCTCGGAACGCTCAAAAACGACTGGAACTGGTACTACATGGCCGTCTATCGGGACACGCACGCCGCGCCCGGAAGCAGCGGGCGATACATCCGCCTTGATATAACTTACTACACCGGCTTGCTGGAGGCGGTGCCGCACGTGGGGGAGCGGTGTATCGTCGCCGGCGGCGGGACGATCATCCACGGACAGAGCAAACCGATACGGGTCAGGCTCGATGCCCTGCCGGCGGCGTGGAAAAAATGGCGGGACATTGAGGTGTACCGGACGACCTACGAGATTCGTCGCCGCGACAGCAGCGTTACACGGGCGTCGCAGTACCACATTTTCGGCGTGAACGGTAAGCCGATCTGCGATTGGATGAAGGTCCGATGGGATATAGGATCGTTGTCCCTGAAATATTGCTACTTCGCTAAAATCCAGATAGCCGTACGAGCGCCTGAATCGGACGTCGAAAAGAACGATACGATCTGCCGGAAGTTTATCGAGCAGGTATTGCCGGAGGTGCTTCGGTTTCTCGCATCGGCTGACGATGTGAAAAAGATGGAAGACAGGGACTAGGAACTAGGTTTTAGGGACCAGGGAAAAACTGAAAAAATCGAATCAGCAACCAGTAATAACGATAGGATAAATCATGGCAAAAAAGAAACGACTTAACAAGAAGGTGGTAATCATCCTGGCGTCGATCGCCGTGTTGCTGATAGTCGGGGTTGTCGGTGTCTGGATTTGGAGACAGCCCGAAGACCCGCACGTGTGCGCAGCCAGGGCGGCGAAATTTATGGAGAAAGGCGAATATGCCGCCGCTGTTCACAATTACGGCATCGCAGCCAGCAACACCGAGAAAGACGACCCGAAAAAGCCTGAATACTATCTGTCCCTGGCCAATACGCTGCTGGAATGGATCCAGAAGGATAAATCGCTCGCCGACGGCACCAGGCGAGGGCACTATGGCCAGGCCCGTTCAGCCCTCCAGCAGGCGATGATCTTCAATCCGAAGTTCGTCGATGCCCAGCGTCGTCTCACCAACCTGGAATACAGGATACTCTCGCACCCGCACCGGCCTGATTACAAAGGGTGCGTTGCCACGGTCAATAAATTACTGGCTTTGGCGCCCGACGACCACGAAGCCCTTCATAAGCGTGCGATGGCATATGCACAACTGGCGAAAAATGATGCGGCATACATCGAACCGGCCATGGAAGACTTCCGCACGCTGGTCAAACTCGCCCCCTGCCAGGAACGCTACTGGATTGGGCTGGTGCGAATCCATCTCATCAGCCAGGAGGCCGACCACCTTGAACAGGTTGAAAAA
>DAOWOP010000141.1 GCA_030642005.1 Planctomycetales bacterium
GCCCTGGGCTAAAAACGATTGCCCCTAACGGGGCTAAAAAGTAAGTAGCGCTGTCATAGTAGTCAGTGGTCGGTGGTCGGCAAAGGCAACTAACGACCATAATCGGCTGCCGATTTTCTATAACGTCACCATGGAATTGACTGGCAAAGTAGTGTTGGTTACTGGCTCTGCCCGGCGGATTGGGCGGGCGATTGCCCTGGCGCTGGCCCGGGCCGGGGCCGACGTGATTATTCATTACAACCGCTCGCGAACCGATGCCGAGGCGACGGCCAGGCAAATCCGCGCACTGGGCGTCGAGGCAGTTGCCATCCAGGCCGACCTGTCTGAACCACAGCAAATCGCCGAGATGTTCGACGCGGTTGCCGAGAAATTCGGCCGGTTGGACGTATTGGTTAACAACGCGGCTGTATTTGAACGTACGCCTATCGAAACACTCTCGGCCGAGCAGTGGGACACGCAGATGAACCTCAACGCTCGCGCACCGGCATTGTGTATCCGCTGCGCCATGCCGTTGATGCGCGACGGCGGGGCCATCATTAACATCACCGACATCGCCGCCGAGAAGCCCCTGGCGGGCTACCCGGCCTACTGCGCATCCAAAGCCGCCTTGCTGGGGTTGACCAAAAGCGCCGCAAAGGCATTGGCCGGCAGGAACATCCGCGTCAACGCCGTCGCGCCGGGCGCGATCCTCTGGGCCGAAGGCATCTCCGAAGAAAAAAAACAGGTCGTGCTGAATCAAATCCCCCTGAAGCGCCTCGGCTGTCCCGACGACATCGCCGCCGCGGTGGTCTTCCTCGCCAAACACGATTACATCACAGGCCAAACTCTCCGCATCGCCGGCGGGTGGCACATGTAGGCTGGGACGAAGCGCAGCGCAGTCCCGGCAATTCGCCTTTCAAAGTCCCGACAGGGTCGGATAGGTCAAGACCTTGCAGACCATCTCCCAGCCGCGGTCGGCGTCTTTGGAAGTCATGTCCGGCACGAAGCCGAAATCAAGGTAGGTTTTAATGGCAGGGATGCGACTGGTCTCGGTGCGGAGCAGTGCCCGGCGGTGCCCAAGTGCGCCGAGGCGATTCATCGCTATGGTCATCATTGGCTTGCTCAGGCCCTTCCGGCGATGCTCCGGTACGATCGCGACCCAGTGTATGAGTCCCCACCGCCGGCGGTGATAGTTCCGCTCGTACCAGGCGGTGATGGTCCCGACGTCGCAGCCGTCCGGCGCTGTCAAAAAATAGCACCGCTGCTCCAAGGCCGACACGTCAGCGCCGAAGGCCCTCTCAAAAATCTCGCCGGCATTTGGTCGTGAGTCGGAAACCCGCTGCAACCGGACCCACGTATCCTTGTCGCCGGGACGGTAAAGACGCATCCGATACCCGTCAGGCAGAGGATATTGAGGGATATTCTTCATGTCTTCCCGCACCATGATCAGAGGAATGTTTTCCATCGCAGACTCCGGCCAATCAATTCAGCGTCCGGGCATTATATGAAAGGGAAAAAGGGGTTGGGAGCCTTTTTCGTTTGTTGCAATTCCCATCCTGGTGCTATAGTAACGCCGGTTATGGATAAGCCGTATTTACAGCACCGATATTTATTAAGTTTCGACAGCCGGGACATCGGGCACATCTTCACGGACGTGCTGGTAATCGGCGCAGGCGCCGCCGGGCTGCGGGCTGCCTTGGCGGCGGCGGGAAATGCGCAGGTGCTGGTCCTGACAAAGGGCCAAACCACCCAGTCCAACACCTACGACGCCCAGGGCGGTATCGCCGCGGCAATGGCCGAGAGCGATTCGATCGAGTCGCACATAGCCGACACCATCGCCTGCGCCGCCGGGATGGGCGACGAGTCGGTAATCCGCCGGGTCGTTTCCGAGGCGCCCGACGCCATCGCCGAGATGATCGAGTGGTCCCTGCCGGTGGATATCGAAGGCGGCAAGATCGCCCTTGGCCGGGAGGGCGCGCACTCTGCCGACCGCGTCGTCCACGCCCACGGCGACGCCACAGGAAAATACCTTGCCGAGACACTCATCGCCCGTGCAAAGGACCACGAAAATATCAAGATTTTCGAGAACTGCTTCGTGGTCGATTTGCTGACCGACGACGGCGACGGCGCGGTCGTCGGCGCACTGACGTTTCATAGCCGCTACGGCCTGCAGATGCTCTGGGCGAAGCAGACGATTCTCGCCGCCGGTGGGGCAGGGATGCTGTGGCGAGAGACCTCCAACCCACCCTGCTCGACCGCCGACGCCGTCGCCATAGCCTTTCGCGCCGGAGCGGAACTGGCCGAGATGGAAATGATGCAGTTCCACCCCACCACGCTCTACATCGCCGGCGCGACCCGCGCCCTGATAAGCGAGGCAGTCCGCGGCGAGGGCGCGTACCTCATCGACCGCGAGGGATACCGCTTCATGGGCGACTACCACGAAGCCGGCGAACTTGCCCCCCGCGACGTCGTCAGCAGGGCCATCGCCGCACATACGGCCAAGACCGGATCCACGCACGTCTTTCTCGATGTCCGGCACATCGGAGCCGAGCGGTTCAAGCGACGCTTCCCGCAGATTTACCAACTGTGCACGGATTTCGATATAGATATTGAGGCCGACCTTATCCCCGTCCGCCCCGCAGCCCATTACATGATCGGCGGCGTCAAGGCCGATGTCGAAGGCAGGACCTCGCTTCCGGGACTGTGGGCGTGCGGCGAGGCTGCCTGCACGGGTTTGCACGGGGCAAACCGCCTGGCGAGCAACTCCCTGCTGGAGACGCTGGTGGCGGGCAAGGCCGCCGGTATCGAAGCAAGCGCTGCTGCCAGTCAGACAAACGCGAAACTCACAGCCAGGCGAATAACCTCGGTCAATCCGCATTCGGACCGGACCGAACTGGACCTGGCCGACATACGCAACTCGCTGCGGTCGATAATGTGGCGCAACGCCGGCATCGTCCGCTCTGGTGCGAGGCTGACTGAAACGAAGGAGATTATCGGCTTCTGGGGCAGTTACGTCATGGACAAGGAGTTTTTCGACCCTGCCGGTTGGGAGGTCCAGAACATGCTGACGGCCTCGATGCTGGTCGTCGAGTGCGCCTTCCGCCGGGCGGAAACCCGCGGCGTCCACCACCGCAAGGACTTTCCCGAAACCGACCCCGCATGGGCAAGACGACAAATACTCCGACGCACCGAACAACAACTGGTCGTTACATAGGGCAGAAAAAGCCCTGAACCACAAAGAGAGTAAAAATGACAAAGAGAGAAATCGCATCGCTGGCGTGCAAAATCCTGGCCGTCTATACCCTGCTGAAGATACCACAGTATATCCCGGGTCTTTACTTCCTCCTGTTTGGAATTTTTGTAGAGGAACTTCGATATGAAAGCACGGTTCCGTTTTTCTGGCAACTTTCGACAACCCTTGTCCCGACCTTGCTTTATCTTGTAGTTGGGATACTACTGTGGTGCAGGTCAAACGCCCTGGCGGGCAAAATGGTTTCCGATGAGCAAACGGAAGAAGGGCAATCCCGGATTTCAGGGCAGGCGGTTTCGGCAATTGCTTTCTCCATCGTAGGCCTGGTGGTCTTGGTCCACGCCATACCGCGAATAACCAGCGTTCTGTCCTATCTGGCGTTTCAGCCTGCCGCGGAGTTTGAGGGCAGATGGACAGCCAATGTAATTGCCGAACTGACCGCTCTTGGTGTGCAGGTAATCCTGGGCGCGGTGCTGTTGATGGGCGGACGGACGTTGTCGCGCCTGGTAATGTCCATCCGCACCGCAGGGCTGAAGAACGAGGATTAGATTGTAGGCTTGACCGGAGCGACACATAGTGTTCCTTTGGGAAGCGGAGTCCCGGCAAATCTGTTTGCGCATTGGGACAGAGCCCAGCGGCGTATCCGACGGCTGCTGTCCACCGACCCTTGCCACTCTGCGAGGTAGATTCGCTGCGTGGCGCGAGTCGGGCCGAGTCATGCCCGACCTTTACCCGCCTTCGGGCAACTGGCGCTGAAGGAACGCTATCTGGTCTTCCATGTCTTTTATCTGGTCGGTCAGAATCTCGCCTGCCTGCGGATCGGTTGTGTCCGCACGACGCTGGGACAGTTCCTTTATCTCCAGCAGCAGCCGTTCTATCTGCGCCTTGACGTCGGTTTCAGGATTAAACTCTTTCGACATTGTCGTAACTCCAATTCTCTTTCGCCGGCTGCCTCGTTGCTTCCCGGCACTCCTATTATATCGCAAAGTCCCAAAAATATCTTCACTCTCATCAACCCAAAGCCGACGGATTGCTATCCGTCGGCTTTATGCCGAATGGACGTTTTTCAACGCTTGACCACGATCTACCTACTCAAATGGGACGCACCCGCAGGCAGGAAAAAATTCGGAAAGATACGGAACAATTGGGAACAATACGGAACAATACGGAACGATTCGGAACAATTCGGAAAGATTCGGAAAGAATGGGAAAGTTTGGGAAAGTTTGGGAAAGTTTGGGAAAGTTTTAAAAACACGCAACTCCTTTATTTCCAAGCACTTACGCATTTTCGCCCCGAAAAACACCCGTTTTTTAATTCTCCGTCTTGCCTATCTTACCTGAATTACCCAGATTGTGGGTTAGAGCGGTTCGGAACAGGTTCGGTTTTGCGAAGCGGCAAGCCGCGTGGCTTGCCGTTCGGCGCTGTTCGCACGCACAATGGACGCCACTGGAACACACGGTCAATTGGTTGACTGGTTGACTGGTTGATTGGTAAATCGGTTCGGGGTTCGGAGTTCCGAGTTCAGGGTTCTGTTTTTCTAGTCCCTGGTCCCAAGTCCCAAGTCCCTGTCTTCTCTCTATTCACTTGTCAAAGAACTTCGGCGCGCCTATATCGCGCCTCTATATTAACTTTTGTGTTCACGTTTGCGCGCGCAAACGTGAACGAAAAACGGGTCTGAAATCTGCAACTCCCGGCCTGGCCTGGACTTAATTTTTTTCAGAAAAATCCCAATGTGCGTTTTTTCCATCGACGTTTGCGCGCGCAAACGTCAACGAAAAACTGTTCAAAATGGGTGGCACCTTCAACCGGAACGAAGTGGAGGTTGTGGGTGTCCTGATGCCGGCCAATTGTGTGTTCTGAAGACGTTGTCTGTTTTCGTGGCAAGCACCCACAACCTGCGCTACGCTCCGGTTGAAGGTGGCACCCACCATCAACTACACTTGCCCCGGCCACCCGCCGTCCCCTGCCATCAACTACACTTGCCCCGGCCACCCACCGTGCGTAGCATATTGAACAGGCAAGGTGATCATGCCTTTGACAGTGAATGAAATTCTGGAAGAGGAACTTGCCCGGAAATTGGCATAAAGCAGCATTGAGGCCACGATGGCCCGAAGGTCATCTACGGCGAAGGCTGCCGACTGGGCGCGAACCGCCTCAAACGAGAAAACATCACCTTCGGACAAGTTCCCTATGAGATCAAGGTAACATAAGGACGGAAGAACTCATGGATAAGGAAATCATTGTTCGCCTGCACTCGAGTTTCGAGGACGTAGTCTGCACGGATTCCGAAAGTGGAGTGGAGTACTGGTGCGCCCGGGACCTTCAGATGCTGCTGGGCTACGCCCGGTGGGAGAACTTCGCCAAGGTCATAGACAAGGCCATAACCGCTTGTAACAATAGCGGTTACGACCCGAAGGACCATTTTGCTGACCTCACGAAAATGGTTGACCTCGGCTCGGGGGCTAAGCGCGAGATCAAAGACATTGCCCTGACCCGTTCATACCAGTGTAATTGTTTTCCGCCAAGCCGATTGCCGGTGAGATATTGAGTGCGGAAACGGATGCGGCAGGCGGGGCGTTTATAGCGTTACTTCGCGTTGTTGGATGAATTGCCGAACTTCATCGGCTGTCGGCAGCGATGGCTGAGCGCCCAGGCGTGTAACGGCCAGCGCGCCTGCTGCGGTGGCGTAGCGGATTGCGCGGGCGATGTCGCCGCTCCTGACGTATTCGACGGCCATCGCGGCTGTGAAGGCGTCTCCGGCTGCGGTGGTATCGACGGCCGAGACGCGGTGGGCGGGGAAAATCTCATCCCGCCCGTCGGCGTGCAGCAGCGAACCTTCTTCGCCCATCTTCAGCACGACGTAACGGGCATCGGATTTTTCCGCCAGCGCGCGGGCAGCCTTCGAGGCCTCCTCCGGCGTGCCGCAGGGCAGGTCGGTAAGGGCCGACGTCTCGGTCTCGTTTGGCGTAAGGATTTCCAGCCCCCGCACCTGTGTCAGGTCGAACGCCCTTGCCGGCCCTGCGTCCAGGATCGCCGGGATGCCGTTTGCCCGCGCCAGCCGGCAGACCTCGACGACCATCGGAAGCGGAATCTCCAGCACCAGCATCACCGCGTCATAAGTTCGCCTGAAGGCGGCGGCCAGGTCCTCCGGGCGAATCTCCATGTTCGCGCCGGGATAGACGACAATGCGGTTCCGGCCTGATTCTTCCAGCAGGATGACGGCCAGGCCGGTCTGGCTGCCGCTGTCCGTAACCAGCAGGTCGGTCGAGATACCTTGTGCGGCGAGTTGCGTCTTGAGTTTTTGGCCGTGAGCGTCGTCGCCGACCCTCCCGACGAAAGTTACCTCGGCCCCCAGACGTGCGGCGGCGACGGCCTGGTTGGCGCCCTTCCCGCCCGGAACGTGCCGGTATTCCCGCCCGATGAAACTCTCGCCCGGCAGCGGCACGCGATCCATCCGGAGGACCAAGTCCATGTTGATGCTGCCGACAACCAGGATCGAAGGCCTTTTTTCAGACATAAGCGGTGCTCTCAGGCGATTGCCTCTTCGATTACCTTTCGCATTGCGGCGTGGTTTTCTTCCAGCGTCCCGCTTTTTGCGAACAGGCTCGACGTGCCGGCTACGAGCACGTTGGCCCCTGCCGAAATCATGCGAGGAATGTTCGCCAGGCTGACGTTGCCGTCCACCTGGATGTCAATATCAAGCCCGCGCTCGTCGATCATTTTCCTGGCGTCCGCGACCTTTTCGATCGTGCCGGGCACAAGTTGCTGGCCCGAAAAGCCGGGATTGACGGTCATTATCACCACCATGTCCACCAGTTCCAGCACGTCTTTCAGCCGGCTGACCGGCGTGTCCGGGCTTAACGCCACGCCCGCCCCGACCCGGCAGGAGCGAATGTGGTTCAACGTGTCGGAC
>DAOWOP010000240.1 GCA_030642005.1 Planctomycetales bacterium
GATTACCGCGACGCTCGCACCGCTGGGCGTTCAGGTCGTCTCGCTGGAGCAGATTGACCCTGACGGGCGGATTTCCGCCCCCGCCGAGGACGGCGAGACCTTCGCCGAGAACGCCCGCGCCAAGGCCGATTACTACGCCCGCGCAACCGGTTTGTGGGCGCTGGCCGACGACAGCGGCCTGGCCGTCGATGCGATCGGCGGCGCCCCCGGCGTCCGCAGCGCGCGATTCGCACAGGAAAAATTCCCGCCGGACGCCTCGCGAGCCGACATCGACAAGGCAAACAATGCAAAACTCCTGGACGAACTGGCCGGCATCGATGAAGACAAACGCACTGCACGCTTCATCTGCCGCCTGGCTCTGTCCGACGGGCAAAAAATCCTCGCCGAAGCCGCCGGCGTAGTCGAAGGCCTTATCACCCGCCGGCCCCGCGGCGGCAACGGCTTCGGCTACGACCCGCTGTTCTTCATTCCCGACCTTGGCCGAACCGCCGCCGAACTGACGCCGGAAGAAAAGAACCGAATCTCCCATCGAGGCCAGGCCGTCAGAAAATTCGCAAAAATGCTGAAAAATATCGTAGAAAAATAAGGCCGCTGGCGAAAGGACTTACCAGCGGGTGCCGTGGCCGCTGTGTTTGCGGCCACGATAATGCCGATTTGTGGCAAACGTGGCCGCAAACACCGCGGCCACGGCACCCATATTAGTACAAAGCGAAGGGGTGAACGCCGATGCCCGAAGTAATTTGTCTTGGCGAACTGCTGATTGATTTCTGTTCGAGCGACGCGGACGTATCGCTCGGTGAGGCATCCGCCTTTACCAAGTCGCCCGGCGGAGCGCCTGCGAACGTAGCCGTCGCGGTGCGTCGTCTGGGGCGATCGGCCGGGTTCATCGGAGCCGTCGGCGACGACCCGTTCGGCGAGTTCCTCGCCGGCGTGCTGGCGAGCGAAGGAGTGGAAACTACCGACCTGGCCAGGCTGTCAGGGATGCGGACGCCCCTGGCGTTCGTCGCCAGACGGTCCGACGGAACCTGCGACTTTTCCTTCTATCACGACGCCGGACTGGTCGGCCTGAAGGCCGATGACATCGACGAAACGTACCTGGCCGGTGCGTCGGCGCTGCATTTCGGCTCCATCAGTCGGATAGACCCCGCCGCCCGCGCCGCCACGGACAAGGCCAGGCGAATCGCCGCCAAGGCCGGGCTTATCGTCAGTTACGACCCGAATTACAGACAACGGCTCTGGGACGACGAAAACGAGGCGCGTCGCCGTATCCGCGAAGGTTTTGAACGGACGACGGTAACGAAAATTTCGCAGGACGAATGGGCGTTCATACTCGGCACGGAAGATTTCTCCGGCGGCGCACGGCAACTGCTGGATGCCGGCGTCCGACTGGTCGTGCGGAGCGAAGGGGCCGACGGTGCGAGTTTCGCTACGGCCGCTGCGGCTGGGCACGTCAATGGCTTCAGTGTCGATTCGGTGGAGTTCACCGGGGCTGGAGACGCCTTCGACGCATCGCTGCTGGTGGATTTACTCTCATTCGGCACCGACGGCGCAGGCCCGAACGAACTCGACGAATCACAACTCCGGCGGATTATTCGCCGCGCCAACGCCGTCGGCGCGCTGACGACGAGATTCGCCGGAGCCATCCCCGCCCTGCCTACCCGCGACCAGGTCGATGCCTTTCTCGCCGACGACGAACAGCGGCGATAGCGCCGACGGCAAAGGCGAAAATACCGTACACCCCGACCGTAACGTACCACGCCGCCGCCCGAACGGGAACGTCCCGCCCAAGCACGGTGTATTCGTAGAGGATGGGCCTTTCGTTCCAGACGAACATCGGCCTGCCGGTCAGACATTCCGTCGTGGCAAAGACGGGATTGGCCGCCCGGACGACGAATACGACCCGCTCGCGCCACGGCGCCGAAGCCGACATGATGATCCCGTTCGCCCAGAACGGACCGGCGGCGACAGCCAACATTAGCAACACCGCAAAGGCCGCCAGAACATGCCTGCCCGGAGCATCTCGCCCCAACAGCACCAGCGAGCATCCCGCCAGCGTCAGGCTGCAGAAGATGAGGTATATCTTAATCGCCCCGACCGGCCGGAGCGCATCGCCGGCTGCGACGAGAACAATCAGCACCGCCACGCTCGCATCAACCACCGCCCCGCCGCGAAGCAGGCTATCGAAGGCCGACCGTCCGCCGGCTGCAAATACCGGCGAGGCAATGACAATCCACAGCAAACTCACCAGCAACGTTACAACAGTCGCACCATGCGAATCCATAGCACCGGAGGCGGCAAAATACGTCCCCAACTGCACAGCCACGGTCGCACCGGCGGCGACCAGCATCGCCAATCCATTCCGCCGCAGCACCGATGCGACGCCGACATGATTACTGGATTCACCCATCGAGGTATCGCTCTGTAACCCATAAATCTAACAGATGGGTGGCACCTTCAAGCGGAGCGAAACGAAGTGAAGCGGAGCTTGTGGGTGCTATACGCCCTTGTCCATCCAGCACCCACAACCTCCGCTTCGCTCCGGTTGAAGGTGCCACCCAACTTTATTGCTCGGACAGAGTACTACTGGTCTGATTCTTTTTCCTTCTTCTGTTTTGCGTTGTGCCGGTCCATGGCCGCTTTTAGCCCGGCGGCGTAATCGGCCCAAAGTTCCGAAATCGCTTCGGCCTGCTTAATACGCCGCGTGATGTGCTTGAGCGTTGCGGCGGCATCCTCGGCAGGATCGACTATCAGGTCTTCGGCCTGGGCGAACTGTTTCTTCCACCAGGCAACGGCCCGATCGACCTGGGCCGGCGTCCTCGGCAGGATTTCGGCGCGCGGTTCACGGGTAGTGAAAGTTACCCTGGCCAGACCGGCCTGTTTGAGAATCTCCCGCAGCCGCTCACGGTCAAAAACAAGCGCCCGCGGGTCGATGCGAACGGCAGCCGAAGCGTCGGCGTGTCGGGAGAGAAATTTCCTGACAGCGCCGGAGACGTTCTCCGGCGCGACGACCTCGCCGTCCAGTTTGATCCTGCCGACCGCGTCGATGTCGAAGGTCATCCTCGCCGCCGGAGCGGTCTCAGCGCCCCTGGCGGCCTGGATTATCAACTTCACCGACGCGCCCTTCGGCGGAACCGCGGCGGTATTGACGCCGAACTCTCGCAGGGCGTCGGCCGAGGTGCTTTTAAACGGCACGTCAATGACTGCCGAAGCGAAATTGGTTACGGATACGTGAAGCCCTTCCAGGTCGGCCCAGTACCGCCCGTTATCGAGAAAATCGGAACCCACAAAGACCCATCGTGTCTTGTGCATCTTTTTCTTCGTCGCAACCTCCATCATCCAATCGGTTACGGGGACTTCGCGGACTTTCCCGGATTTGTCGGTCCATTGCACGGTAATGATCAGCGCGGCGCCGACCGGCGATATGAAGACGGGCTTTCCCCCCGCCGGCGTAATCCACTGTGCGGGCCTGCCCGGCGCAAGACCCAACACCAGCAGGGCTGCGTGCAGCGACGACGGGTGAACATCGGTTACAAGAAGCGTCTCGTGGTCCTTTACCCCTTTGGTGCACAGGAGAAACTCGAGCATCCCCTTCCGCAGCATAACGGTCGCATCTACAATAACCCTCCTGCCTCGACGGTCGATCTTCAAGTGCTTCAAAGGCCCCTTTCGC
>DAOWOP010000265.1 GCA_030642005.1 Planctomycetales bacterium
AGGTTTGACGGGCATGATTTTCTCGCCCAGGCCGCTGCGGCCGGATGTATCGCCGCGATTGTGGACAGGGACGCCTCGCTGGATGAGGATGTCCTGTCGCAATTCACCGGCGGGGTTATCGGCGCAGTCGATACGACCGCCGCCCTTGGCGACCTGGCGGCTTACCATCGCGACGGCCTCGCTGCGACTGTTGTGGCCGTTACCGGCTCAAACGGCAAGACCACCGTCAAGGGTATGATTCATCACATCCTTTCGAGGCGCCTGACGGGTTCCACCGCCCGCGCCAGTTTCAACAACGCCATTGGCGTTCCGCTGACGCTGCTGTCGGCCGGTGCTAACGACGATTACGTGATTTGCGAGGTCGGCGCCAATGCACCGGGTGAAATAGCCGATCTGGCCCGAATAGTCCGCCCGGACATAGCGGTCATCACGTCGGTTGCCCGTGTCCACCTGGCCGGTCTGGGCGACCTGGAACGTGTGGCGGCGGAGAAGGCATCCCTGCTTGGCGCTCTTGCGCCGGGCGGTATTGCCGTTGTCTGGGCCGACAACGAACCGCTGGCGGCGGCGCTGCGGGCTTACAACGTTCGGGTGATTCGCTTTGGCGAGGACGGTTCGGCCGAGTTGAGGCTGACCCGTTACGAGCCGGTTTCCGGCGGGGGGCGGTTTGAACTGAACGGGCGGTTATGGGTGGACCTGGCCGTGCCGGGAAGGCACAATGCACTCAACGCACTGGCGGTAATCGCGGTGGCAAGGCGGTTCGGACTGGATGATGAAGAAGCCGCGGCGGCGCTTGAAGATTACGCCGGACAGGAGATGCGCCTCCAGCCGATCAGGGCTGGGGCGGTAACGATTATAAATGACGCCTATAATGCCAATCCCGCTTCCCTGCTGGCCGGTGCGGAAGCGATGGCGTCTTTTCCGGGAAAGAGGCGCGTGGTCGTCGCCGGTGATATGCTCGAACTAGGCCCGGCTGGCGAGGCGCTGCATCGTCAGGCCGGTGAATCGCTGGCGAAGGCGGGTGTGGACCTTGTTATCGGTGTCGGGTCTCTGGGCAGGCATATCGCCGCCGGGGCGGCTGCGGCGGAGAACGTCGAAACCGAAGAAATTAAATCCGTAAGGCTGGCTTGTAAGAATCTCCCCGGTATGCTCAAGCGAGGCGATGTAGTGCTTTTAAAAGGTTCGCGGCAGACGGCGATGGATCGCCTGGTCGCGCCGATACAAAAGGCGTTCGAGAAATCTGATAAAAGCAGGCGGAAGGTCAAAAATAAATATCGAAATCCGAAATCCGAAACAAATTCGAAATACAAATGACAAAAATCCAAAACGCGAAAAAAACAGGTATTTCCGATGTTTGTGTTTTGAACATTGGAAAATTCGGATTTAAGATTTGTTTCGGATTTCGATATTCGTATTTTGGATTTGCTCCGATACATTGGAATGCTGTTTGAAGTTTATTGTAACTTGCTTGAGAACATAGAGGCGCTGAAGTGCTGACTGATTGGTTATTTGACGGCAGGCAGTTGATTCTCCGCATGGCATGTTCGGCTGTGCTGGGGTTTCTGATCGTGGTGCTGCTCAGCCCGCGGATGATCCGGTTCCTGATTCACAGGAAACTCGGCGACCGCCCGGAGTTCGACCACGCCGGCGTCAACGAACTGACCCGCCACAAGTCCGCCACGCCGACGATGGGGGGGGTGCTGATAGTCCTGGCTATCGGCGTAAGCGTGTTGCTCTTCGCCGACATCGGCAATATGTACGTCCGCGTCTCAATCCCGGTGCTGGTCTGGTTGGGTTTGCTTGGTGGTGTGGATGACTGGCTCAAACTTCGGGCCGGTTCCATTGCCGCCCGTTCCGACGGCCAGGCCCCGCCAAGCAGGGACGGGCTGAAAATGTGGGAGAAACTCGTCTTTCAAATCGCCCTGCCCGTGCTCATCGCCACTTTCATCTACAACTACGGGATGAGAAGCGAGGCGGCGCATAATTTCTACTTTCCATTCAAGGCTGACCCCGTCCCGCTGGGGCTGCTGGCCTATGTGATTATCACGGTGCTGGTGATGGTCGGTTCGTCGAACGCCGTCAATCTGACCGACGGGATGGACGGCTTGGCGTCGGGGTGCATGGTGTTCGTTACCGGCGTTTTTCTTATCCTGTCGTGGGTGGCGGGCAATCAGGAATGGGCTAATTTCATGCACCTTCCGTTCGTACCGTGTGCTGCGGAACTGGCGGTGGTTTGTGCTGCAATGATCGGGGCGTGTATCGGTTTCCTGTGGTACAACTGCCAGCCCGCCCAGATGTTCATGGGGGACACCGGCTCGCTGCCGCTGGGCGGGCTTATTGGGTACATCGCTGTTGTAACACGCCACGAACTGACCTTGTTCATCGTCGGCGGGGTGTTCGTGATTGAAGTGGTCAGCGTCGTAATGCAGGTGTTGTACTACAAGGCCACCGGCGGGCGCAGAATATGGCTCTGTACGCCTATTCATCATCATTTCCATCTGCTTGGATGGGCCGAATCCAAGGTGGTTGTGCGGTTCTGGCTGCTGGGCGCGCTGTTCGCCGCGGCGGCCTTGGCGACTTTGAAACTGAGATAACGCGAATTCGCGCGAATAAAGCGAATGACGCGAATAAAAACAGATAACGCTGGTAAAAACAGATAAAAACAAATAACGCGAATAGAAACAGATAATACTAATGGAAGAAAAGGATTCAGAGAGTCAGGGGGTCCGAGGCGATAAAATCGTTGGGAGCGTAACATTTTTTCTGTAAATTAACAAGAAGCCATCGTTTGCTTCGATCAAGATGTTTTTAGGAACTTCATTGATCAAGGAGACAAACGATGGC
>DAOWOP010000011.1 GCA_030642005.1 Planctomycetales bacterium
CCCTGCCGTCAGCGGGCATGTCATGCTGGCTCCGCCCGGACGGCAAGGAAAATTACTACGAGTGGACCGCGACCCCGCTGAAGGTGGGTGATAAATACCACATTATCGGCATCGACCGCGACATAACCGAGCGCAGACAGGCCGAGGAACTCCAGCGTATTCAGCACGATCTTGCCATCGACCTCAGCATGACGAGCGACTTGGCAGAGTCTGTGGATCGGTTGCTGGAAACCATTTTCCGAATAGAGTCAATCGACTGCGGCGGCGTGTATCTTGTGGACAGCCGCACCGGCGATCTGGAACTGGTGTCATATAAGGGATTATCCCAACAGTTTGGGGAGAATGTTTCCCACTATGCCGCTGATGCTCCCCAGGCCCTCCTTGTGATGAAAGGAGAGCCGCTCTACGGATTCTATCCAAAACTCTTTCCTTCCGCCGAAGAGTCTCGTAAGCAGGAGTCTTTGCGTGCCTTCGCGACTATCCCCGTGAAATACGAGGGGAAAGTCATCGCCGTTCTTAATCTCGCCTCGCACACACACGACGCGATCCCCGACAACGCTCGCGATTTGCTTGAGGGTATTGCCGCCCAGATTGGCGGCGTTATTGTTCGCGTGAGGGCTGAAGAAGGAAAGGCTGAACTTGAGGCGCAACTCCGCCGGGCGGTGAAGATGGAGGCAGTCGGGCGCATGGCCGGAGGTATCGCCCACGACTTCAACAACATGCTTGCCATCATTCAGGGATACGCTGATTTGCTGCTCAAATCCATGAGCGCCGACGACGAGAAACGCGGGGATGTGGAGAGCATCCGCACAGCCGCCAGTCGGGCGGCGGCGCTGACCAGACAACTTCTGGCCTTCGGACGCAAACAGACCATTCAGCCGAGAGTGCTGGACCTGAACGAGGTAATCGCGGATGCAGACTCGATGCTGCAAAGGATCATCGGCGAAGACATCGAACTGGTAACGAAGCCCGGCAAAGACCTCTGGCGCGTCAAGGTCGATCCGACGCAGATAGAGGAACAGGTAATCATCAACCTCGCCGTCAACGCCCGCGAAGCAATGCCAGACGGCGGCAGAGTTGTCATCGAAACGGCTAACGTTACGCTTGATAAGGACTACGCCGCCGGGCATGCCGAAGTAAGCCCCGGTGAATATGTCATGCTGTCTGTCAGCGATACCGGTGTGGGAATGACCGAAGAGGTAATGTCTCACATCTTCGAACCGTTCTTTACCACCAGGAAAACCGGCAAAAGCAGCGGGCTTGGACTATCGACTATCTACGGAATTATCAAGCAGAGCGGTGGGCATATAGACGTCCAAAGTACGCTTGGCAAGGGAAGCACCTTCCGGCTGTACTTGCCGCGAGTCAAGAGACCGGTCGCAGCAGTCTCACACGAGCGGGAATCGGACCGTTCGTTGCAAGTAACAGAGACCATACTGGTGGCCGAGGACGAACCGTCGGTACGCGACCTGACCTGCCGTATCCTTCGTGAGCAGGGCTATACCGTTCTGGAGGCCGCCGACGGCAAAGAGGCCGTCCGCACAGCAGCCGACAGGGGAGAAATTCACCTGCTCGTAACCGATGTCGTAATGCCGCACATGAGCGGAAAAGATTTGTCCGAGCATGTAAAGACAAAGCATCCGGGCATCAAAGTGCTCTTCATCTCCGGATACACAGATGACGCTATCACGCACCACGGCATCCTGCATAAAGGTGTGAATTTCCTGGCCAAGCCCTTCACCTCCGACCAACTCACCAGAACCGTTCGTCGCGTCCTCGATACAGATGCTTGACTTGGCCAAGGCCGGAGCGTAGAAAGACACCATTCAGACTGGAAGAAACAGACAGATAGCAGGCACGTAATCCCGAAATCCCCATAATCCCGCTATCTTTTCTTCTTCTTCGTCGGCAGGGCCTTATCATCCAAAGATTTGCAAGGAAGCAAGTAATGAAATCAATCCACATCGTCGAGCCGCATCTGCCGTTTGCCTGGGAAAAAGCCGTTATCGCCTGCTGGGAGCAAGGCGAAAGTTTTCCCACCGAGTATGACAAGTCCGGCGACTCCAACAGCCGGGACGTAACCGCCCTAATTCACGTTACCGACCCGTTCGCCGAACCGAGAATTCACCGCGCCTTTCCCGGCGGGCTTGAAGACTTGGAGAAATACCGCGCAGAAGTCCTCTACGGCGTACACAATCACTGGATAGACCCCGCCGCGGGAAAGTGGGAATATACCTACCATGAGAGGCTGTTTGAATACGCCGTGCCATCGGTGGGTGTTTTCGACCAGATAGCCGCCGTCGTCGAGAAACTCAAAGCCGTCCCCTACACCCGCCGGGCACAGGCCGTTACCTGGCAGGTGTGGAACGATACGAACATCGCCGACCCCGCCTGCCTCCAGCGGCTGTGGTTCCGCATCGCCGACGGCAAACTCCACATGAACATCCACATCCGCTCAAACGACGCGTTCAAAGCCGCTTTTATGAATATGTACGCCTTCACAGAATTGCAGCGAGAATTGGCCGGGCAAATCGGCGTCGAACCGGGCGAATACATTCACATCGCCGATTCGTTTCACATCTACGGGTCTTACTTCGACGAGTTCGAAGGGTTCCTGAAGATGGTCCGCGCGAGAAGTCCTGAAGAGAACACTTTCTCAACCGAATATGCCAAAGAGATATTCGCCGAAGGGTGCGATAAACTCTTAGCAGAGGATGACATGCCCGCGGAAAAAAAGGCGATTATCGAGAAGCGCAAAGCGGAGTTGAAAGGTAACTAAAAGAAAGATACGCGGGATTACAAGGATTACCGGATTACAGGGATTTTTTATAGTTTTCTATCCTGTAATCTTATAATCCCCGCAATCCCGCTATTTTGTTTCTGCTGTGTCCGCATCAAAGAAATCGCGGACGAGTCGGCGGTACTCGGCGGGGACGGCGCCTTTATCCATCGCTTCGACGGCCCGGCGGCGGGCGTCGGCCCAGGCTTGGTCGTAGGGAATCTGAACATTTCTCCCCGCCGTTGCCGTATCCGTCGCGGCGGTCGCGGTCGGCGGAGTGCGGAGCGGATTGTACACAGTCAAAGGCGCGTAGGGTGCCGTGGCTGCGGTGTTTGCAGCCACGTTTGTGCCGGGTCGGCTTACGTGGTTGCGAACACCGCGACCACGCCACCCTCTTCCGGCGCGGGCATACTCGCCGCCGCCCATTCCTTCGGCAATACCGGCTGCGACCCGCTCAATCGCATCAATCAAACGCCCGATCCGCTCGGCGGTGCTCGCATCGACCCTGCCGCTGCGAACAACTTCTCGCAAAGCCTCGGTGATTTCATCAAGTTCAACGACCTTGCCGCGCCATCGCTTTGCCTCTCCCGGCTCGGCGGCGTGCAAAGCCACGGCCAATTTCTCCAGCCGATGAATCTGTTCGGCAATTGCCGAATCATCCGCCGTTTGTGCTTTTACCGCTGCAAGTTGTTTCAGGATTTTTTCGCCCGCCTGACTGGATATACTCCGCCAGTGTCGCTGCTGGGCGGCCGACGGCGATTCCAGCGGCTCGACGGCAAGCATAAGCACCGCCGCAACGACAGCCAGCCCCAAGGCCCCGCCCGTTGCTCGCGCAGCGGTCCAGAAGCCGACTCGTCGGAAATCCCGCTTATCCGCGGCAGCAAGCGCCTGGGCATGGACGGCCTGGGCGAAAGACGAACGCTCATCAGATTGCACCAACTCCAATGCCGTACTCAACCGCTCACGCAGGTCGGCGCGCCGGTCAACCAGGACCGCGACGTCCCGCAGCGCTGCTGGGCGAATCAGGGTTACGGTAAAGGCCAGAAATGCCCCGGCAGGAAAGATCAAAAATAACCAGTTCTTCGACAGGTTGACGTATGCGCCCGTCAATACGCACAGCAGTCCCGCGAGGCCGCAAACGGCAAGAAGGATTATCACAAACCATTGAGTCAGCCGGTCAGAGTGCAGCCCGCTTCGCAGCCGTCTTGTTATCGCGAGGACCATCCCGGCTGCAAGCGGCAGTGCGCAAAGCAGGGCGGCGGCAAGGGCAAATTTCCCCGCCAGCGTCCACCCGCCCATCATCGCCGCAGCCGACAAAGCCCCGGCTGTGCCGCCGACAGCGCCGGCCTCAACAGCGCGAACAATCACCAGCCGACGACGAAAACCACCCAAAATGGACAAAATGCGATCACTCATGGATAATAAGCAGTCAGCGGTCAGCAATCAGCGTTCAGCAAAGAAGAAATCTACGAATTCATCGGCTGAACGCTGATTGCTGACTGCTGAACGCTTTAGAATTCTTTCCGCTGTCTGGCTGGCGGGATGTTCAGGAGATTCCGATACTTCGCCACAGTTCTGCGGGCAATTTTGATGCCATTTTCGCGCAAAGCCCCGGCGATCTGGTCGTCGTTGAGGGGCTTGGATTTGTCTTCGTGGTCGATGACGTCTCTCATTTTCACCTTGATGGCGTCCCACGCGACGTCTTGTCCGTCGTCGGTGGTCTTTCCGCCGGAGAAGAACATCCGCAGCGGAAAGATACCGCGCGGCGACTGGATATATTTCCCCGCCACGGCACGGCTTACGGTGGCAACGTGCACGCCGACCTTTGCAGCCACTTCCGCCATCGGCAGCGGCTTGAGCGCTTCGGCGCCTTGTTCCAGGAACTCTCTCTGCGCCGCGAAGACCTCCTCAATGACCCGCCGAACCGTCTGCTGCCGTTGCTTAATCGCACTGATGAGCCACTGGGCTGAACGAAGATTGTTGCGGATGAAATTTTTAGTTTTGGCGTCAGACTGACGAGACCTGACCATCCGGCGATAGGTTTCCGATACCTTCAGCGTCGGTGTATTGCCGTCGCGCATCGTAACGATTACGCCGCCGTCGTCGTCCAGATCGACCATGGCGTCGGGGATTATGTACGGCACCGCCCGCTGGCCTATTATCCGTCCCGGACGCGGGTCAAGCCGGCCCAGGCTCGCAATCGCTTCTTTAATCTCCCGTACGGAATGGCCGGTGCGCTTGGCAATCTGCGGAATGTGGTTGAGTTCGATTTCACGCAGAAATTCACCGACCAGAAGCCGGGGCAACTCAACGTCATGTCCCGCCTCGGTTTCTATGTCCAACTGGATCAGGAGACATTCGCGCAAATCGTGGGCAGCGACGCCCGGCGGGTCCAGTTTTTGAACCAGTGCAAGGGCGGCCTGAAGCGTCTGGACGTCCATGAGTTGGACTCCGTCTCGTTCAGCCAGTTCGGCTAGCGGTGCGCGGAGGTATCCGTCATCATCCACATTGGAGATGATTACCTGTCCGGCGGCTTTGACCTGCTCCGGCGCTTCGACGAAGGCCCACTGGCGGAGGAGATATTCGGTAAGGCTCTGCTCCGGCGCAGGCGTGTTTGCCAGGGCCATTAGTTTAGCATCGCCTTCACCGGCGCCGCCGGCCCGGCGATACGGACGGTCAGCCCAGCCCAGGTCTTCTGCGTATGCCTCGCCGAAATCGGCTAATCTCGCAAAGTCCGTCTTGTTGTCGCCGTCGGCATCGACCACCAGTGTCTCTTCGCCGCGATCGGGGCTTTTGTCCTGCTGCCGGTCGGCGGCGACGGCGTCGTCGGGCGCTTCCTGCACTTCCAGGCAGGGATTGGAAGAGAGCTCCTCGTCGATCCGCTCGGCGAGCGCAAGCATCGGCAATTGAAGAATCTCCATCGCCTGGATAAGCCGGGGCGACAGTTTCATCTGCTGCTCAAGCCGAAGATGTTGTGAAAGACCTAATTTCATTCCGACACTATTCTAACAACAACAGCGCGAAACGGCAAGCCGTTTGGCTTGCCGTTTCGCGCTGTTCGACGACAACGTGCGTTCGCTTTCACACTATTTCTTCTCTTCCGCCTGGAGCGCCTTGTCGTTTTCGGCGATGAGGGCCTTGATGTGCTCGATGACCTTTTCGTTTTCGCCTTGGCGTT
This sequence comes from Planctomycetales bacterium, assembly GCA_030642005.1. GTDB lineage: Bacteria > Planctomycetota > Phycisphaerae > SM23-33 > SM23-33 > JAUWNJ01. The sequence goes on from DAOWOP010000011.1 coordinate 5,958, forward strand.
TGTAGATGTCTTTGAGCGTAAGGCGGATGGCGTTCCGCAGGCCTTGTGTTTTGACCCCGGCCATCCATCGCTTCATCCATAAGTTATATTGACTTTAACGACGGGAAAGTTTATCCACAGTGAAAATAATGGTAATTGGTGATTGGTAACCGGTAATCCGTAATCAGTTAGAGACAGAAAGGAAGGAGGTGTCTTATGTCCGGTATTTTGGTTATTGGGTCGATCCTGTTGGTGTTTCACTTGTATCTTTTAGTGCGTTGGGAGAAGGTGAGGCGGCTAGGTTTTTTTCGAGTAGGAGTACTGGGATTCGTGGTGATATTGTCGGCGAATTTTTTCTTCCTTACGACCGATCGGGACATTCTCACTGTCGGCGGAGTGTTGAACGGCATTGGCTTGATACTGGCATTCATCGGTGCCGTCGGATCATGCCGTCCGGAAATGCTTCCGGTAATTGGATCTGCTGATGAAAAGGCAACAGAAGCGGTCAATAAGGTAATGAAGGACCTGGATCAAGAGTCGTAGGCCGAGACGCAGTCCTGACGATTCAACTGATTACCAATTACGAATTACCAATCACAAGGGGTAATAGTCATGGAATTGTACGAAGCAATCAATAAGCGTTACAGCGTTCGGGCCTATCAGGACAAACCCATTGAGCAGGAGAAACTGGACCGGATTTTTGAGGCTGTCAGGCAGGCGCCATCCGCGTCGAACCGCCAGCCTTGGAAATTCGTCCTCGTCCGCGACGCCGGGACGCGAAAAAAACTGGTCTCCATCTGTCTTGACCAGGCCTTCGTCGGTGAGGCGGCCGTGGTGATTGCCGGGGTTGGACTTGCGCCGGATCGTACAATGGCCTGCGAAGTGCCCAGCGACCCGGTTGATCTTGGCATTGCGATGGAGCACATAGCCCTGGCCGCCGCGGCAGAGGAGCTGGGAACCTGCTGGATAGGCTCGTTCCATCAGGACCGAATACATGACCTGCTTGACATACCAGCCGACGCCAAGGTCGTCGAGGTGATGACGTTGGGCTATCCTGCTGATAAGCCCAAGCCGAGAAGCCGCAAGGCGTTCGATGAAATCGTCTGTTACGAAAAATTCAAATAGGGGAGCAACTGTGATGGCAATCCGTACGGAAATCAAAAAGACAATCGCCGCCCGCGCCGAGCAACTGGAAGCCCTGGCGATGAAGATACATCGAAATCCCGAACTGGGACTTGAGGAGAAAAAGGCTTGCGCCTGGCAGGTGCAGATGCTCAAGCGCTGGGGTTTCAAAGTGCAGACGCCGTTTGCGGGTTTTTCGACGGCGTACAAGGCCGTCTGCGGGCGAGGCAAGCCTGTGTTCTGCCTCATGGCCGAGTACGACGCCCTGCCGGGGATCGGCCACGCCTGCGGACACAACCTGATATGCACTGTTGCGATGGGCGCTGGTTTTGCGATCCGCGAGGCGCTGAAGCGGGAGAAGATTCCCGGAACGGTCGTCGTGATGGGTACGCCGGCGGAAGAATCGGAGGGCGGGAAGGTCAGGATGCTGCAAAACGGCGCTCTGAAGGGGATTGACGCGGCGATGATGGCGCATCCCTGGTTCCGCACGACTCCCGACATCGGCAGCACCGCGATCCAGCGGATTGACGTTACCTTCAAGGGCGTTTCCGCCCACGCCGCAGCCGCTCCGGAAAAGGCGAAAAACGCCCTCGACGCCGTAATGCTGCTGTTCCACGGCGTCAGCGCCTGGCGGCAGCAACTGCCGGAATCCAGTCGCATCCACGGTATCGTTGCCGAAGGCGGAGTGATCCCCAACGTTATTCCCGACATCGCCTCCTGCCAGTTCTACCTGAGGTCGCCCGATGAGGACGTGCTGGCCGATATGGCGGAACGCTTCGGCGACATCGTAAGAGGGGCTGCCTTGATGACCGGCACGAAAGCCCGAATGAGTCCCGCGATGGAGCCGTACCGCGCGCGCCGCCCGAATAAATCTTTCAACGAGGCGTTCCTTGAATCGGCCGAGGCTGTCGGACTAAACCCCGTCATTCCGGATGGTCCGGATCGCGGTTCAACCGATTTCGGCGATGTGTCACAGGTAATACCGGGAATTCACCCATACTTCGGAATAGCGAAAAAGGAAATCGCGGGTCATTCGATTGCCTTCAAAAAGGCTGCCGGAAGCGCCTACGCGCTCAAGCAGATGCTACGAGCAACAGAGGCGGTGGCGCAGGTCGGATACCGATATTTTGCGGATGACGCCTTCCGAAAAAGCGTCCACGCCGACTTTCGCAAACACACGAAGTAGCAGCCGGCAAACCGGCAGCCGGTAATCAGATGCTCAAGATGTATCGGGGTTTGGAGTCTCCAGCGAAGGGCGTAAACATGCCCATCCCATGGGGAAGGATGTGGCACCCATCGCTGAGTTGTGATAAAGTTTCATTGACCAATCGACCATGAAAGTAGAATTGCACTTACATACCAGTCGTTACAGCGCCTGCTCGAAGGCTACTCCAGCCGAGTTGATGGAGCGGATGATCCAGGCGGGTTACGAGGCCGTGTTTATCACCGAGCACGACGCCGTATGGGGCAGCAGTGAGATTGCTCAACTCCAGGCCGGTTTTCCAGACATCAGTATTTTTCCCGGCATAGAAATAAGCATCGGCCAACAGGGGATGCAGCACCTGTTGGTGCTGGGCACGACCGACCCGGTATATATGAGACTTGATGAGACAAAGGATATTCTGGAAAAGGCCCGCGCCGAGAGGCATCTGACTGTCCTGGCTCACCCGTTCCGCTGGGAGCAAGGCGCTGCGATGCTCGCCGACGGCCTGCGGCCTGACGCAATGGAACACCTGACCAACAACCATACGCCCGGCATGGCCAAGATTTCCATCGCAGCGGCCGAGCGTCTTGATATGCCGCTGGTCAACTCCGGCGACGTGCATGGACTGGACTTCCTCAACCGCTTCTGGATCGAGACGGACCAGCCGATTATCAAGGCGTCCGACATTCGCCCCGCCGTGCTCAACCGTGCATACGTCAACCGAATAGGCAAATGATTTCCGATTTCCAATTTTCAATTTCCAATTGAACAGAAGAAAAAGAAAGACAAGTAGTCGCAAACATCGCGGCGGCGGCGCTGAAGCCTCTTTTTTCTTCTTCTAAATTGGAAATTAAAAATTGGAAATCGGAAATGTTTACTTCTGCCTGTACACGATCCTGGCCTTGGTCAGGTCGTATGGGCTGATCTGGATAAGGACGTGGTCGCCGGGCAGGATGCGGATGTAGTGCCGGCGCATTCGCCCTGAGATGTGCCCGATGAGTTGATGCTTCTTTTCGCCTATCTCGACTTCCAGGCGGAACATCGCGTTGGGCAGCGCCTCAAGGACGAGCGCTTCGGTTTCAATGTGTTCGGTCTTTCCCATGTCTTATTTTTTACAATGGACGATGCACTATAACCTTGCCGCACGCCGACGTCAACTGCCGAAGCAGTTTATATCCTGCTATTATTGTGTTCGGCTAAACGGCGAGCCGACCTTCAGCATTATCGCGGTGGTTGACACAGCCGGAATCATATCGCATCATCATCCGCAACGGTGCCGGTTACTATCAGGGAGACGCTTCAAGATATGACTGAAAAGAAAATAGACAGGAAACTAATCCGCCATATCGCCCTGTTGGCGCGAATCGAAATGACCGACGAACAAGCCGAAACCCTTGGCCGGCAGTTCGCCGGGATCGTCGCCTACATGGATAAGCTGGGCGAACTGGACACCGACGGCGTCGAGCCGATGGCCCACGCGCTGGACGTTCGCAACGTCTTGGCAGAGGATACCCCCGGCCGGTCGCTGCCGGTCGAACAGGCCATGGCCAACGCCCCCGCCCGCGACGGCGGATTCTACAAGGTTCCCAAGGTCATCGGAGATTCGCAATAGTTCGTAATTGGTAACAGGGTATTCCCAACCTCGTTTAGCCGTCGTCGGTACGACGACGAAAATGAACATCGGCGTCGATTGGAGAAAATTGTGAGCGATATTCTGAACCTTTCCGCTCTGGGATTGCGCGACGCAATCGCCGCCGGCGAGGTCTCCGCCGCCGAAGCAACACGCGATTATCTTGATGCTATCGAGGCGATGGATAAAAAAGTCTGCGCCTATAATGAAATCTTCGCCGAGCGGGCGATGGGACGGGCTGAAGAAATCGACAAAAAACGCTCCGCCGGCAAAACGCTGGGCGCACTTGCCGGCGTGCCCGTCGCCGTTAAGGACAATATCTGTACCTCCTTCGGCAGGACGAGTTGCTCATCAAAGATTCTCGAAAACTTCCACGCTCCTTACGACGCGACCGTTGCGGGCAAATTGGAATCGGCCGGGGCGATTATCCTCGGCAAGACCAATATGGACGAGTTCGCGATGGGCTCATCGACGGAGAACTCGGCCTTTAATGCCACTCGCAATCCGTGGGACACTTCGCACGTTCCCGGCGGGTCGTCGGGCGGGTCGGCTGCGGCGGTCGCGGCGAGGATGTGCGCAGCGGCTGTCGGTTCTGACACCGGCGGGTCGATCCGCCAGCCGGCGGCGTTCTGCGGTGTCGTCGGCCTGAAACCTACATACGGACGAGTCAGTCGGTACGGACTTGTTGCCTTCGGCTCCAGCCTCGACCAGATCGGCCCGCTGGCCCGCGACGTAGCAGATTCAGCCCTGCTGCTCGGCGCCATCGCCGGACACGATACGCACGACTCGACCAGCATAGACCGGCCCGTACCGGAATACCTTGCCTCACTGGATAAACCTGTCGAAAAACTGCGAGTCGGGCTGGTAAAGGAGTTTCATTCCGAATCGCTGGACGACGAGATTCGCGCCGCCGTGGACAAGGCTGTGAAAATCTACCGTGACGCCGGGGCCGAGATTATCGAAGTTTCGTTGCCCCACAGCCGGGTTGACACCGACGAGGGCGGCCAACTTTCATCCTACGCCGTGGCGTGTTACTACCTCGTCGCAACGGCAGAAGCCTCCAGCAACCTCGCCCGATACGACGGCGTGCATTACGGCCATCGAACCGCCGATAAGGTCGGCGACATTATCGAACTGTACAGCCGAAGCCGGGCAGAAGGCTTCGGCGACGAGGTCAAACGCCGAATAATGCTCGGGACCTACGCCCTCTCGTCCGGCTACTACGACGCCTACTATCTCAAGGCCCTCAAAGTCCGCCGGCTTATCAAAAACGATTTCGACAAAGCGTTCGAGAATTGCGACGTGCTGCTCTGTCCGGTCGCTCCAGAGACCGCCTTCAAAATCGGCGAAAAGACAGCCGATCCGCTGACGATGTACCTGTCGGACATTTACACCATCAGCGTCAACCTTGCCGGGATTCCGGGCGTCTCCATCCCGGCGGGCCTGAGCGAGTCCGGCTTACCGCTGGCCGTCCAATTGCTCGGCAACGTCTTCGCCGAAGAAACCCTCCTCCGCGCCGCAAGGATGTACGAAATGGCAAGCGGTATCACTCGCTTAACGCCGGAAATAGTAAAAGAAAATTAGCCGCGTTAGCGGCGCCTTTCTTAGCCACGGGCGGAAGCCCGTGGAAAAATGGTTGCGTTACGAACATAAGCCCCAGCGGGGCGCCTTGGAGCAACACAATGGGACATACATACGCAAATCTGATGCGGGATAAACCGATTCCGGGATTCATCAGCCTGGCTGCTGGTTTCGTGCTTGGAATAATCGGCTACGGGTTAATTGCTGCTTACGACAGGACGAAGCGGAGCAAGTATGCAGCCCTGTTTATTCCATTGTGGATTGTATCCCTGTGCATCCTGTCGGTCATTATCGTAGCCGTTGTTTCGATACTGTTAGAGTGGAAGTAAAATGACAAAACCAGACAACACGCAACCGGTAATTGGCCTGGAGATTCACGTCGAACTGGCGACGGAGACCAAGATGTTCTGCCGGTGCGCCAACCGCTTCGGCGACCCGCCCAATACCCATACCTGCCCGGTCTGTATCGGTATGCCCGGTTCGCTGCCGGTGATGAACAAAAAGGCTGTCGAGTATTCGATGAAAGTCGGCATGGCCCTGAACTGCACCGTGCCGGAATTCACCAAGTGGGACCGCAAAAGTTACTACTATCCCGACCTGCCGAAGAACTACCAGATAAGCCAGTACGACCTGCCGTTAACGATCGACGGTCACCTGGACATACCCCTGACCGGCGGGCAGACAAAGCGCATCGGCATCACCCGCGCTCACCTGGAAGAGGATGCCGGCAAGAACGTCCACGACTTTCCCGCCCATACGGGCGTGGACCTGAACCGCGCGGGCGTGCCGTTGCTGGAGATCGTTACCGAGCCGCACCTTCGCAGCGTCGAGGAGGTCATGTCGTTCGCGCGGGCTATGCATCGGCTGGTTCGCTGGCTTGGCGTCTCGCAGGCCAACATGGAAATGGGGCAGATGCGCTTCGAGCCGAACATCTCCTTATGGGTCGGCGATCCGGAGAAAGTTTTCGACGAATCCGCCGGCTACTTCACGCCCATCTTCGAGGTGAAAAACCTCAACAGTTTCCGCTCGCTTGAGCGGACCTGCCAGTGGGTGATTGACTATCATCAGGCCCGGATTGCCGAGAAGGGCCGGGGCTGGTCGCTGGCCGACGTGGGCAAGCAGAACTGGGGTTTCCGCGACGACCTGAACGCCTGCGAGTTTCAGCGGGGCAAAGAAGAGGCCCACGATTATCGCTACTTCCCCGAGCCGGACCTCGCGCCGGTGGTGGTCGATGACGCCTGGCGGGAGCGAATCGCCAAACAGATCGGCGAACTACCCATCGCCCGAAAGGCCCGATACCTCGACAAATACAAAATCAGCGAGAAAGAAGCCGACGCCTTGACGCTGGATTCGCCGACGGGCGATTTGCTTGATGCGGCTGTCGCCGCCGGAGCAGAGGCGAAACGGTGCGTCAATCTGATGTTGGGTAAAGGCGCTTCGATTGCCAACGAGCGTGGCTGCAGAATCGCCGAAATCAGAATCACGCCGGAGCAATTAGCCGAACTTGCCAAGATGCTCGCCGGCGGCAAGGTCAACGCTACTGCTGCTGATAAAATCTTCGCCAAAATGGTCGAAACCGGCGATACGCCGGGGAAAATCGCCGAAGCAGAGGGCCTACTGGCTATTTTCGATGCCGGCAAGATTGGCGAGTGGGTGGACCAGGCAATAGCGAAAAATCCCCAGGCCGTCGAAGACGTCCGCGCCGGCGGGAAGAAGCAGAAAAAAGCCTTCGGCTTCCTGACCGGCCAGGTAATGCAACTGTCCGGCGGCGCCGCCACACCGGCCCAAGTCCAAAAACTCCTGCATGAAAAATTAGGCGGATGATGCGGATTTTGCTCGAAGGTAAAATACGAACTGCAATACCATCACGGCTACACAGAGTCCCTTCCATAGCAACAGCCAAGTCGGCTGCCACCACGCCCCTGTGTAGAATTCCACAAAATCCGAGCAGCCAAAGACTGTGAAATTTATCGCCGCGATGATTTTGGACCTGCGGTGAGCCGGTTTCAGCAGTGAAGCAATAAAACACCCGCCGATGACAATCCAGAAGAATCCTTCAATGATGTTCCCATACCGAATAAGATTGTCGATAACGCTTTCGAACATGTGTTATACCGCGTATGAAGAGGGGTTTGCCCCTTTACTTCAGCGGCCTGGCGGGGAGGCGCCTAAGCGTTCTCGAAACCGGATCAACTACGATGCCTGCATTTTCCAGCGCCACTACACCGAGGATTGGTTCTGTGTCTGCTGGGCCGAGGATTATCTGGGCGACTGTCTCGTCGCCCATGAATGAGACTCTGGCGAAGCCGTATTCGAACTCCACGGGTTCGCCGTTGGCCAATTCATAGACTTTCTTTCCCTCCGGCTTGATGCCCGCTTCGAGGAGACGATCCTTTGGCCCCATGCAATCAATGGCGCCAGTATCAACGAGAAATTCGGCCTCGAAAGGTTTGCCCTTCTGCTCCAGATTCGAGATACTCACTGTAACGTGTGTCATTCCCATGCCCCTTATTATACAATCATATTATCTCTTTTGTCAATTATTCCGAATCCATTGCGGGATCATCCGAACAATCATTGCAGCGGCGACAAATAGGAATATAATTATCACTCGACAGGTGAAAGTTCACATAAAATTAGAGGAAGACCGGATGCAGGATACTCCGTCAGTACCGAAAGAGATTTTCTTTACCAAGGGCGTGGGCAGGCAGAAGACTCGTCTGGAGAGTTTCGAGTCGGCGCTTCGCCACGCCGGTATCGAGAAATGTAACCTGGTTCGCGTTTCCAGCATTTTCCCGCCGGCGTGTAAGATAATCTCGCGTCAGCGCGGGCTGAAGCATCTGAAAGCGGGGCAGATAACCTATTGCGTCCTGGCCGAGGCCTCCACGGACGAGCCGAACCGCCTGGTGGGCGCCGGCGTCGGCCTGGCCGTTCCGGCTGAAGGGTCGAACTATGGGTACATCAGCGAGCATCACGGTTTCGGGATGACGCGACACCGGCTGAGCGACTTCGTCGAAGACATGGCTGCGACAATGCTGGCCAGCACGCTGGGAATCGCCTTCGACCCGGACACCGCCTACGACGAACGCCGCGAGATATACAAGATGTCCGGCAAGATCGTTCGCACCCAGGCCACAGTCCAGACGGCCGAGGGCGACAAAAATGGGCTGTGGACCACCGTTCTGTCCGCGGCGGTGATGATGCTATAAAGAAAGGGACTTGGGATTAGGGACTAGGGATTAGGCAAAAGAAGAAAGAAGAAAGAAGAAGCATTGGATGTTCAGCCAGATAATTTTCTCGATTTGCCGGCGGAGTTTTCCGATCCGGCCACCGCTCAATATGTCGTCCTGCCTGTGCCTTATGAAGGGACGGTAACGTTCGGGCGCGGTACAGCCGCCGGGCCTGAAGCAATTATCGCCGCTTCGCATCAGGTCGAATGGTTCGATGAGGAGTTGATGGGGGAGTTTTACCGGGCCGGTATCGCCACAGCCGAGGCTGTCGCACCGGCCGATACGCCGGACGAGCAAATGCAGCGAATTCGCACAGCCGCTGGGCCTATTGTCGAGGCTGGGAAGTTCCTGCTGGCGCTCGGCGGAGAGCACAGTATCACCGTTCCGCTGGTCGAAGCGGCGGCCGACCATCACGGCGAGATTTCCGTTCTTCAAATCGACGCCCACGCCGACCTTCGCGACACCTACAACGGTACGAAATACTCCCATGCCTGCGTCATGCGCCGCGTCCTGGAAATCACCGACCGGATCGCCCAGGTCGGCATCCGCAGTTTCTCGCGGGACGATTTCGAAGCCCGTCCGGAAAGGGTCGGAAATTTCATCACGCCGAAGATGGTGGCGGAAGATTCAGGCTGGGTTGAGAAGGTTTTAGCGCTTCTGGGCGAGAAGGTGTATCTGACTGTCGATATTGACGGGTTCGATCCGTCCGAGGCGCCGGGTACGGGCACGCCGGAGCCGGGCGGACTGACCTGGCGGCAGGTAACGGGCTTGGTCCGCCGCGTCGCCGCCGAGCGGTCAATAGTCGCCGCCGACATCGTCGAAGTCAGTCCCATTCCCGGCAGCGGAGTTACCGAATTCCTGGCCGCACGTCTGGCGTATAAGATTATCGCATACACGCAAACGGACAGGGATTAGGGACTTGGGGCTTGGGATTAGGCGCGAAACGGCAAGGATTTGTTTTTTTGGACAGATATGATGGAAATTCGGTATTATATTGATGAAGAATCAGGGCAACCTCACACATATTCGCATGGCGTCAGCGAGTCTGAAGTTGCGGATGTTCTTTTATCGCCAGGTGAGGATCGTCGGGGCAGCGGAGGTGCAAGGGTTGCTTTAGGACGAACGCGAGCAGGACGGTATCTTCGGGTTATATATGTTCCTGACACGAAGCCGGGGAACCTTTTTGTGATTACGGCTTATGACCTGAAAGGCAAAGCATTGGCTGCCTATCGGCGGCGAAGACGGCGGAAACAAAAATGACAAAAAGTCAGCGAAGTAAAAACAGGTTTCCTTCGGGGTGGGACGAAAACAAAGTTCGTAAAGTGCTTGCACATTACGAAAACCAAACCGAAGAAGAAGCCGCGGCCGAAGATGAGACTTCGTTCAAGCGTCCTTCACAAACCATCATGAAGATACCTCGGAGTTTAGTGCCTGCGGTTCGGGAACTGATCGCTTTGAGCAAGGAACATTGAATAACTCTAATCGAGAGTCTCCAGCATCTTCTTGCGTTCGAGTTGGAGTGTTTCGCGGGATCGGCCTGAGTTGATGTGGTCCCAGGGTAGCAATTCATCGATGGGCCTTTCGCGGTGGGCATAGAAGGCGGGGTCTATGCCGGTCTGCTCGAACGCTGCCTGCCATTTGTCGAAATCGAAATGTTCGTTCCATGCGTCGAAGCGTGCGCCGTTTCGCCAGGCGGCCTCAATGGCGTCCGCCACCCGCCGGTCGCCACGGGCGATTACCGTCTCAAGGATGCTGCGCTCGATGCGGTGAAACTTGAACTGCACGGGCGACCGCCGGGCGAGGTTGCGCAGACGGTTGCGGACGGACCAGAAATAATCTGCCTCGCGCATGGCTAAGAATTGCATCGGCGTGTGCGGGCGTGGTACCAGCCAGGAGATGGCGGCGGTGATGTTGCCGCGATGCCCATCCACGTCTTTTCGGGTATCCGACAGCCGGCGGCACAGGTTGAAGATCGCGTCGATGTCGGCGTCGGTTTCGCCGGGCAGGCCGGCGAGGAAATACACCTTCACGCTCCGCCAACCCGCCTGCCATGCGGCGCGAACGCCGGCGAGCATTGCCTCATCGGTGATATTTTTGCGAATGGCCCGGCGGAGGCGTTCGCTGCCGGCCTCGGCGGCGATTGTCAAGCCGCCCTTGCGGACGCGGCTGGTCAGTTTAGGTATCACCGCCAACTGGCTGTCAACACGAAGCGAGGGTAAGGAAATTGAGATGTTGCGCGAGACGAACTCAGCGTTCAGCCGATCTATCAGTTCGCCGAAATGCGGGTAGTCGCTGGTCGAGAGGCTCAGCAGTGAGATTTCGCGGTACCCGGTGGCGGCGACGGCCCGGCGGGCGGTCTCGAGGATTTCATCGACGCTTCGGCATCGGACCGGTTTGCGCGTGCCGCCGACCTGGCAGAACCGGCACCCGTGCGGGCAGCCTCGCATGATCTCGATGGTGATGCGGTCGTGGACGGCCTCGGCCAGCGGCACCAGCGGGGCGGTCAGGGCCGGCGAGTCCGACAGGTTCGCAATGCGCGCCCGGGCGATTCGCCTCGGCAGGCCGGCGCGGGTCGGTTCCAATGCGGCGAGCGTGCCGTTGTCGTTGTAAGCGGGGCGATAGAGACTGGGAGCATAGACGCCGGGGATAGTCCGCCCGGCCTGGAGGATAATATCTTCCCTCCCGGCGCCGCTGCGTTTGCCTTCACGCAGAAGTTCGATCAGTGCGACAAGTGGCTCCTCGCCGTCGCCGACACAGAACAGGTCGATGAACGGCGCCATCGGCTCAGGCGCATCGGCCATTGAGTCGCCGGCGATGACCAGCGGGTCGCCGTCGTCGCGGTCGGCCGAGCGGAGCGGAATGCCCGCAAGGTCCAGCATGGTCAGCACGTTCGTCGCACAGCCTTCGTTGGTCAGCGAGAAGCCGATGATGTCGAACCCGTCCAACGCCCGGCGGCTTTCCCATCCGAACAGCGGGATTTTCTCCGCCCGCATCAGTTCTTCAGCCTCCGGCATCGGGCAGTACACCCGGTCGCAGGCGACGCCGGCAATGTTGTTGGCGACGTTGTAAAGCACCTGGTTGCCAAGGTGGCCGATGCCGAGGGTATAGGCGTCCGGGTAGGCGAGCGCGACGGTTACCTCGGCTGCCTCGACGTCAGCCCGCAGGGCGTTCGTCTCCAGTCCGACGTATTGTGCGGGCTGGCGGACACGCGGCAGCAGACGCCTGCTGATTGTCTCGGAAAGATTTCGCATAGGCTTCTTCACGCTGTTATGATAGAACTTGTGCCGTTCAGGTGAAAGGATTGCGCGATGAAGTCGAAGACCGAGTACGTTACATTTGATACAAAAAAGCATCGCGAATATATTAACATCACCGACCGCGTCGCCGACGTGGTGGTTGAATCCGGCATTCGCGAAGGGATGGTGCTGGTCTCGGCCATGCACATCACCGCCGGCGTCTTTGTCAACGACGCCGAGAGCGGGCTGCTGGCCGACATTGATGAATGGCTGGAGGGCCTGGCGCCGTTCCGGAAGGATTATCGGCATCATCGCACGGGTGAAACCAACGGCGATTCGCACCTGAAGAATCTCCTGGTTCATCATGAGGTGATTGTTCCGATTACCGAAGGCGGGCTGGACTTGGGACCTTGGCAGCAGGTATTCTATGCGGAGTTCGACGGCCAACGGCCGAAAAGGTTGATTATCAAGGCGATAGGGGAATAGACATGACTATAACATTCAATTGTGAGCACTGTGGCAAGAAGATTGAGGCCCCCGATTCGGTCGGGGGCAAGCGGGGTAAGTGTCCCTACTGCAAGCAGTCCAATTACATCCCAGCGCCCGTCCCGGATGATGAACTGATTGACCTTACTCCGGAGGATGCCGAAGAGGAAAAACGCAGCCGGGAGGAAGTGCAGGCCCTGCGTAACCAGGAAATGGGGCTTATCGCCGAAATGGGCAGCGGCGATGCGCCTGCTGTACCCCTGGAGCACCGCGAAGGGGTTGCTGCCGAAGACCTCTACCACCTAGTGGTCAACTATTGCCTGGACCTGGCTGACAGCAAACTCGATCAGGCGGGGGCGCACCTGGCGAAGTTACAGGAATTTCCTAAGTTGGCCTCAACGGCGGTGGATGATTTTATCTCCGGCAAGGCCCTCGAGCCGGCGCTCGACAGGATACCCACCAAGGTTCTCCACGGCTTCCTTAACAAGTTGCGCAACATGCTGTAATTGAATCGCTTGCAGTTTCGCCGGATTATGTCTGAATAAACACCTTTACCGGGCGGAGTCGTTCGGTGGTCTGGTCAGGCCGGAGCAGACCTATTAAATTGCCGCGCGAATTAATCGCTCCGAGCAGTTTTTCCCCGCCGGCAAACTTGTCGGGCCATTTAATTGTCTTGCCATGTGCCAGGTCGCCGGCCTGGTCGTCGGTAACGGTTATCCTGGCTTCGGGCGGGACAGCCTCGACAGGCGAGATAAGAAACCGCTTGATATTGTCGGCATTGATTTGGTCAGGCCCAACGGCCCGGTCGGCGTTGAATGGTCCGACCGCTTCGCGGACGATCTTTTCGCAATATCCACCGGCGCCGAGTTCGCCGCCGATGTCCCGTACGAGCGAGCGGATATACGTCCCGCTGCCGCAACTGACACGCAGCCGGAGGTGCGGGTATTCATATTCGATTATCTCCAGCGAGTAGATGGTAACGTCTTTAGGGACGAGGGTCGGCCTCTTGCCGCTGCGGGCGATTTCGTATGCACGCCGGCCATTGATCTTGACAGCGGAGAATGCAGGGGGAATCTGTCGAATCGTCCCGACGAAGGCCTGACTGACTTTTTGGACCCGCTCAACCGGCGGCGGGGGGGATGCGTCGTTGACGGTAATCTTTCCTTCGGCGTCGTCGGTGGTGCTGGTCGCTCCCAGGCGGGCCAGCGTAACGTATTGCTTCGGGTAAGACTGAACGAATTCAACCAGCCGGGTGGCCTGGCCGAGGCAGAGCACCAGTATGCCCTCCGCCAACGGGTCCAGCGTGCCGGCATGGCCGATTTTTACTTTGCGTCCGACATACCGCCGGACGTGGCGAATCATGTCATAACTGCTCGGCCCGGGCGGCTTCCAGATATTCAGAAATCCAAACATCCCGTTCATGGTGGCTTTCTTTGCTGCAGAACTCAATACCGAGTTAAATATTCCTGATGGATATTCGAGGCCAAGGCGGCAGGCCCAAAACGCCCGGCGGCGTGGGGATAGGAGACTCACCGCAAAATGATGAGAGATATTGATGCGGAACGCGGTAAGATGATTTAGAATCGCCGTCGTTATGGCGGTTACGGACAAGGCATCGGGAGCGTCGCCCGGCGGCGGGTTGGCGGCAGCGCGCGTGCCGGCGATTATCGCCGTTGTTGCGGCGATGATCCTGGCTGTCGCATTGGCCGTCAGGCCCATCGCCAGTTACGACGTCGGATACCATCTGGCCTACGGCGAGCACTTCCTTGATAAACACGAAATCGTTCAGACCAATCGCTTCATCTATTCGCGCCTCCAGCCTGACATACTCTCGGACTCGGCCAACCTCGGCCCGGGTTGTCGGTACGACGCACAGACCAATACTTATCACTTCGTCAACGCCAACTGGCTCAGCCAGGTCATAATGGCGTCGGCCTGGCGGGCAGGGGGTTCGACGGGGCTTGGGATTCTTCAAGCGGCGCTGATTGCGGCGATATTTCTAATATTGATAGCGACGATGCGCCGAAATGGCATCGCGTGGCACTGGATCGCCCCGGCCGCCATCCTGGTCGCGATGGCAGGTTATGAACGATTTAACATTCGCCCGGAGGTCTTCGGGTATCTGATATTGGTGCTGCAATGGTGGTTGATTGCAGGGGCAGGGCGGGCCAAAAGCCGGCAGATGAGCGAAGCGAATCCGCCGGAAATCACCTGGCGGCGGGCAGCCGGCGTGATTGTCCTACAGATATTGGCTGTCAATTTACACAGTTATTTTATTCTCGGCGTGGCGCTGGTCGGGGCGATGTTTATTGCAGCGGCCGGTCGCCGACTCTGGGCGCGGGCTGTTACACGTGCGGATACCAAAGACCTGACAGGACCGCTTAAATGGCTTGGCATCACGCTAGCCGGTGTCGTGCTGGCCTGCCTGGTCAATCCGTGGTTCGTTCGCGGTGCGATTATGCCGATCCAGACGTTGCTGTTCATGAGCAGGCACAACATCGCCGGCGGGGCGTATGCTTCGAGTGGCGGCCATCCGTGGGCAGAGATTGGCGAATTTTTCACGCCGTTCGCCGAAGGCGTCCGTCAAACGCGCGTCATAACCGCATACTACGTCGTGCTTTGCCTGGCTGGTGTAGCCGGTCTGGTGGGCTTGCTCCGCCGCCGATGGGGTTGGTTGCTTGTGCTGGTTGGGATGACGATTATCTCGACGCGGATGCGACGCAACATCGCGCCGGCTGCGATGATTATCGTGCCACTGGCGATGATTATCCTGACGGATGGATGGAACGCTCTTCGCGAAAGGTTCCGCCGAGCTAAACCTGCCGGCCCATTCGCCGGTCGGGCTGTCATCGCTATTGCGATAATTACGATGGCCGGGGCCGGCTGGTGGACGGTATCGGTAGCGTCGAACCGCTTTTACTTCTCCGAGCGTCGGCCATGGCGGTTCGGGTGGGGCGTTTCGAAAATTACCATCCCACTCGAAGCAGCCAAATGGATCGATACCCACAAACCGACGGGGAAAGTCTTTTGCGACTACGGCACTTCTTCGAACCTGATGTATTTCATCCAGCCGGAGTACGAGGTGCCGATTTTGACCAACACGTGGGCGTATCCGCCTTACGTGATGAAACAGGTGCGAGATATAACTACGGGCCGATGCGACTTTGCGCCGATGGCGGCTCAATACGATATTAGCACAGTAGTTCTACGTTTGTCTCACGATACCGCCCCGCTGATAAAGACACTCGCGGCTGGTCCCGATTGGATGGTTGTGCATGTCGGCGTCAGCCATGTCGTCTTTCTCCGCCGGGGCGGGGCGAATGCAGAACTGGCGAAAAGTCTGGGCATCACTAAAAGGAGTTTCGACGTTTCCGAGCATATAGAGCGCATCAGCAAAACCGACCCGTTGCCTGCTCATTCGTTGCACAGCACGGCTTCGCTGCTGGACCGGTTGGGGTGGGGCGGCCATGCCGTAACCGTGTGGCGAGTGTGTCTCCGGCAGGAGGGAAACTACTACGAAGCGATGAACAGCCTCGGCAGGCGTCTGGCATTGCGGGGAATCAGCAAGATGCTTCTTATGCAGAAATATCATAGGGAGGGCAAGGCGGACCAGGCCGACCTCGCCCGTCGCGAAGGTCTGGCCGATTGGACAGAGGCCGAAAAACTGTTCAAAAACGCACTGAAGATTAACCCCGATTACGAGGATGCGAGCCGAAATCTCCGCCTGCTTCAGAATCAGATGGCCGCCTTCAGGCGGGGCGTAATTATCGTCCCGCAAATGCAGTAAAACTGGACAGTATGGGGCGAGTGCGATACGCTTGAGGCGTTAACGAATTATTGCAATGAAAGGTATCCGACTATGTACGAAGATACGTATGGACAGGTAATCTCTTCGCTGGCTCTTGAAAACGACAAGCGGATCGTCCTGCTGGTGATGGACGGCGTAGGCGACTGCGACAACGACGGGGGCGGCACTGCCCTCCAGCAGGCCAAAACGCCGAACATGGACGCCCTGGCCGGGCGAAGCGCCATCGGTCAGCACGTGCCGATTGCCACGGGAATCACTCCCGGCTCCGGGCCTGGGCATCTTTCGCTGTTCGGCTACGACCCGCTGGTCTATCAGGTCGGACGCGGCGTTCTCAGCGCATTGGGAATAGAGTTCGATCTTCAGAAAAGGGACGTGGCCGCCAGACTGAACTTCTGCACGATTGATCCACACGGTAGAGTTACCGACCGCCGGGCCGGACGTATCGGCGATGATGTCAATAAGCGCATCCTGGAGAAAATTCGCGGAGACCTCAAACCACCCGACGGCGTGAGGGTCTTCTTTGAAACCGTAGCCGAGCACCGCGCTCTTATGGTCATGCGTGGTAACGACCTCGACGACAATATCGGCGACACCGACCCGCAGGCTGTCGGCGTGGCTCCGTTGTCGCCGGCGCGTCCGCCGCATGATAAATCCAAAACCGCGAAAATCGCCGAAGAAATAATCGGCCAGGTACGAAAAATCCTCGCCGATGAACCGGCAGCCAACATGATCCTTGCCCGCGGCTTTGCGAAGTGGCCCAATTGGCCGACGTTCACGGAGCGGTATAAACTCAACCCCGCCGCCGTGGCCGGCTATCCGATGTATCGCGGCGTGGCCCGCCTGGTGGGTATCCAGGTCGTATCTCAACCGACAACGGCTGCCGACATATGCGCCGAGGCCGCAGCGGCGATGAAGGAACACACTTTTGTCTTCGCCCATTTCAAATACACCGACAAGACCGGCGAGGACGGTGACCTGTCTGGAAAGATCGAGCGGATCGAAGAGATGGACGCAGCCTTGCCGACGCTGCTGGCGGCTGACCCCGACGTACTGATTATCACAGGCGATCACTCAACGCCGCCCAGCCTCAAGGCCCATAGTTGGCATCCCGTGCCGATACTGATGAAGGCTCCGCACATTCGAGGCGGCGGGCCGGCAAAGTTCGACGAAATCGCCTGCCGGGCCGGCGAAATAGGAACCATCACCGGAAAGGAACTCCTGCCGCTGGCAATGGCACACGCCGGAAAACTGGAAAAATTCGGAGCGTAAGATTAGTAGTCAGTAGCCGGTAGCCGGTAGCTGGGAATTACACGAAAAGTTTTTTAGGAGAATAAACGATGGAAGTAGTCGCCGTATTAGGATTGTTCTTCCTGTTTATCATGGCAGTGCTCATTGGGAAGGGCGTAGAGGCTCTAAAATCCATCGCCAAGTCGATGCGAACTCTCGTGGAGCGGGAAAGAAACCAGAATCTGCACGATCTGGCGGTTGTGACTGAACGCCGCGAGGAAAAAACCATCGACATGGATGAAATGAAACGCCGGCTGAAGGAAGACAAACAGGACGGACCAATGCCGTAGGCGGACACGGTACTCGACCTTTTTCTTCTTTATTTATTTCCATTTCCTGTTCGCGTTGTTCGCGGCTATACTCAACAATTGGCAAAAAGATGAGCGACGAATTTCAACAATTACAACGAGCAGCGAAGGAGTTGATTGAGGCTGACCGTCTGCTGGCCGGCGATGGTTTAGCGCCCGGCACGCCGCTGAGCGGGCCTGAAAGCGTCGCCGCTCCATCCGAACCAAGGCCCGTCGAAAAACCAGCCGTCAGCGCCGAAGCCAAGCGCAAGGCTGCCGAGTTGGAGGCCATTGACGTCAACGAGGTCCGCAACTGTACGAAGTGCGGCCTGTGCAAGGGGCGGAACAAAACCGTCTTCGGCGAGGGCAACCCGGATGCGGACCTGTTCTTCATCGGCGAAGGCCCCGGCGCTGAAGAAGACAAGCATGGCAGGCCCTTCATAGGCCGGGCCGGCGAACTGCTGACCAAGATGATCGTCGCAATGGGCCTGTCGAGGCAGGATGTGTTCATCGGCAACATTGTCAAGTGCCGTCCGCCGGGAAACCGTGCACCAATGGCCGATGAGGTCGAGGCCTGTCTGGACTACCTCATCCGGCAGCTGCGAATCATCCAGCCCAGGGTCATCGTTACGCTGGGCAACCCTGCTACGCACACCATGCTGGACACGACCGTCGGCATCACCCGCCTCCGGGGACAGTGGCAGTCCCTGCCTATGCTCGATGCGGATCTTACCGGTATAAAAGTCATGCCCACATTTCACCCTGCCTTCCTGCTTCGTCAATACACCCGCGACAATCGCCAAAAGGTCTGGTCGGACCTCCAGGAAGTCATGCAGAAATTGTCCTGAAACCAACGGATATCTATCCGTCGGCTCATGATGATAGTTTGGGTCGTTTGGGTAAGATGCGCAACGTAATCAAGTCCTCAAAGATGTTCACCCCGAGTATTTTCTAAATTATTTTAAAAATTGTCGTGCAAAAAAGGCAATTTATGTTAAGATGCGTAATATGTGTAGATTAAGTTGACTTTGGGATTAGACGATTCTAGTATTGTCCGGTGTGTGGTGTAGATTTGTGGCCGCTGTCTGCTGGAGAAAAGCAATCAGCAATCAGCAATCAGCAGTCAGCAGTCAGCAATCAGCAATCAGCAAAAGAAAAAACTGAACACTGACTGCCTTGGCACGGCAAGCGTGCCAGGGCAGGGCGGTCAGCATTCAGGTCCTTTGTTTATTGGTTTTTTGCTGATTGCTGATTGCTGATTGCTTTGAGGCGATGTCTGACTTTTCAGGCAAAGCCTGGTTAAAATTTATCAGGAGGCATCATGTCCAATTTACGGCATAAGAGTGTTTTCACCACGGGCGAAGTGGCTGAAATTTGCAGGCTAAGCCAGCAGACGATTATCCGCTGTTTCGACAGCGGCCAGTTGGAGGGCTTTCGCGTGCCGGGCAGCAAGTTCCGGCGTATTCCACGCGACAAACTGAAGAAATTCATGCGGGAGCACGATATTCCCTTCGATGCGCTGGAGTCCGACAAGATCAAGGTATTGGTGGTTGATGATGATCCTGACATTGTGGAACTGTTTGTGGACGCCCTGTCCCACGATGGGCGGTTCGAGACGCGGACAGCCGGCACAGGTTTCGACGCGGGCCTGGAGGCCAACAGGTTCCGCCCTGATATTGTGGTTCTTGACTATCTGCTTCCGGACATCAACGGCAACGTGGTCTGCCGGACAATCCGCCAGAACGAAGACCTCCAACACATCCGCATACTGATCATCTCCGGCGTGGTCAACAAATCGGAGGTTGATGCTCTCCTCGAGGCCGGGGCCGACGACTTCATCAAAAAGCCGTTCAACATCGAGACGGTTGTTGATCGTATTGTGGAACTCGTTCGCGGCAAAACGAAGTAGCGGGGTTTGAACGCCGGTGTCTGATGCTTCCGATATTATGTGGCCTGATCGGTCCGGATCGTTGCGGGATACGGTTCCCGTTGAGCAACTTGACCTGTTGATTCGCCGACTAAAGTCCCTGCCGGCCTCACCGGTCGTTGCTGCCGACGTGTTGGCACTTGCGACCGAGGACGGCGATTTACAGAAACTCACAATGGCGGCCGGTTGCGATCCATCCATTTCAGCCCACCTGCTGTCGCTGGCCTGCAACAATCGCCCGGACCGCCCGCCCCGCAGCATAGCCGAAGCCGTTGAAACCCTCGGCCCGGCGTCGATTCGATCGGCCATTTTCGGTATGAAGGTGTTCGGGGCGCCTGATGCCGGCGGGTTCAACTACGATGAATTCCGCACTCATTGCGTGGCGGTGGCGTGCGCGGCGGAACTGTTGGCCGATCAGATCGGCGGAAAAATTTCTCCATCGTTGGCATATACCTGCGGACTGTTGCACGACATCGGCAAGGTTGCTCTGCACAAGTCCCTGCCGGGAACATATCGGCGCGTCCTGTCCGGCGTCGCCGGCGAGCGAGGAAATATCGCCCGATTCGAGCAGGAGATTATCGGGTCGGACCACGTCGTCGCGGGACGCCGGCTGGCGCAGCACTGGTCTCTGCCGGACTGCGTAACGGAGGTCATTTGGCTTCACCATCAGCCGAGCGGCGCTGTCCCGGAGATGATTGAAATGCCCG
>DAOWOP010000133.1 GCA_030642005.1 Planctomycetales bacterium
ACCAATCAACCAGTCAACCAGAAGATAGGGACTAGGGACTTGGGATTAGGGACTTGGAAAAGAAATCCACAATCCACAATCCGCAATCCACAATGACAAGCCGTAGAGTTTAGGTAAGATAGGCAAGGCGGCGAATTCAAAAACGGGGTGATTTTCGGGGGCAAAATACGTAACTGCTTGGCGGCCAAGGATTTACGTGTTTTTGAAACTTTCCTAAACTTTCCCAATCGTTCCCATTCGTTCCGAATCGTTCCGTTTCGTTCCGAATGGTTCCCAGCCGTTCCCAATCGTTCCGTTTTGTTCCGCTCGGTTCCGGTGAAGACACATAGTGTCGCTGGTGCAAAGCCGATGGATTGCCATCCGTCGGATTTTGGTCGGACGGACCTGTCGGTATTGGAAGCGAACAGGTCAACGAATGTGCATTTTGACAATTTCATCCTGAAAGGATACCCTATCTCGCATGGCCGAGAAACTGGACAATTTTCGTGCGGATATTCTCGTTGTGGACGATGAGGCGCCTCACGCCGAGGCTGTCGCCGAGGGCCTGGCTCGGCTGAAGCACAACGTGCAGATAGTCCATTCCGGCGACGACGCGATCACCCGCCTGAAGGCGGAGCACTTCGACGTAATCGTAACCGACCTGGTAATGGGCGATGAGAGGGCTGGCCTGGCCGTTCTGGCCGCCGCTCGGAAACACTCTCCCGGCACCGAGGTCATCCTCGTTACAGGGCATTCCGCCGTGGATACCTGCCGGTCGGCACTCCAGGAAGGGGCGTGCGATTATATCGAGAAGCCGCTGGACCTTGACGAACTTCGCGTAGTCGTCCAGCGGGCGGCGGAGCGCACCGCCCAGCAGCGACTCATCCGCGAACTCCGCGAGCACATGGACAAGCACTACGGTTTCGAGGGCATTATCGGGCACTCCGCCGGTATGGTTCGAATCCTTGAGACCGTCCGTCGCGTCGCCCGGTCGAACCTGCCGGTGCTGGTGCAGGGCGAATCGGGCACGGGCAAGGAACTTATCGCTTACGCGATTCACAACAACTCCCGGCGGAAGAACGGGCGATTCGTCGCGCTGAACTGCGCGGGCCTCAGCGAGACGCTGCTGGAGGATGAACTGTTCGGGCACGTCAAAGGCGCATACACCGGCGCGACGGGCGATCGCAAGGGTCGATTCGAATACGCCGACGGCGGGACGATCTTCCTCGACGAGGTCGGCGACATGCCGGCGGCGATGCAGGCGAAACTGCTGCGAGTGCTGGAGAACGGCGAGGTTGTCCGCGTCGGCTCGAACGAACCGCTCCACGTGGACGTTCGCATCATCAGCGCCACAAACACCAATCTCGAAGAACGCGTCAAGCAGCAGCGCTTCCGCGAGGACCTTTATTTCCGCCTGGCCGGTGTAACAATCAGGATTCCTCCGCTGCGGGATCGGCGGGAGGACATTCCGCAACTGATCGAGCACTTTATCAAACTCGCCGACGACGCTCACGACACGAAGGTGGTCGGCATCGCGCCGGAGGCCCGGCGGGCGTTAATGGGGTTCGATTGGCCCGGAAACGTTCGTCAACTCCGCAACGTCATTGAGAACATGGTGGTCCTGGCCGGCGACGGGAAACTCGCCGTCGATGACCTTCCGCCCGAATTCCGCGGTGTTGACCAACCTGTTGAGCAGCGCGCCGGCGCCTTGGCCGGAGTAAGCATATCGCAGGCAGAGAAGCAACTTATCAGCAATACGCTCAAAATGGTCTCCAGCAACCGCTCCCAGGCCGCAAAAATCCTCGGCATCGGCGAGCGGACACTATATCGCAAGATAAAGGAGTATGGGTTGTAGTAGGCTGGGACGGAGCGCAGCGGAGTCCCGGCAAATTTCTTTGATAAATCGCCGGGACTCCGCTGCGCTCCGTCCGGAGCCTACCGACCGGCTACCAGTTCGATTGCTTCGGGGTATGCGACGCACTCCTGCTCGAAGACGCGGGCTGCCAGTGTGTCGGGCGTGTCGCCGTCGAGGACCGGAACGCGTTTCTGGACAATGATCAGACCATGGTCGTATTCGTTATCCACCATATGGACCGTGCAGCCGGAGACCTTGCAACCGGCTGCCAGCACCGCCTCGTGAACGTGATGGCCATACATGCCATGCCCGCCGAAACTCGGCAGCAGAGCAGGGTGAATGTTCAACACACGACCTTCATATTTCGACGGGATTTTCCAGAAAGAAAGGAACCCCGCCTGGATGACCAGATCGACCTTGGCTGCGTCCAGCCGCTCGACAATCGCCGCCGAGTACGTCCCGGTATCCGGCATTTGCTTGTACGGGACGATGTGCACGTCAAGCCCGGCGTTCCGCGAGCGTTCGACGCCCTTGCAATCCCGGCTGGCGATAACGACAACCACCTCGGCGGACAACTTACCGGCCTGGATGTACTCCAGGATGTTCATCAGCGTCCGACCGCCGCCGGACAACAGGACACCCAGACGAAGCGGTTTGGTTTTTTTGTCGGTCATAATAATGGAAGCAATTTTGAAAACAGCGCTAAACGGCAAGCCGCGCGGCTTACCGTTTAGCGATATTGATCTTTCTTTATTTTTCTTTTCCCTCAGCGGGCGGTTGCGGAATTTCCTGTTTCTTTTCCGCTTCTTTTGCGATCCGGCCCAGGAATTCGGGCAGGTCGAGTCCGACCTGTTTGGCGAGGTCATGCATCGGCGGAAGCGCACCGAGCAGTCGTCCGCCCAGGCCTTTCAGCCCGCCGCCGTCGCCGCCGCCGTCCCAGACGATGACCTTCTCGATGGGCAGGTCCTGAATGGCCTTGGCCTGGATATTGGCGATTTCGGCGAATTTCTCGATGATCAGCAGAGCGGCGGCTCCGGCGTCCCCGCCGCAGGCTTCGACAAGCCGCTGATAGCCTTCCGCCTTTCCGTCGAGGATCGCCTGGACGCCTTTGCCCTGTGCGGTCATGCGGGCGATAATGGCTTCGGCGTCGCCCTCGGCGATGCGGATTGCTTCCTGCTTCTTCGCGTCGGCGGCGATGACGACCTTCTCGCGGTCGGCGTTGGCAGGGACGACGATCTCGGCCTTCAGGCGCGACTCCTCGCGGATTGCGCGGGCGTCTTCCGCCTTCTTCTGCGCGTTCTCTTGTGCGACGCGGATAGCACCGTCGGCTTCGCGGGAGGCAGATTCACTGCGGTTTCTAGCCTCTTCCTCGGCCACTCGCTGGTTGGCCCGATAGCCGGCCTTGTCGGACTCAGCGACGGTTTCGGCATCGACGGCTTCGGCTTCCAGGCCGGCGACTTTCTGGCGCTTGTCGCGGTCGGCGGTCGCTTCGCCCATCTCTGCGGTGGCGTTGGCGGCGGCGACGGCGACGCGCTGGTCACGCTTGCGTTCAGCCACACCCGTCTCGCCGGTTCGCTCCTGCTCGGCTACGTCAACGTTGGCCTGGTTAATCGCCTCGGCGGCGGCCTTGCGACCAAGGGCCTTGATGTACCCCGACTCGTCCTCGATGTCGCGGATGTTGACGTTGATGACGGCCAGGCCGATCTTCTCCAGTTCCGTCGAGACGGCCTCGTTGACCTTGGCCATGAACGACTGTCGGTCGCGGTTAATCGCTTCGATCTCCATCGTCGCGATGACCGCACGCATCTGTCCGAGAATTATGTCCTGCGCCTGGTTCTGTATTTCCCGCTCGTCCAGTCCAAGCAGTCGGATGGCGGCGTTTTGCATGATCCCCGGCTGGTTGGAGATTGCCGCCGTTACCGTCGTGGGCACGGCTACGCGGATATTCTCGCGGGACAGGGCGTTTGTCAGGTCGATGGGCACGACAAACGGTTCGAGGTCGAGGAAGTCGTACGCCTGCACCAGTGGCCAGACGAACGCCGCCCCGCCGTGGACGCACTTGGCGGCGCCGCTTCCGGTCTTGCCATAGATCACGAGAATCTTATTCGACGGGCATCGCTTGTACCGGCTGGCGATGATAAAGAACGTGGCGAAAAACATGCCCAAGCCGATGAGGATCAGGACAAGTGTTATTCCTTCCTCATCACCGACGCCGTTGCCGGACGATTGCGCCAGCAGGTTCATTGGTAGTGTTGCCAGGTTCATCATTTTTTACTCCTTCGTAGAATCGGGTTCTTCGATAGGTTCGACTTCGATAGTGGTTGGTCCGAGTGTTCGCACGACGTTTATCGGCGTGCCGGACTTGAGCGGTTTTCCGTCGGCAGAGCGGGCCTTGACGTGCGAGACGACGCCGCTGACGGTAACGCGGGCTTCGCCTGTTCCGTCGGCGGGTATGTCCAGATAGACCGTCCCTCGCATCCCGACGCAGGTCTGCAGGCGCGGGTTTCCGGTCTCGGCCAGTTTTCGCATCAGGTGCAGCGCCAGCGCCATAAGCACGAAAGCGCCCAGGCCCCAGAATGTCCCGTAGGTAATCGCACGGGTCAGGCTGGTTCCGGCATCGTGGTGCATCGCAGCCGCCCAGAAGAACAGTGTAAGAAACGCCAGTACCGCCCGGATCGACAACAACCTGAACGCCGCTACGCTGTCGATTGCGTCCGAAGCCGAACCGGCCTCAATGTCACCGGCGTCCATGTCCACATCTTCAGCGCCGCCTAGGCCTATCAATGATGAGATGAACTGCCAGAGGAAGATAGCGCTGAAGAACCCAGCCGCTCCATAGAACCACTGCGTTACGGTTTCAAGTCCTCTCCACCATTCCATCATGGTAGTGCTCCTTGATTCAAGTTTCGGCGAACATGCCTCGTTCGCAGGCGCAGACGAACGCCTCACCATATCGTTTCAGTCTTTGCCATTGTGTGCGAATTTTCCGCGCTTCGGACTGGTCCACTTCTCCGTCGTCGGTAATGGCGCCGACCTTCTCAACCGCTTTTTGAAGGACCTGATGTGAATCCATCTCTTGCATCCCGTTTCAACTTTCTACAAGATATAGTAATAGACGTTTTTGAGTCCATTATAAAATGGAACGATTATTGGAACGGATGCGCCGGTTCGGTAAAGGTAAATCGAAATGTCGGTTGAGAGCGTGGTACAATTTCGCGTTCGCTACAGCGAGACGGACCAGATGGGCACGTATTCCAATTCGAGTGCGCTGGACTGGTTCGAGTGTGGGCGGACGGAGTTTTTCAGGCAGACCGGCACGTCGTACGCTGAAATGGAGGATCGCGGCGTACTGCTGCCGGTGATTGAATCGTACATCAAGTACGGCGGGCGGGCGAAGTACGACGACCTGCTGGAGATGACCACCACCGGGCGATTGGTCGGCAAGGCGCGCATCCGCTGTGATGTAAGAATCGTCCATGCCGGCGCCAGCAAACCCGTGGCCGAAGGTTACACTATCCATGCTTTCGTGAACCCAGCCGGAAAACCCATCCGTGCCCCGAAATGGTTCATCGAGGCGATGGACGCTGTCTTACGGTAACGGCCGAGCCAGCGGGTTGCGACCCGTTTCTTTTTGTGGCTCGGCGTTTTTGAAGTGTATAATCAGTACTATTACCTATTCACTGAATCGCCGTATCGTGCCGATTAGTAGAGATAGGGAACGGTAGATATGTAAGGTGTGGTAGATGAACGATGGTGCAGAACGGATCTTGCGGTCCGTTGTAATAGTCGGCGAGGATTCGGCCTGGGTGGCCCGGCAGGCCGATAGTCTTCGCAATTCTCAAGGGCCGCTTGCGCGGGCAGTCGGCGAGGTCGTCCCCGTCGAGGGTCTCGCTGATGCGCCGGACCTTATACGCCGGCTTTGCCCCGATCTGGTTCTCGCCCAGGCCATTTCACCCCGCAAGATCATCCGGTTCATTCAAAAGGTTCAGTCCCTCTCTCCGGATACGCCGGTGGTCGTTGTTTCGGAGACGCCCTCGGTGGATGAGGCTGTCCGATTCATTCGGGCCGGAGCGTTTGACAACATCGCCAGTTCTCTCGACGAGAAGACCATCGCCAGGCTGATTGACGGGATGAAAGTGGCAAAGGCCTCTCGCACCCAGCGGCATCAGCGGCTCTTCTGCGAGGAATGTCCGCCCGGCGTCGAGATTGTCGGGCACAGCCCCGGCTTGGTCAAATGCCTCGAAACGATCCGATTGGTGTCGGAAAGCCGATGCAACCCGGTGTTAATCCTGGGTGAGACGGGCGTCGGCAAGGAACTGATCGCCCGGGCTGTACACTGGTGGCGGTATGGGGATTTCGAGCGATTTATCGCCGTCAATTGTGCCGCGCTGACCGCCACCCTCCTTGAAAGCGAACTGTTCGGGCACGTCAAGGGCGCATTCACCGGCGCTGACCGCGAAAAGACAGGGCTTTTTGAACAGGCCAACGACGGCAGCATCCTCCTCGATGAAATCAGCGAAATGGCGCCGGAACTTCAGGCGAAACTGCTTCGGGTGCTCCAGGAAAGGACTTTTCGCAAGGTCGGCGGCGGCAAAGACATCCACTGCAACGCGACAATCATCGCCTCCAGCAACAAGAACCTTCTGGCGGATGTACAGACCGGCAAGTTCCGCCGGGACTTGTATTACCGCCTGGCGGTCTTTCCGGTAACCGTCCCGGCTTTGCGGCAGGAAGACCGCCGCAGCGATATCGGCCTCTTGGCTGAGTACTTCCTTGAGTCTTCCGTCGCCGCCCGCTCCGGCACACTCTGCCTCGGCAAAGAGGCTGAACAACGCCTGGCCCGACACGCCTGGCCCGGTAACGTTCGCGAATTACGCAACGTAATCGAGCGGGCGAGTATCCTGGAAAAAAGCGATCAAATCACCGTCTCCAGCCTGGTCTTCGACGGACAGACCACACCGGCTGAAGCGCCGACCGGGCAAAAACCCCGGAAAGACTTCTCGCTGGTAGCCGCCGAACGCGAGTTCATCGTTCGGGCATTGAGGGAGACCGGGTGGCAGCGAACCCGGGCAGCGGCGCTGCTGGGAATCACACGCGCAACACTGCACGCAAAACTGAAGCGATACGACATCCAAACGCCCGACGGACAGAAAAAACCGATGCCTTCCTGCACAGACTCCGAAGAACTCGTCGCCCACAATTGCCCCAATGCCTAATGCTCCAACTGACCGATTTTATTCGGGATTAGAGAATCCGAGGAATTTCAGAAGGTCTTATCTATAAGGAAGTTATAAAATGTCTAATGACCAATGTCCAATGACCAATCAATGACCAATGTCTAATGCCTAACCCGCATTTTTCGTTAACCACAGAGGACACAGAGTTCGCAGAGAAAAGTATTGTTGTTATTTTTTACTTCTCTGCGTTCTCTGTGATCTCTGTGGTTTATTTTGTTATGGTCTCTAAAATCATCGCCGTGCTTTTTTAGTCATTGGGCATTAGACATTCATTAGACATTGGTCATTGGGCATTAGGCATTTATG
>DAOWOP010000045.1 GCA_030642005.1 Planctomycetales bacterium
ATTTTGCGATTGACAAACTGCCGATTGACGCCGATACTGATTGGAATGATAAGGAGAAAAGGCGAAAATAGGTTAGCGTCCCCTATTTCCCGTGCTTTGTATATATACTGTGGTTTATTAACCTTTGTGGGGGGTTGGTTACTTTGGGAAATGCTACATGGTAGGAGTATAGCCCCCCTATTGATCTACCTTGCACTTACAATGAATCTTGCCGGTTACTATTGGGGGAATAGGGGTGTTGTCCATACCGAAAACTCCGTCCGGGACAAAAAATGAGTGGATTTAAGCATGGTGGCATTGGGGAAAATTCAGGTTGCCTCCAATCGAACCTACCGCGAAAACACGCAGACCTCCGGCAAAGATGAACGTTACACGTATGACAATCTCGACCGGCTGAAAGAATCTTATCGCGGTGATCTCAACGCCAACAAGGACGGCATGACGACGACGAACTTCCGGCGTGACTGGACTCTTGAAGCGCTCGGCAACTGGAAGCAGAACCGCACCGACGCGAACGCCGCCGACCCATGGGACGCCACGCAGGCCCGCACGCATAACGCCGCCAACGAAATGACGCAGATCGGCGGCGTCTCGACTCATCTAACCCACGATTCAGCCGGGAATATGACAAAGGCGCCAAAGCCCGGCGACGAGGCAAATCATCATCACAACTGTACATACGATGCGTGGAATCGTCTGGTCAAGGTCGCCGACGATGCCGGAACACCTGCCACAATCGCCGAATATCAATACAATGGGGAAATAGGGGAAATAGGGGACGCTAACCTATTTTCGCCTTCTCTCCCTATCATTCCAATCAATATCAGCGTCAATCGGCAGTTTGTCAATCGCAAAATAGGTTAGCGTGGGGTTGTTGAAAAAGTCCCAGCGGAACGATTGATAATAGCCCAGCCATTTATGGCTGGGAATGGAATGCCGTTACCGTTTAGTCCTGTAGGGACGGATGAGGGGCACATAAGACGTGTCCCTGAAAGAACTTCAGTCGTCCCTCCGGGACTTGACCGATCTGATCGCCTTCGTCCCAGCAGTGAACTGCTGGGCTACTATCAAATGTCCCTAATGGGACTGAACGGACTTTTTCAACAGCCCCAGCGTCCCCTATTTAAAACATCGACGCATTTTACAGTAGGTCTCGAACGCCGAGGGAAATGGCCGGAGTATCCGCTCGAAACTGCCCAGAGAATAGGCGATGGTCAGCCCGTAGTTGGTAATCGGCACGCCGGCGTTCCGGCAGCGGAGGATACGCGAGAGCATCTCGCGACGGTTCCACATGCACGCGCCGCAATGAATAACCAGCCGGTACGGTGAAAGGTCTTCGGGGAAATCATGCCCCTGAACGTGCGAGAAACGCAGGTCACCGCCGACGTATTGCTTCAGCCAGCGGGGTATCTTCACTCGCCCGATGTCGTCGGCGATGGGATGGTGCGAACACGCCTCGGCTACAAGGACATGGTCCCCCGGCTTGAGGTCTTCGATTGCCAGCGTGCCGCGGACGAACTCGTTCAGGTCGCCCTTGAACCGCGCGAAGAGGATCGAAAAACTCGTCAGCGGCACGTCTTCGGGCGTATCGTCGGCCACCCTGTCGAAGGCCTGCGAGTCGGTAACGACCAGGGCCGGCGGACGATTCAGACGCCCCAGCGCCTCCGAAAGCCGGTCATCCTTGACAACCACGCAATACTGGTCGGCGTCGAGTATATCGCGGATGGTCTGTACCTGCGGCAGGATGAGCCGCCCCTTGGGCGCTTCTAAGTCAATCGGGACCACCAGGACGATTAACTCGCCCTGCCCGACAAGGTCGCCGACGATAGCCGGGGCGTTGATGAACTCGTCGGGCGTCGCCTCGATAAGAGCCTGGCGCAAATCGAGGATGCCTTGGCCTTCCGTAGCGACGGTGTGTAATGTAAATACGCCCTCGTCCCTGAGCCGATTTTCCAAGGCAGGGTCCGGCTCGGCAATGTCGGATTTATTGAAAATGACGATTACGGGGATGTGGCGCGATTCGAGTTCGCGGAGTATTTTTTGCTCAAATTCCCCCCAATGTCCCGCATCTACTACGATCACGCCGACGTCCGTCCGGTCGAATATCAGGCGGGTCTTTGCGACGCGCAATTCGCCCAGCGCGCCGGCGTCGTCGATGCCCGCGGTGTCGATAAAGAGCACCGGCCCGACAGGCAGCAGTTCCATCGGCTTCTCGACCGGGTCGGTCGTCGTACCGGCAACGTCCGAAACAATGGAGACGCTCTGGCGGGTCATCGCGTTCAGCACGGAAGACTTACCGACGTTCCGCCGGCCGAAAAGACCTATATGCAAACGTAATCCTTTAGGCGTCTTTCTCAATCTTTATCCTCTGTTAGGTTCTGTCTGGAAATTATTCCAGACAGGCATTCAGTAAAAAGCGGTCAGCGGTCAGCGGTCAGCAAAAGAAAAAACTGAACACTGACCGCTGATTGCTGATTGCTGATTGCTGGTTGCTGAATGCTGATTGCTGATTGCTGATTGCTTTGAGGCGATGTCTGACTTTTCAGACAGGGCCTAGAAATACAAGTCGCGGTCTTCCGTTTCCCGAATGCGTTCGAGGCGGTTCAGTAATTCTTTCTTCTGTTGCGAGTCGGGCAATTTGTCCAGTTCGGTTCGGACCGTCTTCTCGCCGACGGCGCCGGTCTCATCCGAGGCGTAGTCGGTGAGGTATTCCGTCAGCGTCGAAAGCGCGTTTGGTGTACAGTACTGCTTGATGAAGCCGGGGACGGCGAACTCCATAAAGTGCTCACCCGTCCGGCCGAGGCGATAGCAGGCGGTGCACCAACTGGGGATGAATCCGTCGGTAAGCAGTTCCCGTACGACTTCATCCAGCGAGCGGATGTCGCCGAGCATGAATTGCTCGCGCTCCATGACCTGGGCGTCGCCGGCTTCGGTGTATCCGCCGATCTCGATCCTGCTTCCGGCGTCGATCTGCGAGACGCCGAAGGCCATTACTTCCCGGCGAAGTTCAGGTTCCTCCCGCGCCGTCAGTATCATGCCGGTGTACGGAACGGCCAGGCGGAGAATAGCGACCAGTCGCTTGAAATCGTAGTCGCCGACGAAATTGTTCTTGTCCGGGTCCACGCCGGCGGCCGGCCTCATGCGAGGGAAACTGATTGTGTGAGGTCCGACGCCGTAACGGTTTTGCAAATAAAGTGAATGCGACACAAGCCCCAGCACATCGAACCGCCAGTCGGCCAGTCCGAACAAAGCGCCGATTCCAACGTCGTCAAGCCCGGCCTCAAACGCCCGGTTCAGCCCGTCCAAACGCCAGAGATAATCGCCTTTTCGCGTGCCGGCTGGGTGCATCTTCGCATACGTCGCGTGGTGATAGGTCTCCTGAAATATCTGGTACGTGCCGATGCCGGCGTCCTTGACCCTGCGATAGCCGTCGTGGTCCATCGGCGCAGCGTTGATGTTGACGCGGCGGATGCTGCCGTGGCCGACCTTTATCGAGTACACCTTCCGGACAGTGTCCGCGATGAAGTCCGCGTCGTAGTCGGGGTGTTCACCGAAGACGAGTATCAGCCGCTTGTGCCCGACGTTCTCAAGTGCTTCGACCTGTTGGCGGACCTCATCGCTGCTCAGCGTCCGTCGGATAGCGCCCGTATTCGATAGCCGGAATGCGCAATATCGACAGTCGTTGACGCACTGGTTCCCCACGTAAAGCGGGGCGAACAGGACGATGCGGTTGCCGTACACCTTTCGCTTCAGTTCGCGGGCTGTGGCGAATATCTCCTCGACAAGTTCACCCCCTGCCGCCAGAAGCGCAGCGGTTTCGGCGACGCTCAACGGTTCCTTGGCGAGACTCTTTGCGATGATCTCCCGCACGTGCACGGGGTCGCTTCGGGCGTCGGCCAGCAGTTCCGACAGTGCATCATCGTCGATGAAATCGACCGCCGACTCGTTCAACGTCATTTTCGCTAGCGCGCACACGTCGCCACCTCCTTATTTGTAATGCGGCGGTTTATGTAATTGAGCGAATCGCCACGCCCCTCGCCGACTCGTCCGCCGATGGCGAGAATACGTTCTTTCAGCAGGCTGTGATAATCTCCGTCCTGTTCGACACCGGCTTTGGCGGGGTATATTTCGTACAAGGCCCTGTAACGCGGCGGCGTGACGTTAGGCATGACCACGTTTGCGCCTCGCCGAAGGCCTGATTCGTAGCCCGTTCGCCCGTTGAGGGTAGCGACGGCGGTCGTTGCGGGGATGTTCGCCTGTGGGCATATAATCCGGGTCAGGGCGATGACCTTGTAGGACATTGTTTCGCTGTTTGGTACCTGCCTGTCAGCCGGGGCAGGGTGTTTGTCGCCGTTGCGGGCCAGCGGGGTGTGCGGATTGGGAATAAACGGGCCTGAGCCGATCATATCCAGGTCGAGTTCGCCGAACAACTCGATGTCACGCGCGAGGGTTTCGTAAGTTTGCCCCGGCAGACCTATCATCACACCGCTTCCGACCTCGTAGCCGAGTTCGCGCAATTGATGCAGGATTGCGATTCGGTCGGACCGCACGCCGTTCAGGCCTGCCTGTCCGGCAGGCAGGTCGGGGTGAATCCTTTCGTAGAGCGTCCTGTCGGACGTCTCGAACCGCAGCAGGTAACGGCCGGCCCCCGCCCGGCGCCACAGCGCCAGTTCGTCTTCACTTCGCTCGCCGACGCTGAGCGTAACGGCCAGCGGGGTCTGCTGCCTGATGCGTTCGATGACATCCGCCAGCCATTGGCCTGAAACGCCGCTGTCCTGGCCGGACTGGAGGACAATCGTGCCGTATTCGAGTTCGACGGCCCGGTCCGCGCAGGCAAGGATTTCATCGGCGTTCATTCGGTAGCGTTCGAGGCCGCGGGTGTGCGTCCCCAGCCCGCAGTACGCACAACGGCGAACGCAGTGATTCGAGAACTCCGTCAACCCGCGCAGATGGACTTCGTCGCCGACGTTCCGGCGGCGCACATCGTCCGCCGTCCGCCACAATTCTTCCAGTCGGCGGTCGTCGGTTTCACGCAGCCAGTCGTGTATTTCGACAAAGTTCATTACCGACAGTTCCGACCAGTCCGCTTGGCCCACGCCTCATAATCCACCTCACTCACCGGCGGCGCCGGCCTGCGCTTCTGCGTGAGGCCCATCCTTCAGCAACCGGCGAACTTCCGCTTTCAACTGCTCAGGACGGACAGGTTTGTCCAGTACGCGGTCCATCTTCAGCCACGATCGCGCCTCGGGAGATTGTGCATCGAACGACATTCGCGTAACGGCGGTTACGGACGACAAGAGGATCACCGGCGTATCAGGATAAAGTTTTTTCAAGTAGTGGGCGAGCACGAACCCTGAATCCACCTGCTCCATCATCAGGTCGAGGATCACCAGGTCGGGCCTGACCGTCAGCAGCACCTCCTCGGCCTCTTCCTGACTGTAGGCGGTAACTATCTCGTAACCTTCGGTGTTCAGCACAGCGGTGAGCAGTGCGACGATATCCGGATCGTCGTCCACTACCAGCACTTTCCTGTTTGCGCTCATTTCAAATCCTTATTAATAGATGTTTTTATCGTCGCGGTGAGACTATTGAAGCAGATCGTCGCGCTTGCTGTAATGCGTATGCAGCAGGCGATGACTTAATTCGCCCAGCGGTTCCCCGAGGAACTCGTCGTACAGGCGCTGTATCCATTTATTCTTATGGCTGACGCGTACATCTTCTTCGCGGTCGATCTTGTACAGCGTTTTCATTCTCGCCCGCACTGCGTTCAGGTCTGCTCCCAGAGGCTGGCCGCCGCCGTTGATGCACCCGCCCGGGCAGGTCATTATCTCGATAAATTGCAGGTCGTCGCGACCGTCGCACACCTGGTCCAGAAGTACCCTGGCGTTGCCCAGCCCGCTGACGACCGCAGCGCCGACTTTCAGACCGTCAACCTCAAAATGTAATTCCTTAGCGCCTTTAAGCCCTCGCAGAGGCTGGATTTTCAGGTCGGGAAGTTCCTTTCCGGTCAGCAGGTAATGCGCCGTTCGCACCGCCGCTTCCATCACGCCGCCGCTTGCGCCGAATATCTTTCCGGCGGTCGATCTCTCGCCGAAGGGCGTATCGGCCTGCTCGTCGTGCATCGCCGCCAGGTCGATGCCGAACATGTGAAGCAATTGGCCCAGTTCGCGCGTGGTCAGCACGTAGTCCACGTCCGGGATATTATTCGGCGCCATCTCGGGACGGGTGCACTCGAACTTCTTGGCGGTACACGGCATGATCGAAACGCTGACGATCTTCGACGGATCGAGGCCTTCCCGCTCGGCGAAGAAACTCTTAATCATCGCGCCCATCATCTGCTGCGGACTCTTGCAGGTCGATACGTTAGGAATAAGGCTGGGATAAAACTGCTCGAAGAACTTGACCCATCCCGGCGAGCAACTTGTCATCATCGGGAGCACGCCGCCGGTCTTGATTCGCTGCGCCAGTTCGGAGGCCTCTTCCATGATGGTCAGGTCCGCCGAGAACGACGTGTCGAACACACGGTCGAATCCCACGCGCCTCAATGCCGCGACCATCTGTCCGTCCACGTCCTTGCCCGCCTTGACGTCGAACTCCTCTGCCAGCGTAACCGACACCGCCGGGGCGTGCTGGACGACGACCATTTTGTCCGGGTCGGCCAGCGCGGCGATTACCTCGTTCAGGTACGACCGTTCGCTCAACGCGCCCGTCGGACAGACCAGGATGCACTGACCGCAATTAATGCACGACGAGACGTTAAGCCCCTCGTCGAAGGCCGTTCCGATAAACGCCCTGCTGCCCCGACCGATGAAATCAATGGCCGAAACGCCCTGTATCTCCTCGCACATCCGAACGCACCGGCCGCAAAGTATGCACTTCTCCGGGTCGCGGATAATCGCCGGGCTTGAAACGTCCATAGGCCTGCTGGTCTTCTTGCCGTGGTAGAGCCGATGGCGGATACCCAAATCCTTCGCCAGTTTCTGAAGGTCGCACTTTCCGTTGCGCGAGCAGTAGAGGCAATCGTCGGGATGATTGCTCAACAGCAGTTTGACGATCGTCTTGCGGGCCTCGAGCACACGGGGAGTGCTGGTTCTGATTTTCATACCGTCGGCTACCGGATAAGAGCACGAGGGCGTCAGGTTGGGCGAGCCATCGACTTCGACGACACATATCCGGCAGGCGCCGCTGGGGGGCAAGCCCTCCATGTGGCACAGTGTGGGAATGTGAATACCCTCGCGTTTCAAGGCGGTGAGGATCGTCTCGCCCGCGTCGGCTTCAATCGTCCTGCCGTCAACTTCCAATGTAATCATGCGAACACCTCTGTTTTATTTTCTAATCGGTTCTCTTCGAATGATAAGGTCCGGACGTTACCGAAACAAAATAGCGGGATTGCAGGCCTGCTATTTTTGTTTCTTTTTCTTCTTCTTTCAGCAAAAACCAAAATCCCTGTAATCCGGTAATCCCTGTAATCCTGCTATCTTTGTTTCTTTTTCTTCTTCTTTCAGCAAAAACCAAAATCCCTGTAATCCGGTAATCCCTGTAATCCTGCTATCTTTGTTTCTTTTTCTTCTTCTTCCCCAAATACCGTTCAATCTTTGTTCTAATCATTTTTACAGGTCATACCGGCTGGGTGAAATCAAGGTCGCATCGCAGGCATCGCCTGGCTTCGCACATTGCAGCCTGTTCGCTGATGCACAACTCGACCTCGGCGAAGTTGCCTTTACGCTCATCGGCCGGCAACTCCGGCGGCTCGACGCGAACCTGATCCGTTTCTTCGTCTTCGGGAATCTGCACAGGCTCGATATAGACGGTGGGCAGTTTGGGTTTCGGTAATATTCTCAGCAACTTTCCCGCTATATAACGGTCGATCATCAAGGCGGCGTCTTTTCCGGCGGCGACCGCTTCGATTACCGTACCAGGCCCGCTGACCGCATCGCCGCCGCCGAACACGCCCGAACGCTCCGTGGCGCAGGATTCGGCGTTCGTCGCCAACGTACCCCATTTCGTCAGGGACAAATCGCCGAAGCCGTCTGTCTCCGGCTCCTCGCTGATGGCGACAATCAGCGTGTCCAGTTCCACGTCGAACTCCGAGTCCGGAATGGGTTCCGGTCTGCGCCGGCCTGACGAGTCCGGCTCGCCGAGCCGATTGCGGATAAGGCGCACCCCGGTAAGCCTGCCGTTATCGACGTGCAGGGCGACAGGGGCGACCAACTCTTCGATTGTAACGCCTTCAGCCAAACCGGCTTCGATCTCCTCGGCGTATGCGGGCATCTCGCGCCGCGTCCGACGATAGAATACGCCCACGTTTCCCACATCACCCTGCCGGAGGGCGACGCGGGCGGCATCCATGGCCGAGTTGCCCCCGCCGATGACACCGACCCGGCCTTTGGCTAAGGCCTCGCCTTCAAGATTGTGGGCCTTGAGGAACCTGATCCCCGCGATGACGCCTTCGGCATCCTCGCCGGGCACCGATAGTTTCCTGCTCCGGTGCGCGCCGGTGGCGAGATAAACGGCCTTGTATCCGTCATCGAGCAGGCCGTCGATCGTGATGTCCCGCCCCAGGGTCATATTGCACTTGAGGTCAATGTTCTCGTTCAGCAGCGAGTCTATCTCCTTTTCCACGGGTTCTCTCGGCAGGCGATATTCGGGAATCGCGCAGATGAGCATCCCGCCTGGCTTCGACTCGCGTTCGAAGATAGTTACTTTGTGTCCCTTCAGTGAGAGGTAATGCGCCGCCGCCAGTCCCGAAGGTCCTGCTCCGATAACCGCGATGCGGGCGGCGTCCGCTCCGGCGGAAGTAACTTCTGGCGCACAATCCGACGGATCGATTTTATCCACTACGAAGCGCTTGAGCGCGCGGATGGCTATCGGTTCGCCCCCGGTCGAACCGGCCCGGCAGGACTGCTCGCACGGATGATGGCATACGCGGGCGCAAACCGACGGGAACGGATTGGCCTGACGAATAACGCGATAGGCTTCGGCGTACTCGCCGCGAGCGATGTGGATTACGTATCGCCAAGTCTCCGTATTGACCGGGCAACTGTTCTGGCAGGGAACGCCCACCAGTTCCGTGCAAGCGCCGGCGGGACAGTTACGCTCGAAAATATGCGCTTCGTATTCGTCGCGGAACCAGCGAAGCGTGCTCAACACCGGGTTCGGAGCAGTCTGGCCCAAGCCGCAGAGGCTCGTTGCCTTAATCGTTTCAGCAAGTTCCTCAAGGTGCATTATTCCCTGGAAACGCAGAAGGGCGTCTATGTCGGACTCGTTCCGGCGAGGCGAAACAATGGCCTGGAGAATCTCGAGCATCCGTTTCGTGCCTTCCCGGCAGGGGATGCACTTTCCGCAACTCTCGGACTGGATGAACTCCATGAAGAACTTGGCGAAATCGACCATGCAGGTCGATTCGTCCACGACGACCAGACCGCCGGAACCCATAATAGTTCCGAATTCCTTGAGTGCCTCGTAATCGGTCTCGATGTCAAGATACGCCTCGGGAACGCATCCGCCGGAAGGTCCGCCGATCTGAACGGCCTTGCATCGCTTGTTGTTGGGGATGCCCCCGCCGATGTCGCAGACGACCTGACGCAGGGTCGTGCCCATCGGTACTTCGACCAGTCCTGTTCGGTTGACCATACCCGAAAGCGCAAAGACCTTCGTGCCCTTGCTGCCGTCGGTTCCCATCGAGGCGAACCACTCCGCCCCGCGTTCGAGGATAAGCGCCAGGTTCGATAGCGTCTCGACATTGTTGATAATCGTCGGCTTGTCGAACAGCCCCTGAACCGCCGGGAACGGAGGTCTGGGACGAGGCATGCCGCGTTTGCCTTCAATCGAGTGAATCAGCGCCGTCTCCTCGCCGCAGACAAACGCGCCGGCGCCTTGCTTGATTACGATCTCAAGGTCGTTTCCACTGCCGAGAATGTTGTGCCCGATGAGTCCGTACTCGCCGGCCTTTGCAATGGCTTCGGCCAGGCGCTCTATCGCCAGGGGATACTCGGCCCTGATGTAAATGTAGGCCTTGGTAGCGCCGATTGCGTAGGCGGCGATTAAAATTCCTTCGATAAGCCGATGCGGGTCGCTCTCGCCGACTGCGCGGTCCATAAAAGCGCCCGGGTCGCCCTCGTCGGCGTTGCAGATGAGGTACTTCTGCTCCGACGGCGTGTTGAGCGCGAAACGCCACTTCTTTCCGGTCGGGAATCCGCCCCCGCCACGACCTCGCAGACCGCTGGACTCGACCAGATCGCATACTTCGGCGGGCGTCATGGTCTTCATCGCCTTGGCCGCTGCCGAATATCCGCCTCGCGCGATGTATTCGTCTATGTCGGTCGGGTTGATAATGCCGCTGGACGCGAGGACCACGCGACGCTGACGGGCCAAGAACGGATGCTCATCCAGATAAGGAACGTCGTCCCATGGCCTGGTCTGGCCGTTGCGAAACTGCCCCAGCACCATTTCCGACGGAACGCTCCGACCCGATAATGCGGCTTCGAGCAGGTCGGCGGCGTTGTCGGCGGTAACGCCGCCGAAACTTATGCGCGCCCTGTCGGGTAACTGGACATCCACAATCGGCTCGGCCGAACAAAGCCCGATGCAACCGACCTCGACTACGTCCACGTCGGCCTTCCGCCGCTCTACGTACTCGCGTATCGCTTCCAGCGTCTTTCCTGCGCCGGCGCCCAGGCCGCAGGTGCCCGTGCCGACGAAGACGACCGGTCTTGCCAAGGCCTCGCGTCGCAACCCGGTCAGTTCCGCCGCCAACTGCTCCTCGCCGGCCTTGTACGCCTCATATAATACGCCGCTGTTCAAACCGGCCAGCAGGTCCGTTGAAGGCCTTTGGGACTCACTCCAGCACCGGCCGCTCCCGTTTGTGTTGACAGATTTATCCGTTTGCATTCGTCAATTCCTTTTCGCGGCACTGGTCGATAACCTTCGCCAGTTTCTGCGGTGTTACTTTTGCGTGGAATTCACCATTAATGTTCACCACCGGCGCTAACCCGCACGCGCCCATACAGGCGACCACCTCCAGGCTGAACATCCTGTCGCGGGAAGTCTGTCCGGGCTTGAGTTTCAATTGCTTCATCGCCATATCCAGCACCTTGCCCGACCCCTTCACGTGGCACGCGGTCCCGCGGCAGACCGTGATGTGATACCTGCCCCTGGGATGAAATCGAAACTGGTTGTAGAAAGTCGCCACGCCGTAAATCTTGCTCGCCGGAAGATTCAGGTGCTTACCTACGCGCGCTACCGTCTCCCTGGAAAGATACCCCTGGTCTTCCTGCACCTGCTGGAGAATCGGGATCAGGGCGTCCCTTCCCGCGCCGGTATGTTTTGCCAGAATAAGTTCAATTCCTGTGTCTGTCATTTTTTGTCGTCCTCAACTCGCCATCCGGCATCTTGCGAAAAACGCCGCTTTTTCCAAAGACGTCGTAATGTCCATATCCTCAACATATACGGATACCGGTACTCTCAAATTGACCGGAGCAAAGTTCAACAAGCCCCTGACGCCCGCAGCCACCAACGTATCGGCCACACTCTGCGCCTGGCTTGCCGGAACAGTTACGATCGCCGTATTTACCTTTTTTTCTTTGAACACCTCCGGCATGTCCTGCATCGCGTAGCAGCGGCATCCGCTGATTACCGTACCGGCCTTGTTCGGATCGTTGTCGAAGACCGCTACAATTTTGAGGTTCGGACGCCGACCGGCAAAGTAGGTCAGGATCGCCCGACCAAGGTTGCCGACGCCGACCAGCGCTACTGTCTGTACTCCCGGCGCATCCAGGAAATACCCGATGCTTTCAATCAAATCCCCGATTGCATAACCCTTTTTCGGGCTTCCGTTGTACCCTATGACCATCATGTCGCGTCGAACCTGAGCGGCCGTTACCCCCGCCGCCCTTGCCAACCGGTGGGAAAAAACAAATTCTTCCTCTTTCTCCCTCAAGAGATTCGACAATAACCTTCGGTAAAGGCTTAGCCTGCCAACCGTTTTGTCTGATATTTGTGCGTTCATCTCTGTTACCTCGCGTAACATAAAGCAATGTGAATATCGTAACGCTGTGATTTATATCACAATGCACTATCGGCCTTACCCTGCAAGATGTCAATTACTTTTTCCCCTTTTTTATGTGGGAATATCTCGTCCTGATATAGTTGTCCCGCCACCAAGGTGGTGGGACCACCGGATTATCTTCGTTGCCAGTCCCGTCGGGACGACTGAAGCGCACATCCTCATTTTACGTGCATCCGGCAGTTGGGCAACAGGCCCTAACTGCCGGTAGTATCAGACGCCCCGATGGGGCTTTGTTCGATTGTGGTTGCCTTGCGCCCGTGGCTACTATCAATCGCCCCAAGGGGCTTTTGGTGTTAGCCGCAGAGCGGCGAGTGATAGTAGCCCAAGGCGCAGGGGCGATAGCCACAAGCCCTGGGTAACGATACACCGTTACGTTGAGTCCCATCGGGACGATTGAAGGTCTCATACCGGGCGCACAAAGTTTATGCGCTCGCGCATAGGGCTACAATGCACCAAAAGAATGGTTCGCATCACCATAAACGGTGCAGCCGTTAATCAGCCGAACGCCTTAACTTTGTGCGCCCGGTATGATACGGTCCAGCATTGTCATAAAGTTGCGTTTTCGCTTGTGGGTGGCGCGGATTGATGCGAGATAGTCGGCGAATTTGTCGTTCTGACCGAGGCGTTTCATCAGCGTGCGAATCCGGCGGATCAAAGCGGCGGCCTCGCGGTAGGCCTCGTTGCCCATACGCTGAATGATCGGCTCGACCTGAACCTTGTACACCTTTAGCGTGTCGGCTGGATAGTCCTTTTCCCTCAATTTGGCCATGGTCATCCAGAGACTATCGGAACAGCCGCCCACCTGCGCCTCGGCCCATGCGGCATCGGGGTCCTTCTCCCATAGGTAAATCTCCACGAGCAGGGAATGGTCGGTATTGCCCGTCCACCCCCACCGATCCTGCCTGGCCTTCCTGCGAGCGTTACCGATACTTTTGTGAACGGCCTCCAGCGCCCGCTCACGCCACTTCGAGCATTGCTTGGCACGGTCGGCGTGGGACTTAAGCCGCTCGTAACCGCTCATGCCTGGCCGGTCTTTAAAACCGGCCCAGATGAGTTCCATAGCCTCATCATGGCGCTTACGGCGGTGGTACTCATCAGCCAGGAACTCCCGCAGCCTGTCGTCAGGGTGCTGCGGCAAATCTCTTAAACCCCTCTCGGCCCATTCCAGGGCCTTGTCCGCCTGACCGGCCTGCTTGTATATTTCAGCAATCTTCAGATAGTGGTAAGGCAAAGACAGGTTACGGCTCTTAATGGCGACAATCGCTTCGACGTCGCCGTCCGCACGGGCGAGAGACTCCATAATGGATGTCAGCCGATAACGACTATGTTCGTACGTGCGCTTGTCTCCCGGATTGAGTTGAGGCGTTTTGTCCCATAATTCCTGGGCAAGCCTGCGATAGACGGCCAGTCCCTTCTTGCCGAGAACGTCGGAATATACCTCGGCTGCTCCGTAGAAGGTATCCCAATCCGTTTCCATTTCCCATTCGAACAGTCGGCGGGCAAGGGCTTCGGGATCGGGCTTGGCTGCCAGGCATGCGGCGTGATGGATTTCTCCCAACCGCTCCATGATGCCGCCCATGTTGCCGTCGGAGTCGTCCATACCGCCCAAGGCGTCCTCGCAGCGGGAAATCGCGTGTTCGACCAGGTCTATCACCTCTGCGGCGTGCCCTTCCTCCAACAGTTCGCCAATCGATTCGATAACATCCTCGATGCCCTTGGCGAAACCGTACGCGGCTTGATAATCCACAAAATCCCCTGTGTCGGTTGCGTGGTTAATCGCCTTGCGGAACGTGGCGATGTCCAGCCCGCCGGGGCCGTGGCGGGCGACCTTCATCAACAGCGATTCACGCAGCCGATCGTCCTCCATCACCTGCCGCATGATGATTTCGACCAGTTTGGAGGTGTCCTGCTGACCCAAGTACTGCCGCATGTCATCAAGAGTAACGACAGGTTCGGCGCCGCCGGTCTTCCCTGTGCTTCTTCGGCCTTCAAGATATGCCAGTCCCACTGCTACACAGTGCTTGCAAAAATACCCGCCATCGCCCATCGGGCAGGAGCAATCGCCTTCAATTTCGCCGTCTTCGATCCAGAGCCTGACCTTGTAGTTCCAGGTCCCTCTGACCTTGGCGAGAATCGTTCCGTCGTCCTCGAGCAGAAAGTACACCAGCCCGCGCCGGAAATAATCCTCACCACGCTGCCACGACCGACTATCAGTCGCCCGTTTCAGTTTAGCCTTAGTAAACTCAATCTTGCTCTTAGCCATATTCGGTAACTATCCGTTCGCAATCGGCAGCACTATCGCGAATCCGTTCAGGCCAACCGGAATATTGCAGCGGCATTGTCACCGACAACTCCGCTTCATGCAATTGTTGAAAAGATATTCTCGAATGAAGCAAGTTATGTAAAATGAGACGGTATGAACCCAGGCAGCCCGTGGCGCAACACGTAGGAACAGGCGTTAGCACCTGTCCCTACGTAACTTACATCTGACTAGCGGGGGCGGGATTCGAACCCGCGACCTCCGGGTTATGAGCCCGACGAGCTACCAGACTGCTCTACCCCGCGATCACGGATTTATAATAGGGCTGAAACAGCGGGGCTGTCAAACCTTTTTCAGGATTTATCAATTCGCATAATGTCAGAGCAGCCGGATTAGTCGAAGCGGCGAGGCAAACAGATAGTGGAAAAGACAAGCCGGCGACGATATGATACAAGGTTCGAACATTATACGTTGTTTCATAATCCGGCGACCTTCGGGAGATTTTTTTTTATTCAGAGGCGGTGATGCTTATATTTGACGTTTATCGCAACGGCGACCTGGCCAAGAACATCGACCTTGGCGGAGCGTACGTCTTCAGCCAGGATGGCATACCCGTTCACGCCGATCTCGTTGCCGACAAAGGGCGAATTACATGTGTCAAGCGAGCCGGCGGCGCCTGTGGGCTGACGCTGCTTTGGGAAGCCGGCAAGCCAGGAAAGATGCTCCTGCCGACCACTCGCCTTCCCGATCGCAAGGCCCCCTACAACCTCAACGTCGAACTGGCCCGCGCACGCATAATGCACCTGATCCAAAAGCGCGAGGACTGGGGCCTGTTCGACTACGACAAGGCCCGGTCGCTGAACAGCGAATTCGACCGGGTCCGCCGTCAATTCGTTTCCTCGCTCAACTGCGACGAGCCGGCCGAGGCCGCCAAACTGGCCGACGAAACACTGGCCAAAGCCATCGTGCTCGGAGAAAAGATAACCCTCTTTCACAGCAACATTTTTCTCCGCCGGCGTCGGCAGAGCGCCGTTGCCGGGCGCGTGGGCTTCGGCTGTGCCGTGGACCTGCTGAGCACAAACCAGCGTTACCGACGACAACTCGGCGACACCTTCGATTTCATTTCCATCCCGACCACGTGGAAGCACCTCGGCCCAAAGGAACGGTCGTACAAATGGGAACACGTCGATGACTGGGTCAACTGGGCGGTGGCCAATCGTCGTCCCATCCACGCCGGGCCTCTGGTGAGTTTTGATCCGGCCGACATACCGGAATGGCTCTACCTCTGGGAACATGACTACGAAACTCTCCGCGATCTGATTTACGAACACATCCAG
This sequence comes from Planctomycetales bacterium, assembly GCA_030642005.1. Classification (GTDB taxonomy): domain Bacteria; phylum Planctomycetota; class Phycisphaerae; order SM23-33; family SM23-33; genus JAUWNJ01. The sequence goes on from DAOWOP010000045.1 coordinate 15,665, forward strand.
CAAGTTGTCCAGCGTTACGAGCGGAAGGTGAGTCTCTGGCGAGTAGCCTGCGGCCTTCATGCATATAACAGTTTCAACATGAGTTTCGAGCAGATTATGGAACTGACGCGGATGAGTTGTTCGCTGGTGAAGAAACTCGCGCCGCAATCGGTGGTGTTGATAGACCTTGTGCTGCCCTGGGGCGAATACTACGCCCGCAACCAGCGCACAATTCCGCCGATGCTATATGCGGGCATGGCTGTCCAGAGCGG
>DAOWOP010000127.1 GCA_030642005.1 Planctomycetales bacterium
AATTACGAATTACCAATTACGAATTACGAATTACCAATTACGAGGTGCAAATGGAAATTCTTGCAATTAACATTGGCGAATACTGGTCTGAATACATCTGGCCGATATTTCTGTTCATTGCCGGGTTGGGGTTGATGGTCTTCGTGCACGAGTTGGGTCATTTCCTGGTGGCCAAGCGGGTCGGCATCAAGGTTCAGCGGTTCGCGCTGGGCATGGGTCCGAGGCTATTCGGGATCAAGAGGGGAGGAACCGACTACTGCGTCAACGCCCTGCCGCTGGGCGGGTACGTCAAGATGCTGGGCCAGGATGATTTCAAACCGTTGAAAGAAGGCGACCGGTTCGCCCCGGGATCATTCGAATCGAAATCGGTCGGCGCGCGGTTCGCGGTAATTTCGGCAGGGGTGATTATGAATCTCATCCTTGCAGCGGTGCTGTTTATCATTATCGGGTTGGTCGGGAAGAATTTCGTCGCGCCGGTCGTGGGCGGAACCAGCCCGGGCGATCCGGCTTCGCAGGCCCGGATTGTCTGGCAGGACGACCAAAAATCGGATGACAGCCTCGGTCTGAAAAGCGGCGACAAAATACTGAAAATCGAAGGCGACAGCATCGTCCTGTGGGCCTGCGGCGAAAAAATAGAGCATTTCCAGGACCTGATGATGACGGCCGCCCTGGCCGACCCTGCCGACAAATACACCGTTACCATCGAGCGGGAAGTCGAAGGGAAAAAGCGGATCGGCAAGACCGAAATAGGTCTGAAATCCAGCGGGGGCGTACTCAGATTCGGCATCGCCTTACCATTGGACACTGTCTTCACCAAACTCGAAGACGTCGTTATCGCCAGTCCGTTCCGGGAGAACGACCGCATCGTCGCCATCGACGGTGAGAAAATCGAGCGACTTTGGCAGATTGATAAGATAGAGGAAAAACTCACCGGCAAGTGCGTAACGGTAACGGTCCTTCGCAAAAACGAGACAGTCGATATCCCGGTCCAGCCGGGCCTTTTCGTCAGCGAAAAGGTTTTCCATCTCAAAGACGGCGCTATTGTTCGCGGCGAAATCATCGACAGGAATGAAATAAAAGTCAAACGCCCCCAACCCGACGGCAAGACGAAAGATGTCAGGTTAAATGAATTCACCGTACGCCTCGCCGATGGTAGCACGCGGAAAATCTTACAGGACGATTTGAAGGTCGGCCTGCTGGGGATTTTGGGCATGACGCCACGAGTGTGTGTGCTGTTTGTTTCCAAGGGCTCGCCCGCCGAGAAGGAAGGCGTAAAGCCCGGCGATGTCATCGCCGCCTATGGCGACCAGAGAACGCCGACGATCGAACAGATCAAAGAGATCAGCAAGCAGGTCAAAGACAACGGCGTTACAATCACCGTGCTGCGCGACGGGCAGGAGAAGAAAATCACTCTCGCGCCCAAGAAACGGAACGGTCAATTCCGCATCGGTATCCAGATGGTTGCCGACCCGACGACGCCCGTTGCAGCGTCTGTTCGCCCGGGTTCGCCCGCCGCCGAGGTCGGCATCCCGGAAGAATCGCTGATTACGGCAATTAACGATACAAAGGTCGGCTCATGGATAGATGTGTACAATGCACTCAAGGGTCTGACCGGTAAAAAGGTAATCATTACCTACCGGCTCGGCGAGCAGGAGCAAAAAGCCGAAATCGCCGAACTTGATGAGTCCCTCTTTCGCCCGGAGGATTACAGTTTCCGAATATTCGCAGGCGACGTCGCCTTCAAGCCGCTGATGGTGAAGATTAAACAGGACGGCGTGATTGATTCGCTGGTATGGGGCGGGCGCGTTACGATCAAATTGGTGCTCTCGTCGTACCTTAGTATCCGCAGTCTCATTCGCGGCTGGGTACCGCTGGACCAGACGGCCGGACCCATCGGCATCGGAACTATCGCCGTGGCGGTCGGACGACGGAGTTTCATCGACTTCCTGTACTTCCTGGGTTTCATCTCGGCGGCAATCGCGGTGTTCAATTTCCTGCCTATTCCGGTCGTCGATGGCGGGTTTGCCGTGCTCCTTATAATAGAGAAGATTCGCGGCAAGCCGCTGTCGGCAAGGGTGATGAACATCGTACAGGTCGTCGGCTGGGCGCTGCTGCTAAGCGTGATCGTGCTGGTAACGTGGAACGACATCATGCGGCTGGTAAGGAATATGTGGTAACCGTCTGCGTCGGCCCGCTTGACCTCCGGTCTGTCGGCGTTTACGATTCGTCAACAAGTCAACAGGGAGATCATTAATGTCAGGTCGTGAGCAAATCGGCGTCGTTGTGGTCGGCTGCGGGACAGTCGGCGGGGCGACGGCACAAATCCTGACTCTACAGGCGGATAAACTCGCCCGGCGAGTCGGCGTCGCTCCGGCCCTCCGCGCAATCGTCGATGTCGATTTCACACACGCCAAAGAACTTGGCCTGGATGAGAATCTCTTCTGCACGGACCTCGATGCCGCCATTGAGGCCGATGATGTGCAAATCGTCGTCGAACTCGTCGGCGGGACGACCGTCGCAAAGGCGATCGTCGAGCGGGCCATCGCCGCAGGAAAGCACGTCGTTACCGCCAACAAGGCGTTGCTTGCCCATCACGGCGCCGAACTACTGGCGGCTGCAAGGCTGCGCGAAACGGTTATCGCATTCGAGGCCAGTTGCGCCGGGGCGATACCGATTATCTCGGCCTTGACGGGCGAACTGGCGTGCGACCGGATCGACGCGATGTACGGTATCGTCAATGGAACGTGCAATTACATCCTGACGGCAATGACCGAGCATGACCGGACATACGCCGAGGCCCTGGCAGTCGCGCAGGCCGGAGGCCTGGCCGAAGCCGATCCGACACTCGACGTTACCGGCGTGGATTCGGCCCACAAACTGACAATAATGGCCGACCTCGCCTTCCGACGACGAACCAGATTTGAGAAGATTTACGTCGAAGGCATTGACCAACTTGAGGTGCAGGACATTAATTACGGGAAGGAACTTGGCTACGTCGTGAAGTTGCTCGCCATCGCACGCCGGCAGGAAACCGGCCTGTCGTTGCGTGTGCATCCGGCCTTTATCTCCACCCGCCACCCGCTGGCGTGGGTGTCCGGGCCTTTCAACGCCGTCAGCGTCTACGGCGAAAACTCCGGGCACACAATGTACTATGGCCGCGGCGCCGGCGACCGCCCCACCGCCGCCGCAGTCATCGGCGACATCGCATCGGTGGCGCTCGGCAACGCGCAGCGACAGTTCCAGACGCTCAACATTTGGCCTGACCGACGCGAGGACGCCGACCAACTGGACATCGAAGCCGTCCGCTGCCGATATTACCTCCGCTTGCAGGCAGAAGACCATCCCGGCGTCTTCGCACGGATCGCGAATATCCTCGGCGACAACGACATAAGCATCTCCTCGCTCCTCCAGCACGAGCCGCTCACCGAAACCGACGAAAGCGTCCCCGTGGTCATCACCACGCACGAGGCGATGGAAAGCAACATACGCGCAGCCGTGGACGAAATGAACCACCTCGACGTTATCAAGCAGCCATGCGTCTGCATCCACATGGTGGCGGAACATCCTGAACAGACAGGGACTAGGGACTGGGGACTTGGGACTAGGCTGAATGCTGAATAATGAAATACGCGATAGTCATACCGGACGGCGCTGCGGACCTGGCGATTGAGGAATTGGGCGGTCGGACGCCTCTGGAGGCCGCCGACATTCCCAACATGGACTGGATCGCCGCCAACGGAAAGTGCGGCACGGTGCGAAACGTCCCGCCGGAGATGCCCTGCGGCTCGGACGTCGCGACACTGTCGGTGTTGGGTTACGACCCGAAGGAATACTACACCGGCAGGGCGCCGCTGGAGGCCGCCGCTCGCGGAATTCAGGTCGGACCCAACGAATGGGTCTTCCGATGCAACCTCGTTACGATTATCGACGGGATAATGGAAGACCACTCGGCCGGGAACATCTCATCCGAAGAAGGCGCAGCCCTGATCGACGAACTGAACCTTATCCTGGCAAATGAGCAATTGCGATTTTACCCCGGCGTCTCATACCGCCACCTTCTGACCTTCGCAGGCAAGGCCGATGTAACGACCACCCCGCCGCACGACATCCTCGGCGAGCCTGTCACCCCGCACCTGCCGAAAGGCCCCGACAGCAGCCTGTTCAGAACGCTCATCGACCGCAGCGAGGCGATCCTCGCCGAAGCCGAAATCAATCGCGTCCGCCGGGACCTCGGCGAAAACCCCGCCACGCACATCTGGCTGTGGGGACAGGGGCGGATGCCGAAACTGCCCGCCTTCGCCGAACGATTCGGAATAGCCGACGCTGCGTCAATATCCGCCGTCGATCTCGTCCGAGGCCTCAGCAGACTCATCGGGTGGGACCATATCGAGGTGGCCGGTGCGACTGGATTTATCGATACCAATTACGCCGGCAAGGGCGCAGCCGCAATCGAGGCGCTGGCCGATCACGACCTTGTATTCGTACACGTCGAGGCCCCCGACGAAGCAGGGCATCAGGCCGACGCCACCGGCAAGGTCCACGCCATCGAGCAGATCGACCGCCACGTCGTCGGGCCGCTACTGAAATACCTCCGCGGACTGGGCGACGACTGGCGAATCCTCGTCCTGCCTGACCATCCCACGCCTTGCAGCCTCCGCACCCACACGCACAATCCGGTACCATTCGCACTGGCCGGTACGCGAATCGAATCGGTCATGCAGCGAACCTTCACCGAAGATTCCGCCGCCGCTTCCGACCTCCACATCACCCGCGGCTGCGAACTGATGGAATTCTTCCTGAAAGTCAGATGATTGCGGGTGCATTGGTTCGTATTCTCAATCAATGTGATGGTTAAATTCATGGTCGCTGAAGCGACCATGCCTTGTCCGACTTTTCGATAGATTTGTGAAAAAAGCCGACATTTTTGAACCAGTCCGAACTTTGCATCTGCTACCGTTTCGTTTGTCTTTGGTAACGCCGATACGCCACGTTCGGTATAAACGCCTCCAGTTCCAGCGCGCGCCGAAGGCCTCGCTCCAATTCAATGCTGACGTGCGTATGAGGATACTATCTCCAGTCCGGGCAGAGGCTATGACGCACACCTTGTGTAAGTACGTAACGATACGCAAGCCTGCATTGTTTTTCGTCGCGAATGCACCCGTCGAAATAGTCCTGATGACCCGCCTCGCGCCAAAAAGGCATCCGCCTTTCCGTCAAAAGATCGTTTGTCAGTTTTGCGACCGAACCGTGAATCTTGCGCATCATCGGGCCCAGAAGTTCGCCCGATTTGCAGTAGCCCAGGACGTGATAATGGTTATTCAGGAGAGATGTTACCCACGGCGTGAAGAGGTGTTCTCGCGTGTAGTATTCAAATCGTTCCCAGAAGACTCCCTTTGCCCGCTCGGACGCAAAAGCGGGAAAACGGTCCCTGCACCGTGCGGTAATGAAATACACCTGATTGTCCCGGTACCAATGTTCAAAACGACGGCGCCCCTTGTATATCCTGCTTGAAGAGGATGATGATTTGCGAGTCCATGAAGACACGGGATTTCCTTTCCCGAAAGACTAACTGGTTACCGAAGTAACCAGTCCTTGAATATAGAAGTTCAGGATTTGATCTTGTAAAATCATAAATCATTTGAGGACTGGTTACTTCAGTAACCAGTTTTCTCCTTGGGGGCGACCAGGAATATCCGTTATCGTCGCCGGAGCTTCGGTTTCGGCTTCGGCAGCGGCAGCGGCTCGAGTTTCGGGTTCGCGCGCAGACTGCTGACGTTCACGGCAATGACCAACGGCGTGTTTCCGATAAGGCCTCCGATTACGCCGGCCACTTGACACCACTGCCCTTCCATGGCTGTAACGCTGCTCGGACACCACACGTAAGCGGGCCGATTGGCACCGTAAATGACAACCAGAAGGTGCGAGGCGTCTCGCGTCAGTTTAGCGGCCTGCAACTTGCCTATGAAAACCACCGCCTCTCCCAGGCGCCTATGCGGAGCGCTCAGCGCCGCCCTGGCGTGCTCCGTCAAATCGCCTGCGTGCCAGATGTTGTCGAACGCGGTCTCCTGTAAGGCCTCGACCCCCTTGCGCCACGCGAGAGGCACCTGCCCGTCGGTCTCATTCACCCTGGACATTGCGCCGACCAGATCACCCAGCCGCTTGTATAACTTGTCGGCCTGTGGGCTGATGCCGTGCCCCACGCACAGTGGGCAGGCCTTCGAAACCTTCTCGGTTACGGTAACAGTTACCAACTTGTAGCGATAGCGTGGTTTAATTCCCGACCCCGTTACGAAGACCTTGCGCCGCTCTTTCTTCTTGACCTTTGTCTTCTCCTCGACTACACCGGTCCCGCGACACTTTCCGCAGTAGATGTTCCGCCTGGCGAATTCGGCGGCAAGGGTTATATCCTTAGCCGCTGTGGCCGGCCCGAAACAATTCCGCTCCTTCTGCCTGGCGGTGCTCCGCCGACCGATCTCGGTAAGACCTATCGTCCGGGCGCCGTCGGCCTTTTTCAAAAGGTCCGCCACCGCCTGCCATTCGATCGCAAAGCCGACCCGGCTTGCCGGAATCCCGATCGTAACAACACCAAGGACCCGCCCCTTTTCGTCCAGAAGAGGCCCGCCGCTGATGCTGCGGCAAACGCATACATCCGTTTGCAGATACCTGTATTTGTGCATGAGAGAAACCTTACCATCGACGGCTTCCCGCACTTCGACGGCGGTTCGCACCCCCCTTACTACTCCGGCGCTGAACAGGAGACGCACGTTACTGGGGTGCCCGATGGTAACCACCGCTTCGCCGGCCTTAACATCGTTCGCCGAACGCCCGGAAAAAACGTGGGACGCGACAATAGCGCTTACAGGCTGAAGGATTGCCAGGTCAGCCTCCTGGTCAATAGCGAGAACGTTCGCTTTCAACTGCACCCCGCCGTTCGTTCCAATGCGAATGCCCGACAGGCGCTTGTGGCTTATCACGTGCCAATTGGTAACCACCAGACCGGCCTTGGAGACGAAAAAGCCGCTGCCGGTTTGAGATGCCCCCGTGCCGGTCTCGCAAATGACCTTTACGACGCCGGGACACGCCTGCTTGTAGAGGGTCTGAAGGGAAGAGTGCTTCTTGGCTTGATTCGCAGGCTCTTTGTAATTATACTTCGTTCGAGTCTTCGTTACCTCCGCCGGCTGCTTGCTCGAAGGAATTGTCCGCCGCTGCGACCAGGCAACAGGCAACCCAAACCCCACAAGCAGCAACATCGCCACAACCGGGCGCAGAGATAATCTTACCGGAAAACGCATCACAAACCACCTCCCCTCTGCGGCAAAGTTAGCATTATCGAACACCCGGCCAAATACGGCACAGCCGGAATCCTCTAACCAACAAGTATTTTCGCACCTTTATGCTTTAACCGCAAGAAAAAAAGGATGTATCTGACAATCTGAGATTTTTTGAGGAGATTCGCGGACCGGTCGCTACCCCGTTCATGAAAATCTATCCGTTCACGTTTGCGCGCGCGAACGTGAACGCGCTTTGGACACTTCGGGATTTTTCTGAAAATTTTTAACTACCGGCTAATAAACCGCTTGCGGTTTCGCG
>DAOWOP010000213.1 GCA_030642005.1 Planctomycetales bacterium
AGTCGAAAAGCCAGAAGAACCGGAAGCGGAACCGGAGCCGGCATCAGAACCCGAAGATAAACCGCAAGAAGTGCCCGCATCGCAATCCGAGGACGATAACAAAGCCTACGGATAGCTAACCGTCCGCTTTGATGTTCAGTGCTTTTGATGCGCTTACAAATGTGCGAAGGTATCAGTTGTTTTGCACCCGAAGCGTTACCCCCGAAGTTTTAGATATCGCATCTTCTGCGCAATGCTGCTGAGCCGGGCGTCCACCGCCTTCTTTACCGCGAGAAGTTGGTCGATTGAAAGTGCATCGACTTTCAGACCTTTCGGAACGCCGGCTGTGATGCGAACCACCTTTCGACCGCTGACGACTCGGCGGGCTTTTTTGACGGCCTTGCGACGCTTCTTCCCGTGCGCCGACGTCATATGCCGCGCCAGGTGCATCGCCATCTTAAACGAACGGCCACAAACTTTACAGACGAATTTGCCCTTGCGAGGCGCCCGAGCGGCCTTTACCTTGCTCTTGCGCTTGCTGCCGTGCGCCATGCCTATGTGAACCTTCAAGGCGCGATCATTCTTGAACTCTCTACCGCACTTCTCGCATTTAAATGTCGCCATACTATTTCTCCTTTATATATGGAACGGGTGTATTCTCTGCATATCTTCACATTGGTCAAGTATATTTTGGTCAAGTATATTTCCCGCGGTTTTACATTGTATGTTATCGCCGCGTGTACAGAGACGTCGGGTAGTCGATATATTGGAGATATATTGAACCAATTGTCAGCCACAATGGAACTGAAAGTTCACCGGGCCTTGCCTGAGACCCGACTGGTAGTTACAATTTTCGTCATGAATGGTCTGTTCAGCAAAATCGGGATTCTCTTGTTTGCATTATTCGTAGTCGGCTGTGGCGTTGACGCTGGGCCGGTGCGGCTTGATCCGGCCTGCGTAACGACCTCCGCCGCTGCACCCGATCTGTCGGCGGTTTTTGCCGAAGCGGTCGATGAGCGTGGTCGGCTTGTCCCGGACGCCCTTGCGCGCGTGCGGGATCGGCTTGACGAACAATTGTTGAAGATGGCCCGTTGCGGGCCGACGGCTACGCCGGATTTGTATCCTACGGATGCGTCGCGTTGGGCCTGGTGGTTCAATGCCCGTGCGGCATGGTCGATGAAGTTGGCTGATTCGGCGGGCTGCCCGCGGCGGGTCAGTCCGAAGGCGCGGACGAGAACCTTTCCGATCGACGGACGGATAATGTCGCTCAAGCAGATTGACTCGATCCTCCTGGCCGAGGCGAGGCGGAGCGGGGATTTCCGCCTGGCTGCCTGCGCGCCCGGCGCGTGGGTCGATTACGCCCCGCTGCCGCGAAAACCGTTCACCGAACAGGACTTCAGCGACAGGCTCGACGAAACGTTCAATCGCCTGGTGCTGGATGAGAAGCGGTTCGTCATTGACGTCGAGCGCAGGTGTGTCCGCATCCCTCCGATGTTGTGGGACTGTCGCGATATGGTCCTTGCCGGATACCGGCGGCGTTTAGGCCCGTGCGAGGTCAGCCTGACGACCGCGCTTAGATCGTATCTTGAACGTCTCGCCCAACGGAGGCTGGACGACGCCCTCGGCTACACCACCGTCAGGCAGGAACCGAGAATGGAACTGGCCATACCCGGGCGGAAGATATTTTATCCGGGCAGTATCGGCAGGATCGAACCGTGAACGTTTTCGTACAGTTAGGTTCGCACAGTCTTTCGTCGGTGGCGACGTTTGGGGATTTTTGTCGCTTCTGCGGGCAGACGTTCGGATGGGTGTTATCCGTCGGGCTGGGCGGGCGCAACATTCGCCTGACGCTTCGGCAGATGTACGAGGTCGGGACGCGGAGCATTCCGGTGGTGATGTTCACCGGCGCGTTCGTCGGGATGGTCCTTGCCGCCCAGTCGGTGCTTCAGTTTCAGGCGGTCGGTCTGGAGGCGAATCTCGGCGCTATCGTCAACCTTTCGGTGGTGCGCGAGTTAGGCCCGGTATTGGCTGCGGTCATGCTGGCCGGCCGCGTCGGCGGAGGCCTGGCCGCCGAACTGGGAACCATGCGCGTTACCGACCAGATCGACGCGCTGCGGGCGATGGGCGCAGACCCGCTCCGCGTGCTGGTCGTGCCGCGGTTCCTCGCGTGCCTGCTGCTGATGCCGATCCTCGTGCTCTATGCGGACCTGACAGGCATCCTCGGCGGGTACATCATCGGCGTCGGAATCTATGGTATCAACGCCGCAGAGTTCTGGGAGCACGCCGCCAGGACGGTGGAGATGTTCGACATCGTTACCGGCTTACTCAAGAGCCTGTTCTTCGCCGGCGTGATGAGCCTTATCTGCTGCTGGCGTGGTTTTCGCTGCCGACCCGGAGCCGCAGGCGTCGGAAGAGCGTGTACCGAGGGTTTCGTCGAATCCTGCATGGCTATACTGGCGATGGACTTCTTCATCGGCGTACTACTTAATAGCATCTACACCATCACCTGGGGCGCCCCGCCGGTGATGTAAATCAGTGGTCAGCGGTCAGCAATCAGCGGTCAGCAATCAGCAAAAGATAAAAAAAGAACACTGACCGCTGAATGCTGAATGCTGATTGCTGAACGCTGAACGCTGAACGCTGAACGCTAATTATGTTGCGTAAATGGTATTCCAACTGGCTTTCCCGTCATCGCAACCGGACGAGTTTCGCGTTGCACATGGTCGGCATCCCCGCCGCTTTTGTCGCTGCGCCGGCAGCGGCTGTGATGAAACACTGGATACTCGCCGCCGGGCTTTTTTTCGGCGGATATGTCTTGCAATTCATCGGGCATTTGATAGAAGGTAACCGTTCCGGCGAAGAAGAACTGGTCCGCAGACTGTTTCGCCGACGATAGCCGCGGTATTCTGAACCACAGAGGGCACAGAGGTTACAGAGAAAGTAAGGATACGGTTTTTTTCTTCTATTCTTCTCTGAAAAAACATCTCTGTGTCCTCTGTGGTAAGATAACACAAAAAAAAGGATTTAATGATGACGAAATCTGACGAGAAACTGGCGATTAGTGGCGGCAGCGCGGTGAGGTCGAAACCGTTTCCGCCTCGGCGATTGTTTGGCGCAGAAGAAAAGGCCGCCGCCGTTGAGGTCTTCGACGAGTCCATTGCCACGGGCGAAGCCTTCGGCTACGGCGGCAAGCGCGAGCAGGCTTATGAGAAAGAATTCGCCGAGCACCTCGGCGGTGGCCTGGCCAAAGCCGTCAATTCCGGCACGTCGGCGGTGCTGGCGGCGATAGCGGCGCTGGAACTGGAGCCGGGAAGCGAAGTCGTCTGCCCGCCCATAACCGATCCCGGCGGGATCATGCCTATAGTGATGATGAACTGCATCCCTGTCCTGGCCGATACGAACGAGTCCTCCTTCAACGCCGGTCCCGAACAGGTCGCAGCGGCCATTACCGAGCGGACGCGGGCGATCGTCGTAGCCCCGATATTAGGCGAACCGTTGGATATGGAACCCATAATGAAACTCGCCCGCGAGAAAGGCCTGCCCGTTGTCGAGGACGCCGCACAGGCGCACGGAGCGGTCTATCACAGCCGGCCCGTCGGGACGCACGGCGACATCGCCGCTTTCAGCACAATGTTCGGCAAACACTACGCCAGCGGCGGGCAAGGTGGGATTTTCTTCACACGAAACGAAGACCTGTTCTGGAAAGCCAGGCGGTTCATGGACCGGGGAAAACCTTTCGGAACAGATGAACCAAACAACGTCCGCCTGGGCCTGAACCTGAACACCGACGAACTGTCGGCCGCTATCGGGAGCGTCCAACTGAAAAAACTGCCATGGATCGTCGAACGCCGTCAGGCAGTAGCGGCCGCTGTGGCCGAGGGAATAAAATCGCTCCAGTCCGTTACGCTGGGGAAAATCGTCCCCGACGCGCAGAGCAGTTACTGGTTCATGCGGCTGACCGTCGATACCGACAAACTCACCGTCGATAAGGACGCTTTCGCCGAAGCCGTCGGCGCAGAGGGCATCCCGTCCTCGGCTTCGTATCGCCACATACCGGCAGAGCACGTCTGGTTCCGCCGGCAAAACACTTTCGGCTCCAGCGGCTACCCGTGGACAACCCCGGCGGGACCCGTCGAACTGCCGAACTGCGAGGCGGTAGCGGCGAGAAACTTTCTCATCCACCTCCACGAAAACTGGACCGACCAGGAGATCGCCGACACCGTCGCAGCCCTGGCGAAAGTCGAAAAGGCGTTTTTGAAATCCTAAAACTCTATGCGCCTGGGTGCCATGCCCTCATGCGCAGCGCAGCGGAGCAAGTGGGCATGTAACGTAGCGATAGACATGCTTACCCGCTTCGCGTGAAAGCATGGCACCCATCAAAATACGTGGGACAGTGTACTAGGCGCACAAAGTTAAGGTGCTCGGCTGATTAACGGCTGCACCGTTTATGGTGATGCGAACCATTCTTTTGGTGCATTGTAGTCCTATGCGCGAGCGCATAAACTTTGTGCGCCCGGTATAACCCCCCAATACCCCCCCCCCATAAACCCCCAAATGAACCCGGAATTTCCGTTTTTCGTCGATGTTTGCGCGCGCAAACGTGA
>DAOWOP010000001.1 GCA_030642005.1 Planctomycetales bacterium
ACGGTTCGACGCTATCTAACGACGCCTTTCCCTCACGCGAGTTTGACTTCATGCTCTCCAATCCTCCCTACGGCAAGAGTTGGAAGACCGATCTGGAACGCATGGGCGGCAAGAAGGACATGACCGACCCGCGATTCATCATCGAGCACAACGGTGATCCAGAATACAGCCTTATCACCCGCTCCAGCGACGGCCAGCTCATGTTCCTGGTCAACAAACTCCAGAAAATGAAGCACAACACACCGCTGGGCAGCCGCATCGTCGAGGTCCACAACGGCTCATCGCTGTTCACAGGCGACGCGGGCCAGGGCGAATCCAACATCCGCCGCTGGATCATCGAGAACGACTGGCTCGAAGCCATCATCGCGCTGCCGCTGAACATGTTCTACAACACCGGCATCGCCACCTACATCTGGGTGCTGACCAACCGCAAGCCGAAACATCGCAAGGGCAAGGTGCAACTCATCGACGCCACCGAGTTCTACCAACCGCTCCGCAAAAACATGGGCGCGAAGAACTGCGAATTGGCTGCCGAGCATATCAAACAAATCTGCGATACGTTCCTTGCCTTCGAAGAAACCGAGCAGTCGAAGATATTCCCCAACAAGGCCTTCGGATACTGGAAGATTCGTGTCGAGCACCCGCTGCGCCTGGTGATTCACGTTACGTCCGGCAATCTCGCCGCCTTCAAGAAGGATGCGCCACAGAAGCTGCACAAAGCCGCCGACCTGCTCGCCGGGGTCGCGGGCGGCTCCAAGCCTCACCTGAACTTCAACGCGGTCCAGCAGCGGTTCAAGTCGGCGATGAAGAAGGCGAACATCAAACTCCGTGCTCCAGACCTCAAGGCCCTCTACGCCGCCTTCACCTTCAAGGACGAGTTGGCCGAACCGGTGATTAAGAAGAAGACCAAGGATGCCGCCGAGTACGAGCCTGACACTGATCTGCGCGATACCGAGCAGGTGCCATTGCTCGAAGAAGGCGGCATCGAGGCGTTCTTCCGCCGCGAAGTCCTGCCTCACGTCCCTGATGCCTGGATCGACCAGTCGGCCACAAAGATCGGCTACGAAATCTCCTTCACGCGCCATTTCTTCAAGCCGCCGGAGATGCGCCCCTTGGACGACATCAAGGCCGACTTGCTGGCGCTTCAAGAAGAAGGCGAGGGCCTGCTCGAAGAAATCGTGGGAGGGCAGCCGGCATGACCGATGATCTTCGCCCATATCCCGAATACAAGGACTCTGATGTGCCGTGGCTCGGTGAGACCCCTCGCCATTGGGGGCGAACGCATGGTGGAGCGGTCCTCCAGCAGAAGCGGGTCCGTAATCGTGGCATGATCGAGGACACCGTCCTCTCACTTAGCTATGGGCGGATCGTCATCAAGCCCCCTGAGAAACTCCACGGCCTTGTGCCGGAGTCTTTTGAGACGTACCAGATCGTCGATCCAGGCGACATCATCATTCGGCCAACGGATCTTCAAAACGACTGGAACACCATTCGTGTCGGCATCGTCAAGGGTCGAGGCATCATCACCTCGGCGTATCTGTGCTTCCGCACCCGCGAGCCGCTCACCGCCGAGTACGCGCACCTGCTCCTACTCGGTTATGACCTCAAGAAGATCTTCTACGGCATGGGGTCAGGTCTCCGCCAGAACCTCGACTGGTCAGACTTCAAGCGCCTGCCGATTTTGCTGCCTCCACCTGAGGAGCAGAGGGCCATCGTCACCTACGTGAATCGGTTGGATCTACAGGTGCGCCAATTCATCCATAACCGGCGGCGGCTGATCGAAGTGTTGAACGAGCGGAAGCAAGCCATCACCCACCGCGCTGTCACCGGGGGCCTCGTTCCCGATGTCCATCTCAAACCCTCCGGTGTCGAGTGGCTCGGCGACGTACCGGAACATTGGGAGGTAACACCTGGTCGAAATTGCTTTTTTGAGAAGAAACAAACGAATGTTGGACTAATGGAATCGACTGTTTTGTCGTTGAGCTATGGCAATATTGTAATCAGGCCAGAAGAGAAGCTGCATGGGCTTGTTCCAGCGTCATTCGAAACCTACCAGATTGTAGAGTCGGGCGACATTATTTGTCGTCCCACTGACCTGCAGAATGACAAGAAAAGCCTTCGCTTCGGTTTCTCCAAACATCGTGGCATTATCACGTCCGCATATCTATGTTTCAGAACAAGTTCCAGAATAGATAGTTATTTCGCATATCTGCTTCTTCATACATACGACCTGAAGAAGATAATCTACCGTCTTGGCTCTGGCCTTCGTCAGAATCTTGCGTGGGGTGATTTCAAGAGTTTGCCTTGCCTACTCCCACCGCTCTCCGAGCAAACCGCAATCGTCGAGTATCTCGAAAAAACGACCGCTGATATTGACACCGCCATCAACCGCGCCCACCGCGAAATCGGCCTGATCCGCGAATACCGCACGCGGCTAATTGCCGACGTGGTAACAGGCAAGGTGGACGTGCGGCAAGTCTCTGCGATGACAGCAACATCAACTGCGACTGAGGCCAAGCCAGCCCAACCCAAGCGCACCGCGAACGTTTACTTCCGCCGGTCAGTGTTTGCCGCCGAAATTGTACAGCGTCTCCACGAAGAACCGACCTTCGGTCATGTAAAATTCGAGAAACTGATTTTCCTGTGTGAGAAGCAGTGTGGCGTGGACACCGGATCGACGTACCATCGGCAGGCCGCGGGACCATATGACAATCGCGCGCTTCGATCCATCGACAGCCAGATGGAGAAGCAGAAATGGTACGCCGCTCAGCAGGTCGAAGGGCGCTACCAGTATGTTCCCTTGGCCAAAGCGGGCGGCCACAAGACGTACTTCGACCGGTACTTCGCAAATGTTGAATGGGAGTTCTCGAACATCATTGAGACCTTCCGCACACTGAACACACAACGGTGCGAGATTGTCGCCACGTTGTATGCCGTATGGGAAGACCTGCTGGCGCAGAGCGACAACGTTACGGGCGACCAAATCGTCGAACAAGTACTCCACCACTGGCACCCATCTAAGCAAGAGGTCGATGAGAATCGGTGGCGGCAGGCGATTGGCTGGATGAGGAAGAAGGGCTTGACGCCCAAGACTGGGGGCTCCGATGCCGACGACTGACACATCCGAGAAAGGCCTGGAGACTTTGATCGTCGAGTCACTCGTGAACGAGGCCGGCTACGAACAAGGTCTGCCCGACGACTACGACCGCGACCACGCAGTTGACCTGGCGAAGATGCTGGCATTCCTGGCGGCCACACAGCCGAAGGCAGTCGAGGCGCTGGGCCTGGCCGAGGACGGGCCGAAGCGGACACAGTTCCTTCATCGCCTTCAGGGCGAAATCGCCAAGCGCGGCGTGATTGATATTTTACGGAATGGCGTTAAGCATGGGCCGGTGAGCGTGGAGATGTTCTACGCCGCGCCCACGCCGGGGAATACAAAGGCAGAGCAGTTATTCGCAGCCAACATTTTCAGCGTTACTCGCCAGCTTCGTTACAGCAAGGATGAGACGCAGTTGTCGCTGGATTTGTGTGTGTTCATCAACGGCTTGCCTATCGCCACATTCGAACTCAAGAACTCTCTGACCAAGCAGACGGTTGCTGATGCGGTGCAACAATACAAGCGGGACCGCAACCCCAAGGAACTGCTCTTTGCATTCGGGCGGTGCATGGTGCACTTCGCCGTGGACGACCAAGAAGTGCGGATGTGTACGCACCTTCAGGGCAAGCACTCGTGGTTCCTGCCGTTCGACATCGGTTGGAATGATGGAGCCGGTAACCCGCCGAACCCGACCGGCCTGAAGACGGACTACCTTTGGAAGCAGGTCCTGACCAAGGCCAGGCTGACGGACATTATCGAGAACTACGCCCAAGCCGTGGAGGAGAAGGACGACAAGGGCAGGAAGAAACGCAAGCAGATATTCCCGCGTTACCACCAGCTTGACGTGGTGCGGAAACTACTGGCCGACGCAGAGGCCGGCGGGGCCGGCAAGCGATACTTGATCGAGCACTCAGCCGGCAGCGGCAAGAGTAACTCCATCGCATGGCTGGCCCATCAATTGATTGGCCTAGAGAACCGTGGGAAGGCGATCTTCGATTCCATCATCGTCGTTACGGATCGGCGGGTGCTGGACAAGCAGATTCGGGACACGATTAAGCAGTTTGCACAAGTCTCGGCCGTTGTAGGGGCCGTCACCGAGGGAGCCAAGCAGCTTCGGAATTTCATTCAACAAGGCAAGAAGATTATCATCTCGACGGTCCAGAAGTTCCCATTCATCCTGGACGAGATCGGTGACGAGCATCGCGGACGGAAGTTCGCCATCATTATCGACGAGGCCCATTCCAGCCAAGGCGGCCGGACCTCAGCGAAGATGAACATAGCACTATCGGAGACCGGCGGCGAGGAAGAGGAAGAAACCACCGAAGACAAGATTAACCGCATCATGGAGTCGCGGAAGATGCTCACCAACGCGAGTTACTTCGCTTTTACCGCGACACCGAAGAACAAGACGCTGGAGATATTCGGCGAGCCGTACCGGGAAGGCGATAAGACCCGGCATCGGCCATTCCACTGCTACACGATGAAGCAGGCCATCCAGGAAGGCTTCATATTAGACGTGCTGAAGAACTACACGCCGGTCGAAAGCTATTACCGCCTGATGAAGACGGTGCCCGACGACCCGGAGTTCGATACGAAAAAGGCTACGAAGAAGCTCCGCCGATACGTCGAATCGCATGAGCATGCGATCCGGCAGAAGGCGGAGATCATGGTTGATCACTTCCATAACCATGTGCTGGCCCGCAGGAAAATTACCGGGCAGGCGCGGGCTATGGTGGTCACTAGCGGAATTCGGCGGGCGATCCAGTATTATCACGCGTTCGTGGATTACCTTCGGGAACGAAAGATCCCGTACAAGGCTATCGTGGCGTTTTCCGGCGAGCACGAGTATGGCGGGCAGAAAGTAACCGAGGCATCGCTGAACGGTTTTCCGAGCAGCCAGATCGTGAAGAAGTTTCAGCAGGAGCCGTATCGCTTCCTCATCGTGGCGGACAAGTTCCAGACCGGCTACGACGAGCCGCTGCTACACACGATGTACGTGGACAAAATCCTCTCCGGCATCAAGGCTGTGCAGACGCTGTCGCGTCTCAACCGTGCCGATCCTCGCAAGCACGATACGTTTGTGTTGGACTTCATGAACGACGCCGACACCAT
Organism: Planctomycetales bacterium; assembly: GCA_030642005.1. Lineage (GTDB taxonomy): Bacteria > Planctomycetota > Phycisphaerae > SM23-33 > SM23-33 > JAUWNJ01. The sequence goes on from DAOWOP010000001.1 coordinate 5,210, forward strand.
CGAGGCGGCCTTCGCGGACTACTACCGCACGACTATCCTCAGCGAGGAGACAGACCCGAATAAATTGCACGACCTAAAGGCTGCGCTGGACAGACGCCAGGTTTATGCCTGGCCACAGGTGGAAAATCTGGCCGAGTTGTATCTCGACGGAGCAGACCGGGACAATCTGGACCCGATTCTTGATGCGTGCGTGGCCGTCTATAATGCCGATCTGGACGAGGACGGACAGGTTGATTTCAAAGGCAAGGCCAAGGCGTTCTGTCGGACATACGGCTTTCTCGCGTCGATCTTGCCGTACACGAACGCAGATTGGGAGAAGCTGTCAATCTTCCTGAACTTTCTGATTCCCAAGCTGCCAGCACCAATCGAGGAAGATTTGGCTAAGGGAATCCTGGAGGCCATCGACATGGATAGCTATCGCGTCGAGGTTCAGGCGGCGATGGAGATCGCTCTGCCGGATGATGATGGCCAAGTCGGACCAGTGCCGACAAGCGGTGGAGGCCGTAAGCCGGAACCCGAACTGGACGCACTCAGCAACATCATCAAGGCCTTTAACGACCAGTTCGGCAACATCGAGTGGAAGGATAAGGATAGAATTCGCAAAGTCATCAGCGAGGAGATTCCCGCGAAGGTGGCAGCCGACAAGGCCTACCAGAACGCGATGAAGAACTCGGATAAAGCCGCCGCCCGACTTGAGCATGACAAAGCGCTCCAGAAAGTCGTCATTGAATTGCTTTCCGACCATACGGAGCTTTTTAAGCAGTTCAGCGATAATCCCAGTTTCAAGAAATGGCTGGCGGACACGATCTTCGGTGTCACCTATGAGGGTGACGCTGCGTAAACAGAAGTGTTACCGTAAAGAAGCGAACGTCGAACGGACGATAATGGACTATTTGGACACACGTTAGGTGTGGCATGGAGAATCGGGCGTGATTGTAGCAACGCCACAACATGATGAGCAGCTTCGAGGTAGGCTTGAAGCGCTAACAGAACACGACCGGGACTACTGGTCGTTTAGGGGCAATTCACGCCGAGAGTATGGCCATGGACTTTTTCAGTACCCAGCCATGATGGTACCGCAAGTAGCCCGCGCCGTTCTCAAAGAAGCCTGCGCTGTTCACCCCGAAATCGAGCGAGCAGGCGATCCATTTTCGGGATCGGGAACAATCCTGACCGAAAGCATGATGCGCGGTCTTGCATTTTTTGGGACAGATATTAATCCCTTGGCGGCACGGCTGTGTCGGGTTAAGAGCGGGCCGTTCTTCGTTGAGGCATTGGGGCAGAAGGCTAGTGAAGTCGTTGCTCATATCGATGGTGATAAACGGTGGGCTGTTGAGGCCAATTTCATGAACCGGGACAAGTGGTTCCGAAGGGACGCACAAGTTGCACTGTCGAAGGTCCGTCGAGCGATTCGTCTCGAAAAATCGGCATGGGCTCGTAGATTCTTCTGGGTCGCTTTGGCCGAAACCGTTCGAGCCACAAGCAACTCTCGCACATCAACCTTCAAGCTGCACATTCGGACGCAAGAGGAAGTGGAAGGACGCGACCTCGACCCGATTGGTGTCTTCAAAAAAGTGGTTGTCCGCAATGTTCAGCACTTGAAGGACCAGGCCAGCCAACTGTCGGAAGCAGGCCAACTTGTGCGCGGTCATTACCAGCAAGACATAACCGTATCGCTTGACGATATTCGGCAAAGCACGGATCAGCCCCTGTGCGACATCATTGTAACTTCGCCACCGTACGGAGATAATGCAACCACTGTTCCCTATGGCCAGTACTCATACCTGCCACTTCAGTGGATCGATCTTGAAGACATCGGAACAAACGTGGACGCTGGCTGTCTAGCATCGACTCACGAGATCGATACGCGAAGCCTCGGCGGTAGTAAGCGAGTGAAGAAGGCAGAGCCTGATCAGATCAAGGAGCGATCTCCAGCATTTGCGAGATACATCGGGAGCCTCAAGGATCAACCACGAGATCGCGCACAGCGGGTAACCGCCTTCTTCCGCGACTTGGACGGGTGCCTTGATCCGATTCTCAAGAGTCTGCGTTCTGGCGGTCTCATGGTTTGGACGCTGGGGAACCGGAAAGTTGGGGGGAAACGGGTTCCTTTGGATAAGATTCTTGCGGAATTGCTTTCGGCCCATGGTGCAAGACTGCTATGCAAGCTGACGAGGAAAATATCCTCAAAACGCATGGCACTCAAGAACAATATCGCAGACACGATGTCGAGCGAAGCAATCCTGGTGATGCGGAAGGCAGTGTAATATGGCGAAGGATAAGAAATCACATTTTGAGGTGCATCCCTCTGTTGTGTATCAGCTCGGCGAGAGCCTAATCAGTGATGCCGTTCAGGCGTTAATCGAGCTTGTAAAGAACTGCTATGATGCCGATGCCACCTACGCCAAGATCACAATCGATACGCAGGGGGCAGTGGAGGTCGCCGGAGCCCTCTACCCTTCAGAAGGGGGCCGAATTATCGTCGAAGACGATGGTTACGGGATGGACCTGGAGGATGTCGAGTCGGGCTGGCTGACGATCTCGAACAGAAAGAAGCGTGACCTAAAACAGGCCAAGAAGACCACTCCTGGTGGGCGCACACCTCTTGGCGACAAAGGACTGGGACGACTTGGCGTACAGCGTCTCGGCGACAGCCTGGAAATATTCACGAAGTCCAAGAAGGAGTCGGGATACCATTTTGGCTTCTCCTGGCTTGACTTCGAGACTGCGCCAAAGCTTGAAAACGTTGATATCCATCTTGCCAAGATCAAGTATCCTCGGTCGTATGGAACGAAGGTGGTTGTTTCGGGCCTTCGGGAACCCAAGTTCTGGCAAGGTCAACCCGCAATCAAACGCCTTGAGCAAGAGCTCTCGCGGATGATCTCTCCGTACAAGCAAATCCGTGATTTCATGGTGGTCGTTGAAGTGGACGGAAAGCCGCTTGAGTTACTCGAGATCAGCGACAAGGTTCGTAGGATCGCTCCGATTCGGTACAGCCTCGTATTTGATGGAACGAATTTAGTCGTTCATGGTCGAACTCGACTGGACTTCTTCAGGCCATCGTCACCAAGGGAGTCCGAACAGTTTGCATTGATCGCTGAATCGGATGGTGGCCAGGCATTCTATAAGTTTCTCGAAGGGCATAAGCTTGCAAAGATCATTGGTCTGGGCCAGTCACGTGCAAAGCAATGGTATTGCGAGTTTCACTGGCAGAAGGCTTTGGGCGATCTCGACAAGGTAGAGCGTGAGAGTTCCGATGACGGGAACGTGGCAAACCCAGGACCGTTCACAGGAGAAGTGGATTCTTTCAATCTTGGCACCTCTTCGTTTCAGCAGCAATCCGTCTTTGATCGCATCAGCGAATATCGTCGTCACATCAAGGAATTAAGCGGCATTCGTGTGTATCGAGATGGATTCGCAATCAGAGTCGATCACGACTGGCTCAAGTTGGGTGCGCAGTGGACATCGGCAACATCCTACTATGGCCTAAAGCCGGACAATACACTCGGATACATTGCCCTTTCTGCTCGGGACAACATAGAGTTGGAGGAGACAACAGACCGCGAAGGCTTCAAGGACTCACCTTACTACCGAAACTTCTATGCTCTGCTGGAGGAGTTCAAGAAGTTTACGACAATTGCTCACGACTTTTTCGGTCGCTCCTGGGCGGAGTTTCGCAAAAAGCGAAATGAGGAATTGGCACGGGTTGATGCGCGGAAAACGGTAGAGAATATCTCCCAAACGATAAAGAAAGGACTTGCTGAGGCACCAACGCACCAGAAGAGCCTTGATGCGCTGACGGCAAGGCTCAGCGCCAGCACATCGGCGTCAAAGGCAGTTGTCTCTGGGCTGCAATCGGCAAAGGAGATAACGCCGGAACTCCGGAAGAAGGTCACAGAGGCCCTGTCTGCTTTGGAACCGCTCCTTGAAGAAGCCAAGGGTGTGATAGGACGGTTGTCTGCGTACCTCGAAGAGGTGGGAGCCCTGCGGGGCATGGGGCAAGTGCTGGAAGACCGCGTTGATGGCTTGCGACGACAGATGGACGACATGTACGAGACGGTCGCACTGGGGCTGACGGCCGAAGCGTTATCTCATGAGGTATTCAATGTGGCCGACCAACTTGCTAAGCGAACTAAATCGGCGCAGACCACATTGAGGAAGAAAGGCATTACAGACCGCCCCATCCTTGCCTTTATCGAGTACGTCCACTCGGCCGTCATGGCTCTCCGTAAACAGATGTCCTATTTGTCGCCGTCGTTGCGATATGTGCGTGAGCAACGGCACGACATCAACATCCGCGAGTTCTTGGCTGATATTGCAGAGTTTTACGCCGAGCGATTGGCCAAGAACAACATATCGATACGAGTCGAATGCGCAGATGATGCGCTCTTCGTCATTCGTATGAATAAGGGCAAACTGACGCAGGTTATAGACAATTTCGTCCTGAACAGCGAGTACTGGCTTAAAGAGGACATCACGCAAAAGCGACAATCGTCCGGCATAATCTTTCTTGATATTGCCCGCCCATTTCTTCGAATCTACGACAATGGCAGCGGTATCGATCCCAACGTAGAAGACGCGATCTTCGAGCCGTTTATTTCAGCGAAGGCAAAGGGGCAAGGACGCGGTCTTGGGCTATTTATCGTGAAGCAGTTGCTGGATTCCGAGGGCTGCAGCGTAGGACTGCTTCCAGATCGCAACAAGCGCCGGCGAATGTTCAAGTTCCAGATCGACCTCCGGGGGGCACTTGCATGAGTGATCAAAACGCCATTGCACACGCGCGTACCGCAGTTGAGCGCATTCTAACGGCCCTCCATGTTGCGCGCGTTGTCTGTGTTGATGACACCTATGGCGGTGGTACATCGCTGGAAGACGTCATCGCTGCTGCCACTGATCTGGATGCAGACCACTTAGTCAATGCAGTGCCCGAACTAGGCGAGAACGTCCCGGATGATCCGGACATTCGACGCGAAAAACTGCGCCAGATATGGGGACAGATGGATGAGGATACGCGTTCCAAACGAGCCGATGCAGTGCTCATAGCGACCAGACGCCAAGACGACGATGAAACGGATGACCTCGCCGATGCTTCGATCTTGGGCGAACTGATCCCCGAGGACAATCTGGTAACCATCTCCCCGTCGCAATGGGAGGAACAGAAAGAGAAACTACTGACGCCTGATGGCGATCAGCGCACCCTCTTTCTGTTCGACCGTGACTTCTCCGAAGACGGTGGCGACAGCGACGGGGGTATCAAGATCATTGCCTCTCTGCTTGCAAGGAACGACACTGAAAATCTTATCTGCGGTCTTTTGACTCACACGGTGACGCCGGAGAACCAGTCGGAACAGTGGGACGAATTGAGCAAGGCTTACAGTATTCCGAGGGATCGATTCGTAGTGATTCCCAAGTTACATCTGAGCAGAGATCCGGTTCTCTTCGCTCAGACGCTGAAGTTCGTAGCATTGTGCCCCGACTTCACGGAGCTAAAGCGTAAGACAAAAGAGATTATAGCAGATGCAGCCGCCACTGCAGCCAATCGCGTCGATGAGATGAGCATCTTTGACCTTGATCACATAGTCTTTCAGGTTTCCGCCCAAGAAGGACTCTGGGAGCCCGACATGCTGTTTCGACTCCACACGTTGTTCCATCGCCTTGAGTCCCGACGTCTGGCACATGAGGGTGGGGAACTTGAAACAATTGCGGCCAAATTAAGGGCCGTCAGCGAGATTCCGACCAATTGCGCTGCGTTCACTCCGCCCTCGAATGCATGGGCAATCCAACGGGACGAGCTCTTCGAATCGGACGTTTACATCAACCAGAATCACTTGCCATTGGAAGCTGGAGACATCTTCGAGCGGGTGGGAGCGTCCAGTAGTAAACGGTACATTCTGCTGGCCCAGCCATGCGATCTGATGGTGCGAAGCAATGGAAAACGACATCCCGAACTCGACCGGGTTCCCATGGCCGAAGTTGTGTGTAATGAGCAGACATCTCACTATTCAGAGGAACTGCCGTATTTCGGCTCGTCTCCCGCAGAGAGATGGCACGTCAAACTGAAACTTGTCCATCAAGTACGGGTGTGCATCCTTGATCTGTGCGTCCTGAACGACGATGGGGTTGCGAGGCTGGTTGTTGGTGGCAATGCCCCAGCGAATATGCGCCCTGCTTGGAACAAACGCCATGCCATTTTGTCTCGTCTCATGGGCCGCATAATACGCAAGGCGGATCTGTGCGCTCCAGTTGCGAATGAATCAACTGCTGTAAGCCAAGTAAAGACGGCTATTGCGAGTGGCATGACGAGCGTGCTATTCGACGAAGCGTTATTCAAGGGCACCCTTGCAAAGGTTGGCGGGGCTCGCACGGTAACCTATGACTGCCGGCGAATCGCTCGAGCATCTCGGGCGCGGGCCTTCGGTTTGTTGATGGCCTATACAGGCTGCTTGAGCCGTCCAGCCTATGATCGTGTCTTTACTCCGACACAGGTCACGGGAGACCAATGATGACACAGGTAACACAACATGCATCAATACGAGACGAGTCGCAGATTCAGGATCATCTGGACGAGGTGGTTCGCCGGAGCGCCTCGGTTTTGTAGATACCGCGGCATCCGTAAAACCATCACCCTCTTCGCTGCGAAGGCGGCCGGATGCGCGGCCCAATGTGAGCACCATGTAGTCCATCGGACGTTGGCGGGAAGACACTCAAGTGGAGAAGATGGTCCTCGACCTGCAGGATCTGACCAAGCACGTCCTCGGCATCGAAACGCAGATCGTCACCAAGCCCCACCGCGTTGAAGGCCTGGCATTGCTGTTCGGCAACGTGCTCCAACAATACGCTGGCTGCCTTGGCGGTGAACGTCTTGTTGGCCTTGTCCTTGGCTGCCTCGGCGTCGACGGCGTAGCTCGCCACCAGTCGCGCCCAGACTGCCTCGAGCGTTGAGGGCGAGTCAAAGGCGTCCGCCGCCACGAAACGCCCACACACGGCCGCCACGACGCCACACGTGCCAGAGGGGTACGGTAATGCCTCGTGATAGCGCCCGAGCACTTCGGCCAGTGTGTCCATTGCATCGGACATCGCACGGGTTGGTGAAGGGGCGGCGCAGGCCTCGATGTGTTCGGCCACGTTGTCCCACACGGCTCCTTGATCGCTTTCGGCCCGGCCACAGGCGCGAAGGCTGAACTGAACGTCGCGGCTCTTGCGCTGGCGCAAGCTGCTCGGCGCGTAGTTGCCGGTTTTGAAGGTCGGACTGGTGTGGCTCCACCGGCCTTCCTCGACGCAGGATACCGGGATGCGGGTCTTGGACTTTGGCGGCAATAGCACACTCGTGTTGAGGATTCGATTCTGCTTCGCGCCCTGGAGTTCCTCGCCGTCCAGCAGCAATATCGGCCGGTCAGCGTTATTGACCGCCAGGAGTTCCGGCACTGTACCGGACTCATCAACCTCGGTTACCGTCAGCATACCAGCGTCGATGGCTTCGGACGCCAGCAGGTAGTCCTGGAATCGTTGCTGATGCCCCTCCCCCCGCAGGGGCACCAGCGTCAGGTTCTGGTGGCCTATCGCGGCCCCGGGTACCAGGGTTGGGAGAACGTCTTTCATTCGGATCGTGGTCATGGCTATCCCTTTCCTTATCAAGTTGCCGATACAAGGGTAACCGGGGCCTGTGACAGGTCCGGTCGCACCTGGCCAAGATTTCTCAAAAAAATTCGTGACCTGCGACCGAACCTGTCATGGGTATGGATTACCCTCCACAGTGACGAAAGGATGCAAGTATGGCTCGAGGCGATGGCCTGTTTCGACAATGGGAATTGATCAAGGTGCTGCAAGCCCACCGGTTCGGCGTAAGCACCGACGAGATCGCCGCGCGCCTCGAGTGCAATAAGCGGACCGTCCAGCGTGACCTGGGCGTCCTCCAGGACATCTTCCCGATTAGTTACGAGCAGCGGGACCGTGGCAAGCGGTTCTGGAAGATGGCCTACAACACAATCGAATCGGAAGAGCTTCAACTGACGATGACCGAAATGTTGAGCCTGTTCCTCTCGCAGCAACTGCTCCTGCCGCTTTCGGGAACCCAGTTCGGCGACGGCCTCCAGACGGCCTTGCAGAAGATTCGAGCGCTGCTGCCGGCGCGGGCGCTGACGTACTTCGATGGCCTCGACGAGTCATTCTTCATCAAGAACCTGGCCAACCACGACTACTCCGGCCAGGACAAGGAAATCCGCATCATCAACGAGGCCATCCTGAACCAGAAGACTGTGAAGGTAATCTATCGCTCGGCCAGCAAGGGTCGTGAGGTCATCAGTGAGTTCCACCCGTACGGCATGGTCCTGCTGCACGCGTCGCTGTACTGCATCGGCTACCTCGCATGCTACGACGAAGTCCGCACGCTCAAGGTGGCCCGGATCAAGGGCCTGACGCGGCTGGACAAGACGTTCAACAAGCCACTTGATTTCTCGCTGGCTGGCCACTTCCAGGGCGCGTTCGGTGTCTTCCAGGCTAAGAAGAAGCAGAAGATTCGAGTTGAATTCACCGGATGGGCGGCCACGAACGTTCGGGAAATGCAGTGGCATCCGACCCAGAAGATAGTCAAGGATGCTGGCGACAAGGTCGTCGCCACGTTCGATCTGGGCAACACCGTCGAGTTCAAGCGGTGGGTGCTGGGGTTCGGACTGCACGCCCGCATCATCAGTCCCAAGGCACTGGCCGAGGACCTCCGGGACGAAATCCAGAGCATGGCCAAGAATTATTAATATTTTTTCCACCTGCGACCGAACCTGTCATACCTCCCCTTTATGCTGAACCCATCCATTATGGGTTACATGCGTAAAGGGCAATGAAATGAACGAAAAAAAGCGTTGTCACCGGCTCAAGTCGCTGTCGGTGGTCGGTGGGTTTCTGGATGGGTTGAATATCGAGTTTGCCGACGGGCTGAATTGTCTTATCGGCCATCGTGGTACGGGCAAGACGACCGTGCTGGAGTTTATCCGTTATGCCCTCGACGAGTTTCCGCAAGACGATGGAGGGCTGGCCCGCAAGCGGGTCGAAGCACTGGTCAAAAGCAACCTCAGCGACGGCCGCATCCGGCTGGCACTGGAGACCAAGGATGGGTTGGAGTACATCGTCGACCGGACCGCCAGTGGCGAGCCGATGGTCCTGACCACTGATGAGCAACCGACGGACGTTCGCATCAACACGGCGGGCATTTTCAGCGCCGATATCTTCAGTCAGAACGAGGTCGAGAACATCGCCGACAGTCCACAGTCGCAGCTGGAGCTGATTGACAAGTTCGCAGCCGGTCAGATCGCAGAGGTCAACCGCAAGGTGACGGCGGTGCGGGCCAAGATGGAGGCGAACACCAACGCCATTGTTACCCATGACCAGCAGTTGAAAGGTCTGGTCGACGAGGTCTCCGCGCTGCAGTTCATCGAGTCGAAGATCAAGTCCCTTACCGATGATAAGAGCGACCAGACGGATGATGAGGTTAACGTCGCGCAGCAGCATCGTGCGCTGCGGGGACGTGAGAGCCAGGCGGTCAAGGAGGCAGAGGAACTGATCCAGCAATACAGCCAGTGGCTCCACGATTCGCGCGGTCAGTTTATCCAGCGAATCGAAACGGCCTTCGACCCGTCAATGTTGGACGGGCCGAATGGCAAGGTGATGAGCCGCATTCAGGAGAATCTCAGGCGGCTTGGGAGCAAACTGGATCGCCTGTTCGACCAGGCCGCCGGCGTGGTTGATTCCGGTGGGAATGAACTGGCGGAACTGGTCGGCAAGCTCCAGCACGCCCACCAGCAGCAGGAGCTGGCGTTCCGCGACCTGATCGCCAAGGACAACCATGCACGCGGGGTGGCCACGGAGCGGGCGGAATTGGAAAAGAAACGTAATGATTTGCTAGCCAAGGATCGGCGTAAGGCTGAGCTTCAAAAGCAGATCGACCAGCTCTATCGGGAACGGTCTGATCTGGCCGGGCAGCTCCGTGAATTGTGGTCCGAGCGATTCGAGCTGCGGCAGCAGGTCGCCAACTGGATTAACGAGGGCGCGACGTCGCCTATTCGCGTCCGGATCGACCAGTGCGGCAACCGTTCGGTCTACCAGCAGGCGTTGGCCGGCTGGATGAAGGGATATGTGCGCCAGTACAACCCGGCGGCCAGGAAGATAGCGGACTACGTGCCACCGAGCGACCTGCTGCGGATGGTCACCGAGGGACGCACCGATGATCTTCAGGCCCAAGCGGAACTCGGAGACACGCAGATGGCCAAGGTGATGGAGGCCCTGAACCGTCTTGATGTCCAACTGCAGCTCGACTCGGTTGAACTGGCCGATCTGCCACGGCTTGAACTGCTGGACGGTGAGGAGTGGAAGAACTCTCTGCATCTTTCGACCGGCCAGAAGTGCACGACGATTCTGCCGATCCTGCTGCTGGAGAGCGACAACCCATTGCTCGTCGATCAGCCTGAGGACAATCTCGACAACCGCTATATCTACGACACGGTGGTCAATGCCATCCATCGGGTGAAGCAGAACCGCCAGATTATCCTGATCACGCACAACCCGAACATTCCCGTTCTCGGCGAGGCGTCGGCGGTGTACGTGCTGACCAGCGACGGCGAGCGAGCCCGTATGGCGAACCAGGGCTCCGTGGACGACTGCAAAACCGAGATCATCAATCTCCTGGAAGGCGGCAAGGAAGCCTTTGTCCGCAGGAAGGACAGGTACAAATACTGATGATTGAACGGACTCAATCCAACCTGGAAGAGGCCTGCAGCCTGCTGCACCGGAACCCGCAACATATGTCGGGCGACGAACGCCGACGTTTGGTCACGAGCATTACGGACGCCATCCTGTGCGATGATGCCGCCGGCGATACGGTGGTTACCGATCTGGTCGACCTGCTGGCCCGCGACCCTGACTGGGCCGTTCGGCTCGATGTGGCGCGGATGGTGCATCTGCTTGATGACGAGTCGTGCAGCCGCTTGGTGGCGATTTTCCGGGGCGATTGCAACAGTTACGTCCGCAGCCATGCCGAGCGGAGCCTCGCCCGGCAGCGTAAGGTCCGTCAGACTTCGAGCCGCAAACGCATCGAATGCCGAACTTACTCAGAGCAACTGGACCAGTTGACTCGTCAGTACGGCAAACGAGTCGCGGCCAAGGTCCAGGCCCTTGCCGACCAGCGGTACGCCATGCTCGCCGCCGCCGTGGCCCATGACGTGCGAAGCATTCTTACGACGCTCTCGGCCAACGCGGCCGCCCTTGCTGATGAGCTTGGTACGGCGAACCGAGCAGCCTCCATCCTCGAGGACATCGGATTCCTCAAGCGGACCATCGAGGCGATGGAACAGTTTACCAAGCCGCTGCCGGTCCAGCGTCATCCCGAAGACCTTCAACAGATGATCCAGCAGGCCATCGAAAAGGCTCGGGAAGGCGTGATCCAACAGCGTCACGATCCCTCAGCCGTGGAGGTCGTGGTAGCAGCCGCGCCGGCCATTCGACTGCGAGTGTCTCGCCGCTTGATTGTGTTTGCGCTAACGAACGTGATCCAGAACGCCATCGAGTGTTTCGCCGACCGCGAGGTAGACTCGCTGCGGGCTGGGCGTATCGAGGTGCAGGTGGTCGTGGACGGCTACGAAACGCGGATTATCGTCATTGATGATGGCCCTGGAATCGAGCTGGAGGTACTCAAGGAACTGACCTCTTTCGCACCCACCGGGCCGAACAAGTCCAAGCGTAACAGCTCGGGCTGGGGCCTTAGCCTGGTGCATAAGTACGTCACTGCTCACGGCGGGTCGGTGGCCATCGACAGCGAGATGAACCAGGGCACAACCGTAGTGGTCACACTGCCCATGCGAGATTCAGCCGGGGGAGATGACGAATGAAGGTGCTCGTGGTTGAAGACGACCGTAAGATCAAGATCGAGACCATCGATGATTGCCTGGAATCCCCGGGCCACGTCAGTGACTGGGCACAGAACCAGCAAGAAGCCAACGGCCTGCTGGTCGCCAACAACTACGATCTGATTCTGCTTGACCTGCAGATTCCATCGAGACCGGGTGGCAAAGACTCGCCCGAATTCGGCAAGAACTTGCTGAAACAGATCCGCGCACGCAAGGGACGGGATGTGCCGGTGATCCTGATGACGGCCCAGTACCAGCACTGCGTAGACCTGATGATCGAGCTTCAGGATATCGGTATCGACGGCAGTATCGCCAAGCCGTTTCCGACGTCGGGGCGAACACTGGCCGTGGTGATCGAGGAGGTGATGGAAAAACATCGGCGTTTCCGGCGGGCGGCCAAAGCGAAGGACCAGACCGAGTCGCTCACGACGTTCGCCGGCGGCGTGCTGGCCTATCACCCGCGCCGCATCGAGCTGTGCGGTGAGACCATCGCCGAGAAGAGTCGAAGGGGCTATGCCTGGCAGATTCTCCATGTGCTCCGCGAGACGAACGACAAAGGCAAGTATATCCATCTGGGCAGCCAACGTCTGGCACCCAAGCTCGACCCGAAGCCCATGCAGAACACGCTGATCCGGTCGATCTGCTCACTGCGGTCCCGCATCCGAAAACTCATGCGGAATCACCTTGGGCAGGATTGTGGCCAAGAGGACATCATCGGCAATGACGATCATGGCTACTACCTGCTGGACTGGCTCATCACCGAGGTGTACGACGAGGCCGGGACGCTGGTCGGTGGGGGAAACGGTGTGGCCAAGTCGGCCCATGCGAAACAAGGCGGCGAGCCCGCCCAGCAGTTCAGCGAAAAGCAGCGATGGGTGCTGGCCCAGTTGGCGTCGGAAGTGAATCTAACCCGTCGTGACGTTGAGACGGAGTTCCACATCAGCGAACGCACGGCCAAAAGGGTGCTCGGCGAGTTGTCGGGGGCAGGCATGATCGAGTTCGACCGGTCGGAAAGCCCCGGCTTCTACCGGCTGAAGTAACGTGAGCGTTCTTGCGGATCAGAATCTGTATCGGCGTATGGTGACATGAGTTGGAATCATGCTGACACCTCAGTCCCGGCGCGTTAGCATGGGTGGCGCAAGTCGAGACTGTTTCGTGCATGGAAAGCGGGCAGAGTTGGCATGAGTCGGCACAATGACCTTGTGGAGGACTACCTGCAGGATGGCGGGCAGTTGTCAGAGGCAGTGATGGTTGAGAATCTGGAACAGTGCGAACCTGAAGACCTGAACGGGGATGCAGCCCTCGCGATCTCTAAGATCGCTGAGGACCAACGTGGCCTCTATGAGCGTGAGCCGAGAGAGCTGATCAGCCACTATAACCGCGAGACGAGTGCGCTCGATGGTTACCGGGGTCGCCAGATCCTAGAGCTGCTCCAGAATGCAGACGACGCCGGTGCTGATCTCGCGGATGGCTCCCAAGTCGTTTTTGCCTTGGATCGCCATCATCTTGTTGTTGCCAACACGGGAACACCGTTCACTTACGACGGGCTGATGTCACTGGTCATCAGTGATTGCAGTCCGAAGCAGCTTGAGCAGAATCGCTTCATTGGCTGCAAAGGATTGGGCTTTCGGGCCGTGTTGACGTGGACTGAACGGCCCTTGATTGTCAGTGGCTCGCTTCAGGTGTATTTTGACCGTCAGGCAGCGACTCGCTATGTCGAATCGTTGGCCCAGGACGGTTCAAGGCCCAACCGCGTAGATGATTACCACCGCTCGGTTGGTCGTTGGCCAGTTCCAGTGATGCGATTTCCTTTGGTGCCAGCAAACGACCACCCAGACCTTCGGGTTGTACAGCGGTTCCAAGCGAGGGGGTTTACTACGGTAGTCGTATTACCGCTGCCTGAAGGAGATCGAGGCGATGAAGTGTTCGCGGAAGCTGAGGAACAGCTGACAGAACTACCCTCTGCAGCGTTGCTCTTCTGCCGGCACTTGGTCGATGTTAAAATCGAAGGCGCTGTGACAAGAAACTGGCTCTTGATCCGCGAGGAAGTAGACCACGAGAGGTCAAGGGTCATTATCTCCGATGGTGAGCAGAGTACTACTACTTACTGGGATATCTACCGGCGATCAGGAAGGGTGCCACCAGAGGCCGATACCGAGTCCACAGGTGGCCGGCAGGAGTATGAAACAGGAGTTGCTGTACCCGAAACAACAGACGCACCATACGACCGGAACGCTCTTTGTGTGTTTTTTCCCACCCGCGAACGCCTGCCATGCCCGCTTATCTTCCACGCAACGCTCGAGACAACGGAAGACCGAAATCGGATTGTCGATCACGCATCGAATCGCTATGTCCTGAAGGCATTAGCGGCGCACTTGGCCAGCGTTCTTGAGCAGGAGTCGCAGGGCGAAGATTCACATAGGCCCTTACGACTGCTGAGCGGAATCGAGAACGCCGACCCTGAACTCGTGAGGTTGGGCTTCGTCGAAAGCGCGAAACAAGCCGTGCGGGACACGCGGTTATTTCCCCGTCTCGACGGTCGTTTGGAAACAGCCGACAACACGGTTCTTCCGCCGCATGACGTATGGGCCGATGTGGCGGACGCCAGATGGTTCCCGGAAATGCTAGTGCTACCCTCGAACGAACGAACTGTGGACCTTGTGCGTTGGTTGGGGCTCTCGTGGCTGGACCGGGATTCTCTGAAGTTGCGTCTGCGGACGATGGTCGCGGCGGCTGAGCCTGAACGAGCGGGCACAACGCTTGGCCAACTGGTTGATGCGAACCAGCTGCGCTCTATTGGAGTCAATGGCTTTCTGCTGGAACGGCAGGGCTGTCCTGTTGCCGAAGGTGAAGAGTGTTTCTTCACGCCGACCGAGGAGTTGCCGCCACTGCCAGCATGGGCGCAAGGCGTGCGATTCCTGGATGCCGCTTTTCAGCGTGCGCTGTTGCAGGCATCCGGCCACTCGTCCCTTCGCGGCCTGGCCGGCGAGATGGAGCGAAACGCGGCCAAGGTATCCGAGTACCGATTCGACACTGTGGCGCGTGCGATCATTTCACCCCTGAATTTGGATAGCGAATTGCCCGATGCCGAGCGAGTGCAACGCTGGCGAGAGATCTTGGCATGGCTGCTTCGGGCGTCTGAGGGTTCGCGGCAAGTTCTTTCGCAGCTACCGGTCAATGTCGTGACGGCTAAAGGCACACTAAAGCGAGCAACTTCTCTATACCTCTCTGGCGAATACCAACGTGGTCGACTCGTGGCCCGTCTGTACGGGCCGCTCGATGAGGACGACTTCGTGGCGAAGCCTGAAGGATTGGGCTTGTCCGAACTCGGCGAGGTAGAGGTGGAGGAGTTCCTGATCGCCCTTGGGGTCCATGCAACGCCACGGTCTACATCACTATCCACCACCTATAGTCGGCCGAATGTGGACTACCGCGCTTTCCGCGAGTTCGTGGTGGATAGCCTTCCATTCCCGATCTCCGTGCGATCAAAGCTGTGCGAATCGCCAAGCGATGTGCGCAGCCACTGCAGCAGTTACCAGATCAAGGGTGTGAACGTACCTGATCGGTTCCTACGCATACTCAAAGAGGGAGATCCCGTCGCCGTCATGGCCTACCTGATGTCTGAACAGCAGACAGTCTTGTCTGCCGAGAACATCGAGAGCGCATGTTTCCAGGCCACGATTGAAAATGAACGGAACTACCGGGATGATCACGCCGTGCCCATCCCCAACCCGGTGCTGCATTGGCTTAGAGAGACCCCATGGGTGCCAGGCCAAGATGGTGAGCGGCATCGTCCCGCTGAGATCATGCTGAGCCGCATCGGCCTGAGGGTGCTGCCCAGCGTGTACTGCCGACATGCGATTGATCACCGTAATGAGATGCTGGCCTCGCGGGGTGGCAAACAGGCCATGGACGCGGTCTTGTGTCGTCTCGGGGTTGTGGCATCGCTGGAGACGATGGCGAGTGAGCAGGTCTACGACCTCCTCCTGTCTTTGCCCGAGCGCGACCCGCAAGGACAATCCGTCTCGGCGATCTACCGCACGTTCCTGGAGTCGAATATCACCGCCGAGGACGGTCCCAACCGCTCGGAGTTTCTGCGGAACGGCAAGGTGTGGGCCAGGTATCAGGGCGAAGGCCATTTCCTGCCTGTAGCGCAGGTGCGGTACAACGCGAACGTCACTTTGCCAGACGCAGTCGTGTCACGCATAGCTCTGCTCGACCTGCCACGGCGTCGTAACGCCACGGCGGTGAAGCAGTTGCTCGACGTCAAGCCGCTGTCGTCAGGGGAAGTCGCGTTGGAAGTCGTCCAAGACGACACCGAGTACGACGTCCACAGCGAAGATGCCAACGCATTCTTGCGGCGGTGCATCCCGTACATATACGCGCTGCGACTCGGCAAGAAGATAGACGATGATTTCCGAGAGCGTAACTTGCTCAAGCGCACGTCACTATACGTCTGCAATTGCCTGGCGGTTCGCGTGTCGATTGAGGGGCAAGAGCCGGAAACGCTGATCTTGGATCATGCTAAAGACCACATCTGCATCGAATCACAACTCTACCTTGTGGGTCAATATGATCCGGATGGGGCGGGGGCGACAAGCTTCTGGTTGTCCGTGGCTGGACTTGTTGCAGAGGCCCTTGGGACCGACATTGCGGCCGAAGTCAGTGCTGTGCTCCGTTGCCGATCAGAGCGTGAAATGCAAGAGGTCGTGGAAGGGCTCCTCGGGCCGGAGGCAGGTGGGAAACTTGAGGAGGCACGACGGCGGTTCGATGACTGGGATATCGTGGGAGACGATGAGGACATGGTCATCATACCTCCAAGCCCTGAGCCTGACCAGCCAGGAGAAGAAGGGAAAAAGAGCGACGAGGGAGGTGACGAGAAGACGGAGGGAAAAACAGCGGGACAAGACGACGAAAGCGGCGGTGAGGATGAGAATGAGGCTGGTGGCAAAGCCGGCACCGAGTCTGATCAGCGGTTCACAACAACCAGCCCCCCAGACCGCAAGTCGAAGAAGAAGCGACGCCTTGTGATCAACCGCCATGGCGGCGGAACTGGCGGCGGTGGTCACGGACCTGTTGCGACGGAGAGTGTTACGTTCCAAATCGTGGAAGCCTTTGAGCGCCAAGATGGGGAAGGTAGGTTTGTGATCGACGTGAGCCATATTCGCGGAAGCGAGGGGTTCGGCTGTGACCTGCTCAGCATGAGTTCCGAGGATGTGAAAGAGAAGGCTCTTGCCAGCGGGGAGATCTCCGAGGGCGAAGTAGACAGGTTCATCGAGGTGAAGGGACGGAGTTCACGAACAGGCGAGGTAGAACTTACAGAGAACGAATACCGCGCCGCCGAGAGGCTCGGAAACCGGTATTTTCTCTATCGTGTGTTCGTGGACCCAAGTGATTCGTCTGTGTACGAAGTCGCCGTGCTCCAGAACCCGGTTCGTTCTTCCGCAACGCGAACGGTGACGCGCTTCGATTTAAGCAAGGGTTCCGGGGCAGTCTGGTACGCCCTCGAGGAGGTTACGGAAGAATGAGGCTGTGCTGCTGCCACGGCCTTGCCCTCGCTGTCACCGGTGCCATGCCAAATCTGTTGCGGTGCCACTGCAGTGCCATGACAGTGCCAACGATGGATGGCACCAGTGCCAACGAATCGAGAGCGCATCGAGACGCCTGATCGGCGGAACTTCAGGCCGAAATCGGTCGATTCGCCGAGGCGCTACGAGTCCCGCACTTAACCTCCAGTAAACGGGTTACACAACCCGTCTCAACTCGAACAAAGGCCCGCTTGAGCAATCCGGCGGGCCTTTCGTATATCCCTATGACACAAAGACCTTTGCGCGTTTGGCCGCACCCGCTCTCCGTTTAATCGCGTGATACGCCTACCCGCCCGTCCAGCCCAAAATCCCTCAAAATCGTCTCGAAGTCTCGAAATCGCGTGACGAGGTGCAAACTCGTCCCGTGATTGTATGTGGCTGTCGAAAGGCCACTTACAGCAAATGCACATTTTCGAGTTTTTTACGAAAATGTCAGTAGGCGAGGGGATGAAAACCCTCGTCCCGTGACGTTTACAGTGCCAAAAAGCGCTCACATGATCGTCATGTGAGCGCTTTTCCCATCCTCCACGACGGGCCGATGGCACCGGTGCCATATCTGCAATACTGCCGGGCTTCTTTTGGCGGCGGATTCGGAGCCAGCCATCCGACGCTATCCCAGAAAACATCTTGACGCATGAGGCTACGAGATCGACAATATCATATGGTAGATTGCACTCTCCCCCGGGCGAAGGAATGGTATTCAATGGATATCGACTGGCTCCAGAAGCGGTTCCCCGACTTGACCAATTTCGTCCCCTTGGCTCCAAGCGGGCAGAAGGAGGTATTTGCTGCGGATCACAAGACTGAGGGCGCAGTGGTGCTTAAAATATTCAAGCCGGGGTCTAACGCCGAGCGCATCCAACGAGAGATGCAATCACCGCTCAAGATGAGAAGTTCACGCATACCGACGATATACGAGTTGGGCCGAACAGATTCGCCTACCGGCGAGATCGTCTGGCTCCGAGAGAAGAAGGTTGAAGGCCAGAGCCTGAGGGAAATACTTAAGGCGAAGGGCAAGCTCGACGAGGGGACCACCATCAGGATTGGCCTCCATGTCATTGATGTGCTGGCTGCCGCCGAGGTCGCGAGCGTGGTTCATCGCGACATAAAGCCTGGCAACATCATCATTGCCATGGACGGCAGCGCGTGGGTAATCGATTTCGGGCTGGCGCGTCATCTCGATCAGGAGTCACTGACGCCTACCGTGGACAAACTAGCTCCCTGCACGCCCGGCTACGCGCCCGTCGAGCAATTCACAAACCAGAAACACAACATCGACGCTCGAGCTGACCTGTTCGCAACGGGCGTGACTCTCTACGAGTGCCTTGAGGGTGAGAATCCGTTCCTCAAGGGAGTGATAGACTGGAAGGAAGCATTCGGTCGTGTTATGAACATGAAGATGCCCAGGATCGGAACCAGCGGTGTGTCGGAAGAGTTCGTCGATCTTGTCGACTCGATGACACGCACAAAGGCGGAACACCGCCCAGCTACGGCGGCGGTGGCGTTGCAGTGGATCAGAGAAATCGCCATGGCGCATAAGATCATCTAGCTCATAAGGAAAACTCCCATGGATTTTTACCTCCAGTTTGCGTACCAGATGCAGGTGGTTTGCTGCGATCTCATCCAAGAGTGGGGTGGCGGCACAGTCATCATGAGCCCCCGCGACTGCAAGCCGCTGGGTGAGGATAAGTCCGGCGAGTTGGAGAAGCATGCGGCGTCCATTCGTGTTGTCGGAGGGAGAATCCTGATCGATCCGCAGTTTTACAGGCCAGAGTCGGACCACAAGGTTCTCACGTCGCACGCCTATTGGCCTGATAAATATGACAGCGTCGAGTTCTGGGAGAAGAGGGATGAGCCGGACTACGGCGAGCTGCTCAAGAGGCTTGGGGAGTTAAACGCCAAGGTTGAAGCATCGGCCATCATCTTGCCCGGTACGCTGGCCACAGTGGTCGATGACGAATGGCTCGCTCGTCAGTCAAGGATGATCGGGGCCGCGCGCATGGAATACGGTGATGATGAGGAGTTGCTGGCGACGGTGGCTCTCTCTGCCGACGCGGTTAGGTCCGCTGATCAGGTCCACGCCATTCTGGCGGCAGCGGGCGATTGGAGGGTGCAGGGGATATACCTGATCTGCGAGCACCCAGACGGACAATATTTGGTCGAGAACGATGCTTGGATTGCCAACATCCTTGACTTGACGGCTGGATTCCGTCTTCGCGGGCAGAGCGTTGTGATCGGCTACGCGAACCAACAAATGTTGGTCGCCGCCTGCGCATCGGTTACCGCCATCGCCTCCGGCAGCCATAAGATGAAGCGGCAGTTCTCGTCGTCCACGATGATGGAGAAGGACGGCGATGATGTCATGAGGCAAGCGACGTGGTACTATTGCCCACAAGCGTATTCTGAATTCAAGATCCCGCGTCTGGATTCGGCGAACTTGCAGAAGGTGTTGGGCAAGCTCCGGCATCCAGAAGATATGGGGGTCTGCCACGCTGACGTCCTGTTCGCTGGCGCACAGCCGTCCACGGTAGGTTTCAGGCACAAGCTGTCGTTCAAGCACTACCTCGGATCCCTCCACGCGCAATCGTTAGCACTCAGGAAGGCCACATTCAACGATACGGTTCAAGTATACAGGGGCTCTCTCGATGCTGCAGAAAAGTTACTGAAGGAACTACAGGCCAAGCGCATCCGAGCGGAGGAACGTAGTTTCTTACCAGCCGTCGACCCCACGCACGTTGGCGTCAATATGTTGGTCGAAGACCGAGGTGCGATGCTTCGGCATGTGTGGCCAAATCTGTAGAGGCAACACGGGCATGACATGCCCATTCGTTGAACAACCATGACGCGTAGGAACCGGGCAACTTTGCCTTCTCGGCCCGGATCACTGGCCGGCGCATCGGCGTATCACATGTGAGCAGCCCGACACCCGTTTGCCTCAATTCAATCTCTAACTCGGCGGACTTTGGTACCCCCGGAAGGAGCAAATAAGACTCTGACGCGAACCAGCGGTTAAGAAATGCCTGTTCTAGGCCAGGTCGCCATGATCCAACCTTCGCCTCAATAGCGACTATGCGCCTGACGGCCATTAGCTTCCTAGGCCTCTGGGCTTGCCATCGGTCCCGGGCACACCGCACTAGACCCATTGACTCCAGTTTGCGCAGGGCGCTACGAAGACCTACTGGGAACAAGAAACTGAGCCGAGCCTGATCCTCACTCCCGCAGGTGGCCAAGTGGTGAAGCACGCAGATATCATGCTTGCTGAGGCCAGTTCGCCGAAAGCTCCATTCGCTGGCAGCGGCAGAGTCCAGATAAACGATCACTAAGTCTGGAAACCCCGTCTCGAGTCGGGGTTCGACGAACACCAATCGCACCTGCCCGTTTGGTGCCGGTGCCAAGTTGCTCCGAATGAACGCATCCACAAGCTCCTTTTCCTGCCCCTCCGTCACCCGACGGTGGTAGAGCCCAGCGCCACGTAGCGAGGGGAAGTATTCGATTGTCTCTGCGGAAATCGCAATCATGGTGCGTCCTGTCTCGTCTCCGGTTACCGAACCGCCAGTTTCCTGAAGCTTATCGTAACGCCGCTGTAGCCGTTTGGGAAGAATCTGGCCCGCACGCATCATCGACCGTTTGATTGCCCGATGATTAGCCATTGTTGTCGCTGCTTCTGCCAACACGCCGGCAGATTCTTGTGCAACTTGCTCAAACTGATCCCATCCGGCTCATCACCCCGCAGGATGGCCTCGATGATGTCGGGGGCGAGGGATGTCAGACGGAGCATCCGCCCGGCGTAGGTGCGGTCAACGGCGAGGGCTTGGGCCAGGTTTTCGACGCCAGCGTACTGGCCGGATTCGAGTTGCTCCTGCCAGCGGTGGGCCTTGGCGATGGCCTCGATGAGCGTCTGGTTGGCGTCGCGTTCGGGCGTCGGCGCGGCGGCTGGCTCGCCGTCGGTCAGTATCATCTGCCTGCCGTTGCGGCGGCGGAACCGCACGGGGATATGGACCACCACGGCTTGGCCTTCGCGTCGGACGCGGAGGCCCGGGTAGCGGCGTTTTTGTTCGTTCTCGATAACGGCCGTGTCATGCATTTGCTCGTTCCTCGATTGGCTGGAGTTCATCAACGATTTGCCGGGATGAGGACAAGAACTCCGACGGCGATTGCACGGACGCAGCCGACGACTTCGACAACGAAATCCTCTACTGCGGCTACCACCGCGACAGCGAGACGGGCCTATACCACGTCCGCTACCGGATGTATCATCCCCACCTTGGCCTCGAACTTCTCGCTCGGCCTCTCTCTACGAAGAGGTTATTCGGATAGGCTCTTAACCGACACGATGATGTCTTTCGTGATCAGATTCCGGATGCCACGGCGGTATTTAACAGGCTGAAGCCGGAGGCGATTTTGTCCATGATTACTTTTGCCCTTTCCGGTTCGCAGTCCGGGCATCTCAGGATGATGGCGTAGAGGGTTTTTTTGCCCTTCTCCGCCGGCAGGCAGATTAATCGGGCGATTTCGATATGGGACGATCCGGTCTTTACATCGCTCTTGCGAACGACGAACTGATAACCGTCCTCTCCCGCCAACTTCGCCGGACTCTGCGAAAGGACCTTTATCTCGATGCCCTTGGCCTTCTCGGCCTTTATTTTAATCGCACCCTCCCCGAAAGTTTTGGCGTCGAGGGTATCGGGGATCAGGCCTGTGAACACTTCGGCCTTCGGGGCGACGACACCGCCGAGCAGATAGTCCATCCTGCCCATCTCAAAGCCCATCTCGCCGTAACGCCCAGCCCAACCGTCCGGCTGGAGGATCGCATAGCCGTTGTTGAAGTCCTTGACCGGTTGCCCCTTCGCATCCACGGGCAATTCGACAGGTCTTTTGAAATCAACCAGTTTGATTGACCCGGCAACGGCATCAAGCGTCGGAAGCATGCCGTCGGCGTGCTTTTCGCCGGCTGCCATGCTCAGCATGTAGAACAGGCGAACCGGCGGAGAGTCCGCGGGGACATTGGGGAGTTTCAGTTCCCGGACGAAGCAGAATCTAAGAGATACGGTTTTCTTACCGCGGTATTCACCTTCCAGTCGCCTCAACAGTCCCCTGCCATCCAGGAAGGACACCTCGGCTTCATTGGCCACCTTCAAATCACGAATATTCTCGTCCTTCCGCAGCGCATCCGTGATGAAGACCATGAACGAATCAAGTGTGGTTTTGCTGTCTGCCCGACAGATGGCCAGACTGATTACCTTCAGGTCTTCGTTTTTCCTGCTGCCGGTAGTAGCTATGAAAACCCGGTTGATGTCGGATAGCGGCTGGAGTTCGTAGCCTTCCGGTAGAGCAATTTCAACCCCCGCCGAGGGCAACTCCATCGTCTTGCCCATAGGCGGCGCCTCGGCCTGTATGGTTTTAATTGCGTCGATCATACCACGCTGCAGAGTCTTGATTCCCGTTGTTAGTTCCTCGTTTTTGGAGTTTTTCAGTGCGGCCGAAAGATGCGTTTTTGCCTCGGCGGGTTTTCTCTCCCGCCACATTATGTACCCCAGGACGAACTGCGCCTCGGCGTCGTTTGGGTTTTGCTTTACATGCGTCTCAAGCCTCGCCAGATCGCTCTCGAAGTCGGCATCTTTACCGTAGAAATCCCTGGGCCGTACGTGGACTCGCGGTAGTGGAGAAAAAGCCTCCAGCGTCAGGCACAGGTATTTGGCCGGGAGCGAGTACGAGTCCCCTGCCGTTGCGAAGTGCGTATGGAAAAGTGCAAGCAGGGTTCCGGGAGCGTTTTCCGAAAGGGCAGCGGCGGTTTCGAAATGAGATGCCGCTTTTTTGTACTTCCCCTGCCTGAATGCCTGCTCTCCGACTGCCATTTCAGTTCGATATTTCCCCTGAATGCGCGGTACGAGGGTTTTGATCTCCTGCTTCGGATCCTTCAGCAGTACCATCCGATCCACAGCCAGCGATATGGCCAGCGATTGAACCTGGTTTGTACTGTGGTAGGACGAGGCCGGCGCAAATGTTGCACGAGCCGACCCGCCCGACCCGCCGGCGGAGATCCTCATCGGCGTCATTGGACTGGCGTATCTGACGGACCTGTCAGCCCGCGGACTGCTCGGTCCGGGCATCGCCGGGGCTGCGCCGCCACGTCGGATATTGAACGACGACGAGCCCAAAGCCCCTGACTGACCAACCGGCTGGTAGCCCGGCAGATCACCGGTGCCGAAGGAACTCGCGCGAAAATCCCGTACCGAACTCGACGATCTGCTAAAAGGTCCAATCGCATAGCAGCTGCGCATCAGTGTTCCTGATTGAATCACCAGCAGCGCCGCCAATACGCCACAGATAGCTGCGGCAAGAATAATCCATAAATTCAGTCTTTTCAGTTTCATGTGATTTCTCCTCAATATGTTACAACTACTGTTGTATGCGCGACAAAGCGTCATCGACGGTTTCGCAGATTTCGAACAATTTATCAAGCCGGCAGATTGTCAGCGTCTCTCGAATTTCGTCATGCAGCCCGACGAGTATGAATCGCCGGTTCTCCTGCTTGAACTTCTGCCACAAGGTTACTATCGCTCCGATTGACATGCTGGGGAGCATTGTAACTTTGGACATGTCCAACACGACGGGAAGATCAGGCGTCCCTTCGGCAGCGGTCGTTACTTCCGTCTGCATCACCTGTGCGTGCTCATCTTCCATCCGCTCACATTCGACTGTTGCCAGAACAATCCGGTCGTTCGGTTCGATCGTAATTACGCTTAATTCTGCCATTCCATTCTCGCTTATTGTACGCAATATTTCCGGCCTGGGCTTAGAAGTCCCAGCCGCTATTGTGTGCTCATGCCTCGTGTACCCATAGTCTTGATACCCCGCATCGCCATAGCCAACGCTTCGGGCCTGGACGCCCAACGCATGGCCTCGGTACCGGAGATTAGATTGTCCTGATACATCTTAAGGATATGTTGATCGAAACTCTGCATCCCGGATTCGCCCGTCTCTATGTAATCGCTCAATTCACTGAGTCGGTTTTCGAGGATGAGTTTTTCGCTGACGGGATTTCCTCGCAGGATTTCCACTGCCGGTCTCCGGCCATGTTCCAGGGTCGTAAGCAAACGCTGCGAAATAATCGCCTCGAGGGTTCCGGCCAGTTGCGAGAGAAGTAATTTATGCTCGGCGGGCGGAAACATTGCGATTATCCGCTCAATGGTCTGGGACGCCGTAGCGCTGTGGACGGTAGAAAAGACCTGGTGACCAGTGTCGGCTGCCTGCAATGCCATGCGGAGGCTGTCAACGTCGCGCAATTCCCCTACGAGGATTACGTCCGGGTCCTGCCGCAGCGACTGACGTAAGGCGTGTGAGAAGGAGGGAGTGTCCAGGCCTACCTCAAGTTGGCTTATCAGGGCCTTGTGGTTGGCGTGGACAAACTCGATGGGGTCTTCGACCGTGATAATCTTTGTCTGATAGGTTTTATTAATCAGGTCGATCATGGCGGCCAGCGTGGTGGTCTTTCCGCTTCCGGTGGTTCCGGTCATGAGCGTCAGTCCTCGCCGGGCCAGGGCGATGTCGTGAACGACCTTCGGGAGATGCAGATCCTCAATGGAAGGAATCTCCGACCGGATTATCCGCATGGTAATTCCGAACTTGCCCAGGTGGCGATAAGCACTGCACCGAAACCGGCACAATTCGGGGATGGTGTAGGAAAAGTCCAAACCCTGGATGATTGCGGCGTCGATATTGCCCTTCATGGACTCAGGGGCAATGGCGGCGATGAACTCCAACATCTGCTCATCCGTCAACGGGTCGGCCTTCGCTGAACGCATCTTCCCGGAAATCCGCATCATCGGAGGAGCGGCCGCCTGAAGATGCACATCCGAGGCTCCGTTCTCGAAGGCAAACCGAATGATTTTCTGTAGGTCCATTCCCATATGTCTGCGTCTCTACTTCACCCCTTGTATGATAATAACAATCTATGCCTTCTTCTGCAAGAATCCACGATAAATGGATGGCGTAAAGTGTTGTGTGCTTGACGCTGTCAGTTGACGGTGGACGCTGGCGGAACTAGAATAGATTGTTAACATTGGGGCCGATGTGAAACAAAATCTAGGCGTGGGCGGTCCGCCTTCGCCGCAGAAGTGGGAGACATTTGATGACACGACAAGCAATTTTCTTTTGTGCCCTGGCCGGGCTTCTCGTGGCGGCTGGGGGGTGTGGCCCCAAGCCCGCAGCGATTACGGTTGACAAGACGGAACTCGTCGCCCGGGACGGCGTGGAACCCAAGGCCATCGAAATCATCTATCGAGCGAGCAAGTACCTCCAACAGGCCAAGACCTTTAAATTCCAGGCTGACGTGACGCGCGACGTGATTCTCTATGACGGCGTGCGGGTGCAGTTCGGCGGGGTCTCGAAGATTACCGTGCAGAGACCGAATAAATTGCGGGCAATCTTCGACGGCGACGAACGATCCCGTCGGAGCTACTTTGACGGGGAAACCCTCACCATTCACTCTCTCACTCACAACATCTACGCCCAAGCGAAGATGTCGGGCACGATCGACGATGCGATTGACTTCGTGTTCGAGACGTTCGGCTTCTCGATCCCGCTGGCCGACCTCGTCTACGCCGACCCCTACGCCGTGCTGATCGAGAACGTTGACAAGGGGTACTTCGTCGGCCGGCACAAGGTCAACGGCGTGGTGTGTGATCACCTCGCGTTCCAACAGGATCTGATCGACTGGCAGGTATGGATCGAGGCGGACAAAACGCCCCTGGTGCGAAAAATTGTGATCACCTACAAGACCGAAGAAGGCTGCCCGGAATACGGAGCCGTGCTTTCGCACTGGAAGCTGAATCCGTTGGTGAGCGACGCCGATTTCAAATTCACCCCGCCGGCGAACGTCAAGGAAATCGAATTTCTTCCGCTCGATAAGATCTATGGGGCAGAAGCGGAATCCCAGGCGAACGAAATCGAAGAAGAGGAGGCGAAATAGCCATGAAACAGACAAATACCAGAAGCAGAATGAGCCGGATTTTGTTGATTCTCGTCGGGTCGGTCCTGGTGATGGCAATGTGCTTTGTGACGCCCGACGCCGACGCTCAAGGCCGGGGCGGGGGCGGGGGCGGGGGCAGAAGTCGTGGCGGTGGAAGCCGAGGCAGCGTGCGACATTCAAGTTCGCGATCGTCAAGCCGATCGTCCTCACGCTCGCCGTCGGCCCGTCCTTCCAAGCCCAAAGCGCGGCCAAGTCAACCGTCCAAGCGTCCCAGCAAGCCAACTCGGCTTGGTGGCGGCAAGCGGCCCGGTGTAGGAAACAGACCTGGTGGCGGCAATCGGCCCGGTGCAGGTAATCGGCCCGGTGGCGGCAATCGACCCGGTGCAGGTAACCGACCTGGCGGTGGCAATCGACCCGGTGGTGGAACTCACCCCAGCCGAAGACCCTCCGGCGGCTACAAGGGCGGAAAGAAGCACCATCATCACCATTATCACGGCCGCCATCATCGCGGCTACTACGACAACAAGTACTACAAGTACCGTAGAGACGCCCGCCGCGACTGGTACCGATACCGAACGATCAATCACCTGATCGCCGCGGGAACGTATGTTGCGACCCGGCCTCGCTACTACGCGCCGGTAGTGGTCTCCGGCAACACCTATTATTACTGGGGCGGGACGTACTACGTCGTATCGGGCAGCAGATACGTCGTGGTCAATCCCCCTTCAGGGGCGGTCGTCTATGCCGTCCCTGCCCCGACAACGGTGATCTACGCCGGTTCCCAGCCGTATTACTATGTCGATGGGGCGTATTATGTGGCCTCCGACAAGGAAGCCAACCGGCCCGAAGAAAACCCCGAATATAAGGGCAAGCAGGAAGACTCCAAGCAAAGCGACCCCAAGATGGTTGAGTCGGATGACCACAACTACGAGGTCGTGGCTCCGCCCGTCGGGGCGACCGTGCCCTATCTGCCCGAGAAAGCCGAGGAGAAGAAAAACGATAAAAAGACGTACTTCGTCTATGAGAGCACGTACTACCGCGCTTTCGCCAGCGACGGCGACACTGTCTACATGGTCGTCGAAGACCCGACCAAGTCGAGCTAGAGCAATTTAAGGTTGAGATGACGTATTGGAATTTTAACTTTTTGCCCTGTTTGCAGGGCAAAAGGCATTGTTGTTATACGTCATTTCAATCAGTAGATGCTCTAGCCCACATTTTTCATTAACCACAGAGGACACAGAGTTCGCAGAGATTCCAAAAACATATCTCATTGTTATTTCAAAGGTTACAATCTCTCGTCCAGGCGATTGCGCCCAAACCACCATAATCTAAAAAAGCAGAGTGCTTTTTTACAAAATCGCCAAAATCGTTTGTAAGTTCTTTTGTAATAAACACCTCTGCGATCTCTGTGGCCTCCCCTTGGGACGGCCGGGCTACGGCGGGCTTCGCCCTGACGAGCGAACAGCCGCCTGTGGTGAAATATCCGGGCTAGCCAAGCTGCGACATAACCCAATGATGCGACACACGAAAGAGAGAACTCTGCCCGCTACCTCGGTACCGGCCATACGTCGCTGCGAATCCACGGCGGGGCGTACTTGCAAATGACCTCGTGGTTTGTCGCTACGAAGTGCGGCGATCCCCCGACACCCAACTCTGCGCCGGTAATCCGCCGCTGATAGACCCTTGCAAAGGTCCGTGTAAAGCCCGTCCGGCCAGCCGATGGACCACGCTTGCCGTCCACGTTGCCCATGATCGCGGTTCCCGAATCGAGGAGATCGTCTTCCGGGTTGTACGCGTTGACCAGTCCCTTGGTTGTCATCGTCAGCGCCTTGCTCAGGTCGTAGTCCGACGAAATGCTTGCCGACAGCAGGAACGCCCCGTCGATAGGTTTGGCGTCCGGGATGTCTCTCAATGCTTCGAGCGTAAAGACCGTTACGCCGCCCCCGCCGCTGTGGCCGATAATGTGGACCGGTCGGCCGGGATACTTCTGCTGATATTTAACGATCCTGCCCGCCAATTCTTTACCCGCTTCGCGATTTCCGCCGGCGTTGGTTTGATTGACGATCAACCCGATGCCCGGCACGGGAAAACCCCACCGGTAAATGGCCAAGGCATATGGAATCCCAGCATCGTCCAACCCTCTGCGGATGTCCCGATTGGCCGCACTTTCACCTTCGATGCCCGGCAGGATTACCACCAGGCCCTTGTCCGCACGCTGCTCGTTGACGAAACGCGTGTTGGTGTCAACCCTCCCGCAACCAGCGGCTGCAAGACACGCCGCTGCGACTGCAATCGCCGCAAGCGGGCGAGCCGAACGTCTCCGGGCCGGTTCGTTTGTGGATGCGACCAGCATGGCTTACTCCTTCCCCGCCGGAACGGCCTTGTATTCGACAGCCGTTGCGGTGATCTCAAAGTCGTGGTGCGGCGTCCTCGTCTTCATGTGTATCTTTACCAGCCTGCCCGGCACCATTGGTGTTACACACGTCCTGGCCTGAATGTCTTCCATCGTGGCCATCATGCCGGTAATCTTCGCGTGCAACTTCAGATCGCGTACCTCGCAGGTAAGCGTCTTGCCCCCGATGGTTACCCGCTCCTTGCCCGTGGTCGCGAGCAATGCGGCAGGATGTGTGCGGGGATCGTCTTCCGGGGCGATCTTCGCCCATACGATCCGCTTGCGGGCCACCGGCTTCTCCTCGCTGTCGAGAAACTTGACGGTCCTGACCAGCACAATCTTTCCAGCGTCGCGATCGAGCAACTTTTCGGTGATACGGATCCGCTTCGCTTGCTCATCTGTCTTCTGGATGCCTTCGAAAGTGATGTACGAGCCTGGGGCGAACGCCGCCCATGCGTCATAGTCCGGGTTGGCGACGACTCGATGAGCGTGCGGATCACCACAGCCGCAGGTAAGAGCGACCGTGCACATCAGGACCGCCGCAAGTACTTGCGAAATCTGGTTTTTCATTTCTCGATCTCCACCATTCAGTCTGTCGTAAGTTCCTCTGCGCCGAACCTGCATTCATAGGAGCGTCGCTGTCAACGGCGTATGCTATCGGTCGTGCAATTTCTCTCGCGTGTAGAGCGCTACCAGTCTGGCGACCAATATGGCCAGGTACAGCGGCCCGATGGTTGCTTCGAGCATCGCCAGCCCCCGCGCCAATGGCGAGATGGGGGTGATGTCGCCGTAGCCGAGCGTCGTCAGTGTGCAGAAACTCATGTATAGCAAGCCGCTTGCGATAGGTTGTCCCCTCTCGACACCGGCGGTAGTATTGAGACTGAACGCGCCGCTGTTGTATCTCATAATCAGCGAGTACATCACAAACCATGCTATCCCTATCAGCAGGTAGGCCGACACCGCCCGACATATCGTATTACCCGTAACACGCTCCGTTCGCATGACCGACAGAACCATCAGGCCCAGGATCAACAGGATAAAAGCGGTCAGCGAAACGTGCTTCACTACGTTCAGACTCTCAGGGAGTTGTATCATCGCCTCCAGCCACGCCAACACCAGCCACGCCAGCCCAGGCACGGAGGCGACGATAAGCACTCGCCGATTGGAGTGAATCGCCCACGTCGCTGAAATCAACATCAGCGATAAGCCAATTGAGATCAGCATCTCGCCCCACAGTATGTACCCGGAGACCGGATACAGCACCAGCAGCAGGAACAGACTGATCATCAGGAACACCGGCCGACCTTGGTGGCTCTCGTCAACAGGTAGTGATTTATCACCGGTCATATTCATCTTTCCCAAAATCCTGCTCACATTTTGTTGCAATAAACTTAATCTAACGAAGTCCGGTTGTCCCTGTCCGATTGTTCGTCATTGTCTTTGGTAGGAATCGGCACGAGCTTCACGCCTAGATACTCCACGGCAGCGGCGTAGATTGTCGGCAGTACCAGAAGTGTCAGGACCGTCGCTGCGGCCAGGCCGAAGATTAACAGGTAGGCCATGCCTTCCCACATCGGTCCTCCGAAAAACGCCAGTGTAAGCAGTCCGCCGATCGTGGTGCTGGCGGTCAGGACAATCGGAAGCAGGCGGATTTTACCCGCTTCGGCAAGGCACTGGCGAAAAGTCTCGCGGTTCAAACCGTTGCAACTCTTCTCGCCGGGTTTTGCGAGACCTTCGCCGGCAAGGAGTTTCTGGCGGATTAAGGTGTCGGCGAACTCCACGTACAGAATTCCGGAGTTGACCACGATGCCGGCCAGAGATACCAATCCCAGCAAGGACATGAAACCGAGTGGATTTCCTGTAATCCATAGTCCGAAGAACGCGCCGATAGCACCCATCGGCACCGTCAGCAGGACCACGAACGGCTTGACGAAACTGTTGTACTGAACGATAAGCAGCAATACGATAAGTACAGTGCCCCCCCCGAACACTGCTGCTATATCGTCCTGCGAGTCGTCGGTATCTTCCTGTTCGCCGCCGATTTCGTAGTAGTACCCCGGCGGCAGCGATGCTACGAGTTCGTTGATTTGAGGCATGGCATCAGCCAGGACATCGTTGGCCAGCAGGTCGCTCTCGACGCGCGCCCGAACTTCAATCATCCGGTTTTTGTCGCGCCGTTCGATCTTCGTTGTTATTCGCCGGGACTTCGTCTCAGCGATACTATCAACGGGCAGTTTACCGGCAGCGCCCTGGACGAAAATTGTTCGGCTGTCGAGAATCCTGCCTCGCTCATCAGGTGGGAGCCGGAAATGCACCGGAACGGTATGGTCGCCCTCACGATATGTTGTAAGGAAGTGGCCTGAGTAGTAGGCGGTGAACGAGTCAGCCACCGAGACGTTGGTTACGCCAGCCAGGTTGGCCTTGTCGTTGTCGATGTCAACGTCGAACCGATATCCGATATCCCCCCAAACGTCGTGGACGTCCCATATACCGTCGATTGAGGCCAGTAGTTTCTTGAATTTCGCTGCCTGTCGGCGAAGTTCCGCATCGTCGGCAAAACCAGGATTGGTGGAACTGGTGCCGAATATCCGAATACCGATCGGGGCGTCCGTCGAGGGCCCGAGCACAAGTTTGCGGGGAATCACACGCGCCCCGGGCACAACCTTCTCCGCGGCAGCGCGAATGTCAGCGATATACTTATCCGTCAGCAACGGGTCGGTCGTCCGAACGATGATCTGAGCGAAGTTGGACTGCTGCGGCTTCGGGTTCACCCCCAGAGCGAACCGAGGCCCGGAACCGCCGATGGAAGCATAGTAATTCCGGAGCCGTTCGACACTCTTCCCGTCGTGCTCAATCGGGGAGAGGTCCTGAAGAATCTGCTCTACCTGGCGCGAAGCCCGATTAGTCGTTTCGACAGATGTTCCCTCCGGCAACCAGATGTCAATGTAGAGTATGTCACGAATGTCGTCCGGGAAGAACTGCGACCCGACAGGCAACATTACCGCGCCGACGAGCAGACCTGCCACAATCAGCAGCACCAGCGGTTTGGCGGCAAGGCACCCTCGGACCAATGACGCGTATCTATCCAACATGGATGGACCAGAGGCCGTCTTTCTTCTCAGCAGGCGATTGAACAGATCGCCAATCCTGGCGAGAGGCGACTTGGATTCGGCCTGACCTTTCTTCGGAGGACGGAGAATCCAGTAGGCCATCAGTGATGTTATCGTCAGCGCCAGCACCAAACTTGTCAGTAGTGTGATTGATACGACAGCCGGAATGGAAAAAACATACTCCCCCCCCGCCCCTGTCAGGAAGAACGCCATTGGCAGAAAGGCGAACACGGTTGTCAGCGTCCCCATCAGGAGGGAACCCTGGACCTGTTCGACGCCCTTTGCAACGGATTCGAAGCGGCTGTAACCCTCGCGTTGAAGGCGACCTATGTTGTCGCTGACGACAACGGCATTATCGACCAGCATGCCCAGCGCGATAATCATACTGGCGATCGACATCTGCTCCAGGTCCACCCCGATCATCGCGAAGATGCCGATGGAGATTACCATTACAAACGGGATCGCAGCCGCCATAACGGTCGCCTGTCTCAAACCGGCCATAATCAGCGCAATGACGATTACGATCACTATCGCCTGGCCGACGTTGGTTGTGAACGAGGCAATCTTATCATTGACGAAGACCGCCTCGTCGAACACGACATCAACGGCGATATCAGGGGGGATGACTTTCCCGGTTTGCTGAAGGTCTTCGATAAGTTGGGTAACCTGTGGTCCGAGATCGGTAACCTTGTACCCGCTCTTTATTGTGAAGGAAACAACAACGCAGGGCATGTTGCCCTTGGTGTCTCCGAAGCGTGCACGGACGGGCGGCGGATCCTGGTAGCCGCGCCGAACGCGGATACCGAGGTCTTTGAGATAGATCGGGGCTCCTGATACGTCGCGGCTGATAACGATGGATTCAATTTGCGCGACGGCGTCGAACTCGCCGGTCGGCAGCACGCCGAAACGGGTGCGGTCCGTCTCGATACTTCCTCCGGTGGTGTAGATGTTGCGAGCCTGAAGCAGCGATTCGAGTTGCGACATCTTTATGTCAAGATTGGCCCAGTTTCCACGGCTGGTCTCCAGGTAGATAGCCTCCGGCTGGACGCCGCTGATTTCGACCTTGGCGACGGCTTCCAGCAGCGATATCTTCTCATAGATAACGTCGGCAATAATCTCCAGGTCGCGCATTGAGTATCGCGGTGTTTTGGCACCCGGCTTCTCGTGAATAGCCAGCAGCATGATCGACGTATCGCCGAAATCATCATTGACCACCGGAACCCCAGCGCCTGCTGGAAGGATGGGGCGGACCTTATCGACCTTGGCCCGGACTTTCTCCCACGTCTCCTGAATCTTATCGACGTCAAGCGTGTCCAGCAGTTCCACGTAGATGACGGACTGTCCGGTCCACGTTGTGGAGCTGACGTAGTCCACTTCGTCGAGAGAACTGATGGCCTTTTCGAGCGGGAAGGTTACGAGTTGCTCGACGCGTTCGACCTCGACGCCAGGCCATTGTGTTTGGACTATCGCGGTACGGACTGTAAATTCCGGGTCGGCGCGACGCGGCATGGTTAGATATTTGACAACGCCGACAGTCATCGCGACGATAATGGCCGCGAGTATGACAGAGCGATGCGTTAACGTAAAGCGGGGTAGCGACATGGTTTATTCCCCCTTCTTTGAGACGATGCTTACCAATTCGCCGTCTTTCAGGTAGTTCACGCCTTCGACAATAACGGTCATACCGTCGGTCAATTGGTCGTTGTCGATACGCTGCAATTCGCCTACCGTTTCGTGGAGCGTAACGGTGAGCTTTTTCGCCTTCATCTTATCGCCGGCACCGTCGGTAACGAAAAGGTAGCCGCTGCGTTCGCCCGTCGGCATAATGGCTTCCATGGGGACATAGAATCCGCTGCGCCGCTCATCACGTTTGAATTGCACGCGGACGATGGCGTCCGGGTGAAGCACCCAATCCTCGAGAACCCAGGCGACACGGTTGCCGTCTTTGAGACCTTCGGGAGGTTCGGCGGCAATGGTCTGGCGGAACTTAAGTCCGCCGGCGTCCTTCAATTTTCGAAGGACATAGATACCCTGCAAGTTCACGCGGTGTTCACCTGGAACGACCCGAACCTTGCGAACCGTGACAACGGGATCGGACGGATCGACCCGATCCGTGACCGACAGGCCTTCAGTGGCCCAGACGAAATAGCCTTCAGCGTCCTTTCTCATGCACTGCTTTTCATCTACATAGAGGCTTTTGCTGTCGTTGGGGTCAACGCGCATAACCGACATAATGCCGGCGATTCGCGGTAGTTTCAGGACGGCCTGATCCTTCGGCGGATTAATCGCAGCGCGATAATTTCGCATTATGAGTGTAACCTTGAATGTGCGCGTATGCGGATCGGCTACTGTGGCTTTCTGGTACACCCTTCCCTGATGCGGCTCTTTCCGGTTCGGAATATACACATCTACCTGGTCGCCGACGGCTATTGTGCTGTTGGTGTGACCGGAGACGATTACGTTCACCTTTACGGGGTCCATCGTTACGATATGTCCGACCGACTTTCCGGCCTGGACGTACCCGCCGACGCGAACGCTGACCGCCGATACCTGGCAGTTAAACGGCGCCATGAGCGTGGTGTACTGCAAGTCCAGTTCGGCCTGTTTCAGGGTCGCTTTCGCGCGTGTCAGGGACGTTTTGCCGGCCAGGATGGCGGCTTCTGCTTGATCGACCCTGGCCTTGGAAATGTCCCGCTTCGCCCGCGACAAGGCAACTTCGATAACCGTTGCGACATTCTTGGAACGCGCCTCGGTCATCTGCTTAAAGTCGAACTCCGCATAGTCCAGGCTGGCTTTAGCCCCCGCCAATTCGGCGGGGAGGATGCTGTCAAGGTTCACTTTGGCGTGCTTAACCTCCGCTTCGGCCACCTGCAGTGCGGCGATATAGGTCGCCTGGTCAATCGTAGCCATGACGTCGCCTTTATTGATCACCTTGCCGTCTTCGACCCATCGACCTTTCAGCAGAGTCCCTTCCTCAACGATATAGTCCACACGCCCGGGAACCTCGAATGCTATGTCCTGTTCGGACCATGCCTCTACGACCCCGGTCAGTTGTAACTTATGCGATGGATTGACCGCCTGCAGTTTCACGACTTTGACAGGCCTGGGAGTAGGCGGCTTCGGAGGCGGCTTCTTGCTGCAACTCGGAAAGACAATCGTGCATGATGCAAAGATTAAGATGCCGATCAATCTCGAAAGAATACGTCCTCTGGCCATAAAGCCCCACCTGCCTTTCATTCATAAGTAGTAAATTTTGCTATCCCCGGCAGTCAGATTGTCCCCATGCGCGGGACAGATTCCGGGTTTGAATAAGGTGGAACCGTCTGCGTGGGTAACGTTCCCGTTGCTGTTGTGGAGGTGAAGCGTAGCCGGGGCAACAGCAGCATTCGCGGCTACGGACCACCCGCCGCATCTTTCTGTATCCTCGTTATTGTCCCCTTTCCCAAGTTGACTTACCTGTTAACTTACCCAAGACCTTCGCCGAAGGTCAATTACAAAGTGCGGATAAATCTTTTGCCGCAGGGTTCCGCTCACCGGGCACTACCGGTCCAAACGTCGTCATATAACAACCCCTCTGTCATGATAGTCTCTAACCGATAAAAAATCGCGGCCTGATACGGGCATAATATAGTTGACCGGTAGTACCTGAAACTATAAAGAAGATGCTTAACAATAAGGGATGATGACAAGTACCGCCTTAAGGTCTCGCGAGACAAGAACAGCGCCGATGCACGCGCGAAGTTACTCGATAATGGGAATACCGAACTGACGGTAACGGCCAGCGCCGGGGAGAAAGACAAGGATCACGAGAACCTTGCACTCGAAGTTGTGAAAATCGTTTGCGATGAGTTGGGAGTACAGTACAAAATTGTCGAGAAGAAGAAGTTGTTCTCGTCAAAGTGAACGCTTGCAACACACGCTGGGCAATTCGGACCGGGTATCTTTTCGCTCACAACAAGACTGATAGTGGTGATAATGCTTGTGCTTTTGATTGTTCCTTAGCCGCTACCGTCAATCTTTGCCTTGGAGCCAATACGGCAGCCGGGTCGATACTAGAGTAACAGGCATAACGAATCAGGAGAACAGTAATGAGACATCTGTCAGTTCTAACAGTGTTTGGTTTGGTTTTGGCAGTGGCCGTCCCCACACAGACGCTTTGGGCCGAAACGAGCGAGAATCCGTCGGCAGACGGCACGTCCGCCAACTGGCTCGCTCTGGGTCTGGAAATTGCAGCCGCTGAGTCCCGGATGGCGCATGGCGGCGTTCGTCAGTACCAGGGCGGCACGGCGGATACCGACAAGGCCGCTGATACGCCGGAAGAGGGGAGTTTCGTGCCGTTCGTCGATTACAGCGGCGGTCTGTGGGCTCGGCCGGCCCTGACCGGTGACTGGGGCGGTCTGCGCACCGACCTCATTAACAAAGGCGTCAGGTTCAACATCGACCTGACCCAGATGTATCAGGGTGTCGTGGACGGTGGAACCAAGCGCCACTGGAAATACGGCGGACTGCTGGACATGGTGCTCGACATCGATACCGGCAAGGCGGGCCTCTGGCAAGGCGGCTTCCTGCACATGCGTGCTGTAACGCAGTATGGCGAGTCTATCAACATGGATACCGGGGCGATGCTCGCCGCGAACCTCAACGCGGCGATCCCGCTGCCGGACCAACATGAGATTAACCTCACGGCCGTCGTGTACACACAGTTTCTCGCCGAGTGGTTCGGCGTCTTTGTCGGTAAAATCGACACACTCGACGGCGACGGCAATCACTTTGCCGGCGCGAGAGGCAAGGATCAGTTCACCAACATAAGCCTTGTGGTCAACCCCGCCATGCTCCGAACGGTTCCTGCCTCGGCGCTGGGGGGCGGGTGTATCTTCCTCCTGCCGAATCTGTGGGGCAACGACAAGGACCCAGGCTCGCTGGCGTTCACAGTTCTGGACGCCGGAGGCCAGCCCAACACGAGCGGTTTTGGCGACGCCTTCGATGACGGTACGGTGCTAACCTGGGAACTGCGCACGCCGACGGAGTTCTTCGGCCTGCCGGGAAGCCAAGTCTTCGGCGCAGTGTACAGCACGAGGGACTTCGTCTCCCTGGAACAGAACCCCCGACTTATCCTGGCCGGGCTGCTCGGGCTTATCCCCCTCCAGATTAACCAGGAGAACGACTCCTATGCCTTCTACTACAACTTTCACCAGTATTTGTGGGTAAAGCCGGACCAGAAGCGAGAAAGCACGGGCACCCAGCCGCAGACGAAACTGTTGCAGGGCATCGGCGTTTTCGGACGATTCGGCTGTGCCGATCCTAAGACCAGCCCGATTAAGAACTTTTACAGCATCGGTCTGGCAGGCAGAGGCCTGGTCCCGGGGCGCGAGAACGACACGCTAGGCGCGGGCTTCTTCTATCTTACTCTCAGTAACGAACTCGGGCCCATCATCCAAAATCGATTTGGAGACGCCGGCGGCGTTGAGGTCTTCTACAACATAGAGGTTACACCCTGGCTGCACATCACGCCGGACATTCAGGTAATCAACCCCAGTAACGAAAATGTGGATACCGCCGTCGTTATGGGCGTCAGGGCGAAGATAGATTTCTGAGAAGGTGATTTCGTCGGCGCCGAGCAGGATAATTTAAAAGGTCCTGTAACTAAAAAATGAGCATCGAGGCCGTTGACGGCGACCGCGCCGAAGACTCACCTATTGACGTATTCCTCATACCGATTGACTAATGGAACGGTTCACGAACGACCGATTCATATGTCTATGGGACAAAATGGATTGTTTCTGTACCGCGCCACGGAGGTCGCGTCATGAGCAGGAACCGGGCAACCTGTCAGAAAACCGCGAGTTTGTGTCAAGTCGTCCTGGTAAGCGCCTTGTTCTGCGGGACCGGCTGCGCGAGTATGGGTCCGGGGACCATTGCGCCCGACCGGATCGATTACAACAACGCGGTTGCCGAGTCGTGGAAGCAGCAGGTTTTGCTGAATATCGTACGACTCCGGTACGGCGACGCACCCGTGTTTATCGAAGTCGCCCAGATCATCGGCGGGTACACCATGGAGCAGAGGGGCGCCGTTGGCTGGAACTTCGACCAGCAAAGCAACTATAACTGGCTCAACTCGTTATCCGTCAACGGCGAAGCGAAGTTCACAGATCGGCCGACGATCACCTACACTCCGCTCACGGGCTCCAAATTCATCCGGAACATGATGACGCCCATTCCCCCGGAAGTCATCCTGTTCATGATCCAGTC
Organism: Planctomycetales bacterium; assembly: GCA_030642005.1. Classification (GTDB taxonomy): domain Bacteria; phylum Planctomycetota; class Phycisphaerae; order SM23-33; family SM23-33; genus JAUWNJ01. Next base: position 43,411 of record DAOWOP010000001.1, read on the forward strand.
CGGCTGGCCCGCTGATGCAATAATGCAGTACACGGTGCAGACTATCAACGGTCTTCGGAACCGGCGTGGCGGGCAGGACAAACGCATGGCGGGCGACCCGGACTTCTTCAAGTTGGTCTCGTTGTTCCGCGATGCACAGGCCAGCGGTGCGATAGGTATGCAGGTGGAGAAGCCCGAGAAAGGTCCGAGCGTTGTTAACATGATCTTACGCGACCAACAAGTCGATCCTGAGATGGTCGAGAAGATACGACAAATCCGAAAGATGCTCGCCCTTCAAGCCGGTGCACGGAAGTTCCGAGTTACGTACGGGGGCATCGCGCGAGACGATCTCAACATCTCTCTTCAGACGCGATCTCTGTTCCATATCCTGATCGTCCTTGCCTCCCACGTGGAGGTGCCTGCGAAGCATATTGAAGACGGGCAGGTCAATGAGTCGCTACCCCTCGCCCCGGGGTCCAGGCCGCTGATCCAAGTTCGCAGTGGTTCGTGTAAGCCCGGCAACACTTTCGCGGCAGTGCGGTACGGCGGGTACTGGTACTGGATAGACCGGCGCGACCAACTGTCCAAGAAGGCGCTCGCGTTCATGATTATGCTGGTTGCGATCGCTGAGAGGGAGAAGAACAAGGTGTGCCGGTAATGACGATCTCGGCAGGGTAATACCGCTTGGGATCAATTAGTGCGCTCGCGCGTAACCGGCCATTCACCTTTGTGGTGTCCGGAATTCGCCCAATTTATCTGCCGGGCTTCCACCCCAAAGCGCATCAATTAATCCCTCACGGGATAAGACCGGCGTTATCGGCCTTTTGCCTCGTCCAGTACCTTGACGATCTCCTTACTTAAGTTCTCGGTGAGTTTCAGCACGTGCCTGCGGGTATATCCGTCGAAAATCGCCTTCCCGGCGACGCGCATCACCATGGAGGTAGGCAGGAGTGGTATGCCCGGCAGGCTATCGGCAGCCGTGACCGTCGCATTGCCCAGGGGCTTTTGGTTGTTCACGTCATAGGCCCAGATCTGGCAGTGGAGTTCGGCCGACCGGCCCGTTACCGTCTGGTCAACGGTACTGGGAAAGTCCAGTTTGGTAATCAGCACTTGCAGCCGCAATGGCTTGACGCCCCTGGGTTTATCGAGGGAAGATGCCATTTTTTCCCTTTTCTCGGCAATTTTTTTTCTGAAATCCTCAACAGTCATCGCTGACTTAAACTCTTCGCCGTTGAGCGTTCCGGGCGTGGTGGCATATTCCTCTACGTATTGCGCGAATTCATCGAAATTGAAGCCCGTTCCCAACTTCCATTTATCGCCGGCCAGCAGTTCGATCTGCAACATGCCCTTCATAAGCGGCCCCAACTCCTTCTTTGAAACCTCTGGATCAATACGGACCTCTTCAACGATGACGCTGTCGTATGCTTTCAGGCTTACAGCGTTGCCGTCCGGGTCCATCAATCCGCCACACCCCGCGGCAAAGGCCAACGACCCGCACATCAGTACGCCGAGCAGAATTTGTTTTCTCGTCATCTTTCTTTCCTTTCCTTCGTTAGTTATCGGGATTTCCCGGATGACCTTGCACGGCTACGCCGCAGCGCAGTTCGGTTTCAGAGTCTCTGATTAAATCGCCTACACATACTTCACGTGCACATGCTCTATCTTACCGTTAAACTTAAACGGCGCGCGATCAAAGTAATCCAATGCCACAGGTGAACCCAGGTCTATTCCGATGTCAAAGGTTTCCGAGGCTGTAAAGCCAGCAGGAACAGAACGCTCAATGCGCCCTTGTCCAACCTGCTTGCCGTTTGCGCGAAACGTCACCGTAGCCGGAGCCTGCGGCTTTTTCTCATCGAACTTCACTTCCACCTCGATTTTGACTTTACCTGTTGGGATAGGCTTGCCAGACTTCACCTTGTAACGGTATAGAGTCATGGCATTATATTCCGCCTGCAGATACCCATTATCCATGTACACCGTAAAACCAGCGGAAATACCGCCCAGACAGAAAAGCACTCCTTCAGCATTCTTGGGTATGTCGGCTTCGATGGTGGACAGCGATGAGAATCCGCTGGTAAACTTAGGCGCCATTGACTCGGGGATACGCTTTTGCCCCTCAAAAAAGTGCCATTCCTTCAAGGTCGAAGCTCGCCCTTGCTCTGGGTGAGCAAATAAATACAAACCGCCCCCGACGGGTAAGACCTTGTTATTAGTCGCTTCTATGAGAAACATGTCCTTCATAGCCTTGAGTTTCTCCGGCATCTCTTCAGCCAGATCATCAGCTTGAGAAAAGTCTTCCTTTAAGTTGTACAGTTCCCATACATCATCCTCGGGATTCCAGTTTGCTATATCTGGCATTTTTGCGTCCCATGGTGTTCGTGGTCCAAAGGCACAGGCAAACCAGCCATCCTGATAAATACCGCGGCTGCCCATGATCTCAAAATACTGTGGTGGTTTCTGCTCAGGCGCGTTGACATCATTAAACGTATAAGCCATGGTAACACCATCAAAACCATCTTGCTTTACGCCATTGTAAAGTGTTGGCGGAGTAATCCCCAGGATATCGTAGATGGTTGGAACAATATCCACCACGTGATGAAATTGGTCGCGCGGTTTCTTATCTGCTTTGATTCCCTTAGGCCAGGACATTACGCAACTGTTACGCGTGCCGCCAAAATGAGCAGCAATAAGCTTGGTGCTCTTATACGCCGTATCCAGCGCCCAGGCCCAACCGTGGTGATACATTGAATCAAGCTTAGGTCCCCCCAGCGCCTCCAATCCGCCGTAGTCTCTATCCAAAGCTTCAATATGTTCATCAATGGTGCTTACCATGCCATTCTGGGCTAATAATTCTGAGATTGTACCGTTCATACCTTCGGCAGAAGCACCATTGTCACCATTGATGTAAATAATCAGTGTATTATCCAGTAAACCCTGTGCTTTCAGCTCATCGATTACTTTGCCATACTGGGCATCTGTATGTTCCAGGAATCCAGCATAAACTTCCATTAAACGAGTCTGGAAAGCTCGATGTTCCTCAGGGATATCTTCCCATTTCTGCATGGTGGGATCAATGGGAGTCAATTCAGCATTTTCCGGAATCCAGCCC
>DAOWOP010000005.1 GCA_030642005.1 Planctomycetales bacterium
ACCGCGTCCAGATGGCTCCGGCCCATACAGAATATCAAATCCGCTGAATCAATCAACCCGCTGGTAAGTTTTATTGAGCGATGTTTTTTCAGGTCCCCGCCCAGTTCGGCGGCGGCTCCGACGGCTTCGGCGGTCGCCGAGGCGCCACCAGCGGTAAAAACGCCCGCGGAAAGCACTTCCTGACCGAATCTTTCCAACTCGTCGGGCTTACAGCCCAGCCGGTCGGACAGCGACTTCTTCGCCAACGCTGAGGCCATGGGGCTTCGGCAGGTGTTGCCGGTGCAGACGAACAGAATCCGCCGGCGGATCATCCGGTCAATCGCGCCCGCGTCGAGAACGCCCTCACGGACGACCTTGCAAACGCCCCGGCCAAAAGAGACTATCGTGGAAGCCTTGGCGAACCGCGTCTTTCCGGCGTCGATGAGGATGTCGATCCGCCCGTCCAGTTGGGTAAGGACGTCCTCGGGGTTTCTCGGCGGTGATTTTCCCGCCAGGTTCGCGCTGGGCGCCAGGACGGGCCTGCCAAGGCGCTTCAGCAGCAACTGCGCCACCGGATGGTCCGGGCATCGCAGACCTATCACGCCGGCAGGTGCTATCCGACGGAACAAAGCCTTGCTTTGCAGGGAGCGGTGCGCGAATTTCCCCGCCACTGGCAGAAGGACCGTTACAGGCCCAGGCCAGGCCTTCTGGATAAGCGTCCGCGCCGGTATCGGAATGTCTTTGACATATCGTTCCGCTTCGTCCGGCGAGCCGATAAGGACGGTGAAAGGCGATTTCGGGCGGTTCTTTACCTTCCGCAGCCTGGCAACCGCACGGGCGTTGGTGGCGACGGCTCCCAGCCCATAGACCGTCTCGGTGGGAAACGCCACCAGTTTGCCCGCGCGCAGGGCACGGACAGCAGGGCCTAGAAGCCGACTTACGGCAGATGCGTCGAAACGCCCAGCCTTGCCTTTAGAGGAGTCTATTCGGATAACGCGCGTCTGCATTTTACGGAAACCTTTAATCCGGCGACAATTATCCCGTCCCTTGCGGTGATAAGTCAAGCAACGCCTGCCCCGCTCCCAACGACCCCTTTCTTCCGACAGGCAGGTATGCCCTGATGAAAAGTCTGGACAGATTATCCAGGAGATGTATGATTTCTTCAGGGAATTTCGCGGGCGTAATTCAGTGGTAGAATGCCAGCTTCCCAAGCTGGACGTCGGCGGTTCGAATCCGCTCGCCCGCTTTCAAGATGATAACGCCTCGCGTTGCCAACCGGCGACACGAGGCGTCTTTCTTACGAGATCGCCGTCGTTGAGGTAATCGACGGTATTGACGTACCACTCACCCAAATTGGCATCGGCGTGCGATACCTCGATGGCCTGCGGCTTGTGGCTGAGTTTCTTGAAGGCCTTGGTTGTACAGCGAAGCACGAGCATGGCTGCTACCTCAGTTCCGGCAGGGATTGTGCGATCTGCTGGGCGATGGTCTCGGATAGCCCGGTCTCGGTCGCATGGGCGGGCCAACGGGCGATGGCAGTTCGGACCTCGTCGATAATATTCTTAGCCTCGCGCTGGGACACGTCAGCCTGCTCGGCCAGGTGCAGCATGTGCGCCCAGCCTGGATTTCTGCCTTCTCCTGCGAGCGTCATGGTGTGTTCGCCGCCGGGACCTGGGGTGTAGAGCAGGTCGTAGGCGGGAGTGAGGGTCCAATCCCCTGTGGCGTCGTCCAGGAGGAAGGCGAAGTTTTTTACATGGTCGTCGCGGTTGTGAGCCAGCACGTTGAACACCATGCGGCGGAAAACTCGCAGCACGTCCTGATGGTTCCGCGTCAGCAGGCTGGTGGCCTTGAGCAGGTCGGCGTAGTCGGCTGAGGGAATGCGGAAGTTGGACTGGATCAGGTTGCCGAACGTATGAACGTGGTATCGCCGATTGCCCGCTTGCGGTGAGCCTGTCGAATCACGGTCGAACCGCTTGATGCCGAAAAATCGGTCGCCCTCGGATGTCTCGAACAGCTGGGTTGGCGGCATGTCGATACCGGCCTGGCGGGCCATGAGTGAATAGGCGTACTCCATCGTCCCAGCGTCGGCGGCGTCAGCCTCGGCAGCGAACTTGACGATCCAGTGTTCAAAGCCGTCTGGCAGGTCATCCTCGCCGGAGATGACGTTATTCGTGTCGGGATTGAAGCCGACGAGAACCTTGGGGCGGGCACCACCGGGCGAGCCGCCGGCCCGCAGTAATTGCGGCAACACGTCCACCGCATCGCCTGCGAGAATCTCTTGCGACTGACGGGCCAGGTCATGCAAATCGAACACGCAGGCGTCGGTATCATCGCGGTCGACCGGTGGATGGTACGTCAGTGCGCCCATCGTCCGAGTGCCCAGCCAGGAAAGGCGGTCCAGCGGACTGATCTCGGCGAGGTTCCGGCCAAGGGAGCGAAAGTGTCGATCCATCAGCAGCAGGCCCCAGCCGTCTGGCAGCGAATCGTCGAACAGGCCCGGCAGTGGGCCGAACTCGCGGTTGCGATGCTCGAACAGGCCCGGCTCAAATGGTAGGTGAAATGGCGAGAGATTCAGGCTGGCCGCGAGGAACTCGGCGACATATTCGAAATACACCCGGCCACGATCCTCGGCCAGCGTGCCGACGGGCAGCCAGTCTCCGGGGCTGCGAGTAAATCGAACATTGAGTTTCTTCATATCCGGCCTCGCTTGCGGGTGGGCTTGACGGTGCGCTGTTCGAGTTCCTCGATGCTCCGGGCCTGGGAAGGCTGGAATAGATGGTCGAATTCCTCCAAGCGGGCCAGGGCGTGGGCGATTTTGAGGACCAGCTCCAGCGAGGCCTTACCGGTGGTCTCGAACCGCCGGTATGAGGCGGCGGTTACACCGGCCCGCTCGGACAGCGTGTTCCGCGTCCAGCCCCGCAGCAGGCGAAGTGCCTTTGCACGCTCGGCCAGAGCCTTGGCCATGTCGGCCGGGCCGGTCAATGTCAGCTTGGCGGCGCTCATAGGTTGATTATACCCGAATTTAACAATAAAGACAAGATATTATCACTATCGACTGTTTCAGACCATAACTGATACTATATTATCTATTGCGCCCAACGCCCGCCAGTTTGAAAAACGTGCGCAATCAGCCAGGACGTGCAAGGATTCGTACAAGCGTCGGGGGGTTGTGTCGTAAGTGTTGATTGCGATAGTGGATAGAACCGGGCTGGTTCTGCTTCCCAAGCTGGACGTCGGCGGTTCGACGCCGCTCGCCCGCTTTATCATGGCGTAGCCGAAGGCGAAGCCGGATTGACGTCCGTTACCCTGCCTTACACGGGGATGTTGGTTTTCATTCCGTCGCGGAGCTTAGGCCCATGCATCAGGCGCGCCCGCTCACTGATCATCCAGACCAGAGACGTTACCCACATCACCATCGCAATAGCGAGGGCTACGAAGAGCGAAGCCCAGCCGGTGGTCTGGAAGGGCTGCGACCCGGGAACGTAAGATGTAAGAAGATGGTAAGGTGCTTGCGCCGCCATACCGGCCCAGACGGCCAGGAGCGTCGCCGCCATTGTCTGGCAGATGGCGCAGACCCACGGGCAGGAGATACTCCATCGCTGCCGGCCTGCGCCGACAATCAAGCCCAGACTAAGCAGGAGCCACAGCACCCCGACCAGGTCAAACACCGCTGCGGCGTGAATGAAAGCGTTCTGTAACCACTGTGTGATGACTGGAAGTTCCCCTGCATATTGAGCGTGGGACAGTTCGTTAACCAGATGCCGCGTTGAGCCGACGGCCAGAACCCAGATAAGATAGGCGATCCCCGCGAATGACATCGCCAGCCCCACATCTACACGAGATGTACGTCGAACGCGTCCGAGCATGCTGATATTAGAACACGCCCCATCCGGCGGGTCAAAGATTCTTAACGATTATGCAAAGAATTAGCAGGGATGCAAAGGATGCAAGGGATAAAGATATAATTAAAAAAATGCGGCCTTTTTCTGTTTTTGGCTAATTATTTCTCATCCCCTGCATCCCCTGTATCCCTGCTAATGTTGTCTGTCAATGAGGCGAGAAAATTACCTTGTGGGCGTCCGGGCGGTTATCTATAATCACCGTTTGGGTCGATAAAATAATTTTGAGCGCAAGCAACAGGGGTTTTTTCCTCATGGTTGAGCGAACGAATTCAGGCAGGGGCGGTTCAGCGGCTCGCTGGGGTATGGTGATGCTGCTGGCGGTCATTGTCGTTATGCTGGGGCACGAGTTGGTTTCGGCGCCGCCGCCGGCTGACGCCCGTACCGGCTGGGCCGGCCAGGAAGGAAAAGTCTTCTGCATCGCGGGGCAGGTTACTAAGGACACCTACGGGCTGTACCTTATTGACATGGAAAATGGTACAATATGTGTGTATCAGTTTCTCGGCAGCGGTTGTTTGAAATTGATGGCGGCCAGGACATTTATTTACGACTGCCAGTTGGATTCGTATCATACCGAGCCGCTGCCAAGGGACGTTGCGAAACTGGTCGCGAGGGCCCGGCGGTTGAAAGAGATAAATACCACCACCAGGCCGTAGGGCCTAGCCTTGGTGGCTGGCGGTTCGTTCCGATAAGGGCGAGCCGGGGAGTGTTACATTATGGCCGACAAGATATACTACACCGAGGAAGAAACGCTTCAGAAGTTGGACCTTACCGGCCAGGAACTGGAAGGGCTGGTCAGCGACGGCAAACTTCGCACCTATCCCGACGGGCAGAAAAGGATGTTCAAGGCCGATGAGGTCGATGCCCTGGCGCCCGCCGCCGAAGGCGGTGAAGTCGAACTAACCCCCGCCGAGGAATCCGGCGAGGACGTAGTAACCCTTTCCGAGGCCGAGGAAATAACCTCCGAGCCCGGCAAGGCCGATACTGTCCTCACCTCTGAAGGCGTCAGCATCTTCGACGAAGAGGACATCGAGGTAACCGCTGACCCGATGGCCAAGACCGCCATTGCCCCCAGCGCGGAAGACCGGATTTCCCTTGAAGGCGTCGGGAGCGGTTCGGGCCTGCTGGACCTGACCCGCGAAAGCGACGACACTTCGCTCGGTGCAGATGTACTCGAGCACATCGACATGGAAAGCGCGGTCCCCAGCAGCACCGCCATCGAAAGCATCATCGCCCCACCGACGCCTCCCGATACGGAACCGGCCATCATAGAAATACCGGAAGTCGTCGAAGCAATCGACGCCGGAAGCGGAGCGTTTTCCGGGCTGATAGTGGCTGGATGCCTGCTGATGATATTGATCGGCGCCGTGGTGGTTGCGGCGATGCTCAGTGCGGTGCCGCCCTACCTGGAGACACTCCAGGAAAACTGGACGATCTTCATCGCCGTTTCTGTAGTGGTAACGTCGATTCTTGCGGTCGTGGGCTACTTCCTCGGCAAGTCTGTAGCCGATAAGGCCGCCGCACTACAGCGGTCCGAGTAAAATTACTTTGACGATAAGGAATCTTTTTACTCTTTTCTGTAAGCGCGTTTTTTTAACTCAATGAAAGGACGGTTTGAAATGAGCGGCAGATTGACAATAACGGCGGCGGTATTGGTCGGTTTCCTGGCGGCGGGGACTGTCGGATGCGTCTCTCAGGACGAATATAACAAGGCGGTAGCAGCCTCACAGCGGGCCAACGAGGAGTTGCTGAAATCCCAATCCGCCTTGCAGACCATCCGGGCTGATAATCAGAAACTCCGCGACGACCTGGATGCCCGCGACATGACACTCACCGGCAAAGATCAAGTTATCGCCAACCTCAAGGATGCACACGCAGGCCTGCTCGCCGATTTCAAAAAACTCGAAGCGCTATACCAAAAGGCCGCCGGTCTGCCGGTAGTCATAACGGGACCCCAAATCAGCATCCTCCCGCTCAGGGTGGATGCCGCCCTGCGGACACTGGTCAAGGCAAACCCGGAACTGATGGACTATCTGCCGAAGTACGGCATGGTCAAACTCAAGGCCGACCTGACGTTCGCCAAGGGATCGGTCGGCGTCAAACCGGATGCGGTTGCGGCTCTTGGCAAACTGGCCGAGATAGTCAATGCAGGCGAAGCAAAAACCTTCCACATCTACGTGGCCGGACACACCGACGACATCCCGCTGGTCAAGCCTGCGACCGTCAGGGCACACAAGTCCAACTGGGGCCTGTCGCTTCACCGCGCCGGCGCCGTCGTGAAGGTCCTCGCCGCCGGCGGCGTCGCCCAGCCGCGAATGGGAGCGATGGGATTCAGCAAGTACCACCCCGTCGCACCGAACGCCCCCGACAACAAAGGCAATCCGCTCAACCGTCGCGTTGAAATCTGGATCGTTCCGCCCGACCGGTTCCTCACCGCCAGCAACGTGGTCCAGCCGGAAAAGTAGAAAAACGCACAAATTCCGACTGCTGTGTGGATATTGTGTCGGGGACGGGGTTGTTACATGAGAAGTAAGCCGACTGGGGAGCGATGGTATGCCGCTGATTCGAAGAATCTTTGCAGACGACCGCATCATGGGCGCCGGCGTCTTCAGTGATGCAATCGTGATCGACCTGGGCGTCGCCTGTTGCATCAAGTTCTCCGGGATCGCTGCGGTGGACCCGACCAGCAGGATTGTTGTCGGCTACGAGTCCCATAACGGCGTATTCTCGGCCGACGCGCTTGAGCAGCAGGTAGCGGACATTTTCCGACAGGTCGAACGCCTCATGGAACCGATCTCCCGCGAACTGGACCGGACGGTTACAGTATCAGACATTATCGAAGCGCTCGTGTTCCTCCGCGAGGACTACCCGCTCGTCTTTGATCGCTTCAACGACGCTTACATTGACGAGTTCAGGAAGAGGGGAATCGGCCGGTACCCGGTTCGGACGACCGTTATGAAGGCGACGCTGCCTGAGCCGAACGCCCTGGTGGAAATCCAGTTCGCCGCGATGGTGGAAGCATGAATCGGGAATTCTCCGTTTCGCAGATCGAGCGCTACGGCGTGCGCGACCTTGATGGCGTCGAGACGCCGCGACTGTTGTTCTATCAATGGGCCCTGGACGCCAACCGCGAGAAACTGAAGGCGATCTGCGGCGGGTTTGAAAACCTGCGACTGATGTTCAAGACGTTCAAGGCTACGTTGCTGCTGGCGCCGTACTGTCACGCCGGCTTGAAGGCGGTTAAGACTTCCTGCCTCGGCGAGGCGCGAGCCGTTGCCGCCCGTTCCAACCTTTCGGACATCCTGATAGCATTTCCCTGTTTCGGCTCGGCGGTCGATGGTTTCCTTGCGTTGCGGAGGGAGTTTCCACACAAGCGGTTCTCCCTGGTCGTCCCGAATCTTGCGTGCGCTCGGGGACTCTCGGCAAAGGCCGACGCGGATATCCCGATCTATCTCGATCTGGACCCCGGCATGAAGCGGACGGGTGTCGCCTTCGGGCAAGCGGCGGCCGAACTCGCTGACGCGATCGCCTCTTTGGACCATCTGTCCCTCCACGGGCTTCACGTCTATGACGGAAACGTCCAACATCACAATCCCCACGCGATCCGCGACTATTCCAATAGATTGATGATGAAGATTGACGAAACGGTGCGTGCGCTCCACGGCAAGCATACAATCCACGAAGTCGTTACATCTTCGTCCATCACTATGCAATCCAACCTTGAGGCGCACCGGGCCGGCGCTTATTCATGGCGACTGACGGTTTCGCCCGGTACAGCCGTTCTCTGGGATTCCAACTACAACGACATTCTGCCGAAGCAGTTCTCGTACGCGGCGGCTGTGGCGACGCGGATACTGGATGCGCGCCGCCACCGCGACGGGCATTTCCTGACCACGGACTGCGGCGTCAAGTTCGGCGCAGGCGCGGATGCAGGCCCAATGCACGTGCTCGGCTTTCGTGGATACCGCCCCTTCGGCAAGTCCGAATACTTCGGTATGTTGGCATGGCTTGGCTTCGACCGCGCAACGGGCGAACCGCTTGCCGACGATCCGGATGAGATGATCGGACGCGTCGTGCTGGTCTTCCCGCGACATGTTTGCACGACCGTCAGTCAATACGCCCACGCCCTGCTTATCCGGGACGGCCAGGTCAGCGAAACAATTCCCATTGACGCGAGAGACGGATAGAAACGTTTGACGTATATCGGAACACTTTAAAACAAATTGGGGCGGGAGGCCCGTGGCTATGAGCAGGACAATCCATAAACAGCGAGCCGAGGCGCTCGCCAAGGCAATGCGGAGGAAGAAATTGCCATACGTGCTGCTGGAGGACATGAAGCACACCTACTACTTCAGCGGCTTTTCGATCGCATTTCCCGGCGTGAGATTCCGGGTCTGCCTACTTGTTGACGCGAAGGGCGGGACGACTCTACTGGTCAGCGCCCCGTTGGCCGACAGCGCCGGCTCTCATGCCGACGAGGTCATACCGGTGGACCACTCGCTCGTGGACGGTGCAGCGAAACGTGAAGCGAAGTTTGCGCGTGCGCTGAAAGCAGCCACCCGGCAGAGCCGGACCGCGCTGAAGAAAGCCGCCGCCGTAATTGGCCCCGACATCGCCCTGATGCGCCGGCGCAAGGACGCCGAAGACAAGAGGCAACTCCGCCGGCTCGCCCGGCTGGCCCAGATCGGATACGCCGCCGCCGAGAAAGAATGCATCGCCGGCAGAACCGAACTGGACCTGTTTCTTGCCGCAAAGACCGCTTGCGTCAACGCCAACAAGCGGGACCTGTTCGTCTTTGGTGATTTCGTAAGCGGCAAGCGGTCATCGGGTATAGACGGACCACCGACCACCAGGAAACTGAAAACCGGAGAGAATGTGATAATAGACCTTTGGCTGGTTGGGGACCATTACTGGAGCGATACGGCCCAGACATTCTTCGTCGGCGGAGAGCCGACTGAAAAACAGCGGAGTCTTCTGAAGATGCTGGAGAGGACCAAACGGCGGGCGGAACGCGCCATTCGTCCGGGCGTCAAGGCTGTAAACATTTACCGGCAGATGCAGGACGACCTCGGCGAACATGGGTACAGGTGCCCGCACCACATGGGCCACGGGTTCGGACTGGACTCCTGGGAGCCGCCGTTCATAACGGCCGACAGTACCGACGTGTTCCAGGAAGACATGGCCTTCAATCTCGAACTCGGCATCTACGACAGGAAACACCAGGGCTTTCGCATCGAGGCCGGTTATTTCGTTACCGGAACAGGTGTTACTTGCTTGAAGAGGTTCTCGTGAACCGGCGGTCTGTAGATACCCTGATTCGGGCAGCGCGGGTACATGACGGAGAGCGATTTCTTCCGAAAGACACTGATGTCGGCATTTTGGGCGGGAGGCTTGTTCTGTTTCGGCCCGGCGAGCGAGCCGAGGCAGGTGAGGTGATTGAAGCGTCCGGGCTGACGCTCGCGCCGGCCTTTATTGACATTCATAACCACGGCGACCTCCGGCTGCTTTCGCGCGACGGCGCAAACCTTCTCTCGCAGGGAGTGGGAACCGTCATTATCGGCAACTGCGGTTTCAGTCCATGGGGGCCGTGTGCACGGCACGCTCTCTTTCTCAATGATGATGCCCCGTTTCGATTCAGCACCGCGAAGGAGTATTTCGAGACGCTCGGCCGGACGCCCTTGCCGGTCAACGCCGCCTCACTGGCCGGACTGGCGGCGCTGCTCCCGGAGGAAGGCATGTGCGAGCAATTGCGTGCGGCCATGGAGGCCGGCTGCATAGGCCTGTCCGTCGGGCTTAACTACGAGGGGCAGAACGAGATAGATACGGCCGGCCTGATCAGCCTGGCAAGTGTGCTCACATCATATCCGAACCGGTGGGGAGGCATCTGCTGGCACATGCGAGACCAGGGCGAGCATCTGGCCGAAGCCGTCGCTGAAGTTGTTCGCGTTCACGAGGCGACCGGCGCGCCGTGCCATATCAGCCACCTCAAGCGAACCGGAGTTGAGCATCCGGAGGATATTGACGCGGCGCTGGCCGCAATCGAGCCGTATCCCGGCATCACGGCGGACATGTATCCGTACGTGGAGGGCTTCAGCACGCTGCGGTCCCTGGTTACCATAGGTCAGGAGGCACTCGGCAGCGCGGCGACGCCGGCGAACCTGGCGACGGCGGGCTGCAAAAAGTGCTGCCCGAACCTGTGGGCGGATGTCGTGCTGGCCGGCGGCGTCCCGGAGACGACCGTCGGCAAGAGCATCGAACAGGTCGCCGCCACGTTCGGTGAGGACGGCCTTTCAGCCTTTATGCGACTGTACGCGGAGTATCCTGACGCAACCGTTTGTTTCATGAATCAAAGCCATCCGTCGAATTTCGAAGCGGTCCTCAAACACGAAAAGGGCCTTCTTGGCTCTGACGGCTATGTCTATGACACCGGCGAACGCGGACACCATCCACGATCATTCGGCGCGTTTTCCCGCTTTTTCGCCTGCTGTAGGGACCATCAATGGATGAGCCATGAACAGGCCATCCGCAAGATGACTTCCTTCCCGGCGAAACGCTTCCGGCTGGAAGGGCGCGGGCGCATCCTTCCCGACTACTACGCCGACCTCTGCCTGTTTCGCGCCGATAGATTCGGCGATACCGCCACGTTCGGACACCCAGGCGCCCTGTCGGAAGGAATGGAACGGGTGTTCGTGAACGGCAAGGTGGCCTATGCGAACGGCCACGCCGTTTCAAAGAGCGGAGGCCTGCTCCGTCCATCGCGATGAGGAGCCGGTCCGCCACGCCATGCCGGCGCTCATATCGTTGACGATTCACCGTCGTCAGGATACTTTGTAGGCGTCAAGCGACCTTATCACAGGAAGGAACACGTTATGAATCGCAACGAGATGATTGAGGGTATCATGCGTCAGGCAGGTATTTCCAAGGCCAACGTCGCCCGTTTTTACGACGGCCTGATGACGCTGGCGGGCAGGGAACTCATTAAGCACAACCGCTTCGTCCTGCCGGGCCTCGGTGTGCTGCGAGTCCGCCGACGGGCCGCCAGAATGGCGAGAAACCCGCGGACGGGCGAGCCGGTACACGTCCCGGCAAAGAAGGTCGTCCGCTTCAAGGCCTATTCGGCCCTTGATGAACTACTGAACGGCCCGCGCAAGAAATCCACCCCTGCCGACCCGCCCGAACCGACCGGACAACTGCCGATGGGAGAAGATTCCCCTCTGAATGATGTTTCAACTGAAAATTGAAAATTGGCAATTGGAAATTTCCTCTACATCGCTTTGATAATTACCAGTGTGATGTCGTCCTGCTGGTGCGTGGCGCCCAGGAATTCGTTGACGGCGGCGACGACGGCGGCGTGAATGTCAGCGGCGCTGCTGTCGGCGCAGGCTGACAGGACCTCGCGCATCCGGTCCTTGCCGAACATCTCGCCCGCGGCATCGGCTGCTTCCCATATCCCGTCGGTCCCGATTGCAATAACGTCGCCGGCCTCCAGCGTAATGGGCTTTACGCTATCGAAAGTAGCACCTTCCATGATTCCCAACGGCACGCCGGTGTTGGGTAGTTCCTCGATCTTCCCCATACTTCGCCTCAACCATATGGCTGGGTCGTGCCCGCCGGAGGTCCACTCCAGCGAGCGTGTTTCCGCATCCAGCACGCCATAAAACAGCGTCATAAACCGCGTCTCGCCGGTGTCCCTGACAAGATGCGTGTTCAGCACGCCGAACAATTCGCCCAGGTCTTCGCCGTGCCTACCGGCGTGGCTGCGAAGAACGCCACGCGCCGACGCCATCAGCAAGGCCGCTCCTATCCCGTGGCCGGTAACGTCGCCGACGGCGATGCCGAGTTTGCCGGCCCCAAGGTCCACAAGGTCGATGAAGTCGTAGTAATCGCCTCCGGTCTCGTCGCAATAGATGCTCGTTCCGGCAACATCAAAACCGTCTATCTTCGGCGACTCCTGCGGTAACAGTTGCTGTTGTATCTCCATCGCCACAGCCAGTGACCGTTGCATGTCCGCGTGCTGGCGGAGTTTCGGACCCATGTCATTAAATATCTCGCCGAGGTCCTGCAATTCATCGCCGGTTCGGATTTGCACGCCGGCGTCGTAATCGCCGCCCGCAAGCCTTTCGCCGGCCTCGGCAAGGCGGACCAGAGGCCTGGTTACCGAACGCGAAATGATAAACGCCACGATCGCAACTATAACAACGACGACGAACATGACGACCCCTGCGATCCTTATGTTGTGAGTCATCCTGTCCAGGACATACTTCTCCGCTTCCTCGGCATGGGCGACGACCTTTTCATACGGAACAATGACGACGGGGAACGCCTCTTCCGCCCCGCCGGCGCCGTAGGCCCACAAGGCATCCTTGCCCTTGTACCGCATCTTCCGCACGCCGGACTTGCCGGCAACCGCGTCAGCCACCAGCGCCTTCAACTCGTCGGTATCTTCGGATTCGAGATACTGTTTCAGTTCGGGGCCTCGCCAGTCCTTTCTGTATCCCTCGTAACTTTTCTGCGTGAGGATTACCAGTTTCCCTTCGCTTTCGTCGCCCTTCAGCCCCGGGAAGACCAACAGGCTCGCCGCATCGCCGGCCCATTGCTCCGGCAGCGTCAATTCGCTGAAGATGCTTTCCAGCGGAACGTCGATGGCCGTTACTCCGGCAAAGGACCCGTCAGGATAATGCACAGGCATAGCCAGCGACAGCGCGACCATTCGCGTGGAGACATCCACCGCTGGAAGTGTCCAGATAAGAGCACCTTCCTCCTTGGCCTGCGTGTACCACGTGCGAATGCGTGGGTCGTAATCGCCCGGATAACCGCCATGACCGGGATAGCATGTGTGGATTCCCGATTCCAGGGCGGTGTACTGCCAGGATATGCGTTTGGCGTTGGACTCATGGAGCGACCGATAGGCCTCGGGCATCGTTGATAACCTGGCCAGGCCGTCGGCTATAGCCTTTCTGTCAACACCGCTGACCGGGACGCACACCTGCTGATCATAGGTAACCTGAATCGGGACGACTTTACCGTCCGGTCCAAGACGTTTGAGGCGCGCCGATGGCTTCATGCCCGAAGGAAGATTAACGCCTTTGTCATAGTCCTCGCCAAAAAACAGATGCGGCGACGCCGGCGGTTTCCTGGCAAGCCTGTCTTCGACCTCGTCAACCTGGATTCGCAGCGCCAACTCCAGGATTTCCGTGTCGCGTTCGATAATCCGCCCGTAATCGTCCACGATGTGCCGGAGGTGGTGGCGGGCGATCTCCGTAAGAATTGCTCGCCTGTCCGAAGCCAGTCGGCCACCGAGGCGACGCATAGAGACCAGATGCAGACCAGTCCAGACGATCAGCGGCACTAATGCGATCGCCAGCAGTAAAATCAACAATTTCCAGCGAATCTTCATCTCTATTCCATTCAATTCTCGAATCTACGCAACCTGTTACAGGGTATCAGAATAGATTCTCCTGTGCGAATCACTTTTCTTCAATACGAATACCCTAAAACGGATACTGCACCACTCCATGAGGGACATACGTGCTCAGGCTGCTCGCCAGTGGTGCGAATTCATGCGGGAAATCTCATTTGCGGTCCATTACTATAGTCCGAGTGGATCGCAGGGCCAGGCCGGAAGACGGCTGCCCCGCCGCCCGAGGTAACTGATAGTGGATATGATTGTTTTCCTGACGCAGGCTGTTGTCATTTCGTTTTCGGGCGTGATGGCTCCGGGGCCGATGACGGCTGTAACGCTCGGGTTGGGCGCCCGGAACCGCCATGCCGGCGCCCTGGTGGCCATCGGGCACGGGATCGTGGAGTTCCCGCTGATGGTGCTGATTATCGTGGGCGTCGGCAGGGTCTTTGCGCTTCCGATGTTTCGGGTCGGCATCGGCCTGGCCGGCGGCGCGATGTTAATCGTTATGGGCGGGATTATGCTTATGCAAATCAGGAGGCCCGCCCCGGTCGGCGGCGAGCCGAACCGCAGAGGACCTGTGTTGACCGGGATACTCATGTCGGCCGGTAATCCATATTTCCTGCTCTGGTGGGCGACGGTGGGCCTGGCACTTGCTTCGCGGGCGGCCAAGCTGGGAATTCTCGCGTTCGTGCTGTTCGCGATCCTGCATTGGCTATGCGATCTGATCTGGCTGGAAGCGCTGTCGTGGGCGAGCCACCGGGGTTCAAAATTATTAGGAAACCGAAGCCGGCGGATCATCACGGTAGTCTGCGCCGCAGCCCTGCTGTTCTTCGGCGCGATGTTCATCTTCAACAGCACAAGGGACCTGATTTGAAAACCGGGACGGTTTTGCTCTGTTGAAAACAGAGCAGGATTGTATCCTGAATTGAGGGTTTGGTATGGCTTCCGGTCAGATTTGTCCAAATTGCAAAACCGCCGATGGAACCGGGTTCTATCAGGACGAACGCCGCGACTATTTTCGTTGTCAAACATGCAGCCTGGTGTTTGTGCCGGCTTGGCAGTTCTTATCCGCCGAAGAAGAAAAGGCCAGATACGATCTTCACCGGAACTCGCCCGATGATCAGGACTATCGCCGATTCTTAAGCCGCATATTTATTCCAATGCAGGAGCGTATAGCCCCCGAAAGTTTTGGACTGGATTTCGGCTCAGGACCCGGGCCGACGCTCTCGGTGATGTTTGAACAGGCCGGTCATCCCATGGCGATCTACGACCATTTTTATGCACGGGACCCTTCTGTATTGGAAAAGCAATACGATTTCATTACCGCTACCGAGGTGGTGGAGCATCTGCATAATCCGAAAGAGGAATTGGATAAATTATGGTCATGCCTGAAACCGAACGGTTGGCTGGGCATAATGACGAAACTCGCTCTTGATCGTGAGGCATTTGCGAATTGGCACTATAAAAACGATTTCACCCACATCTGTTTTTTCTCTCGTGCGACGTTTGAATGGTTGGCCCGGAAGTGGCAGGCAAAGGTAACTTTCGCCGACAAAGATGTAATTCTTTTTCACAAGAATTCATAGGGTGTGCAGGTTTCAGGTTTCCCGGTTTCTCCGGTTGCTTCAAAGCCGTCAGATGAGCGGAGCGAATCTGCCGGAAATGGGCACAAATACAGGTTACGCCTTGTTTTCCGGCACTTTCGCTCCGCTCAAGTGACGGCTTTCAAAACATGGGTAACGTCCCCAGGTTTCCCCACCTTCAATACACCAGCCGGGCAGGGCCAACTTACTCCCCGCCACCATAAACACGGGTAGCGTCCCCAGGTTTCCCAGGTTTCCCGCATTGGGAAGGCTCTTACAGCGACCTCTACGAACTGCTGTACGACGATCACCCTGCTGACACCCCGCATTGGGAAGGCTCTTACAGCGCTTTACCAATGCTACAACAAAGGCCCTACCCTGCTGACACCCCGCATTGGGAAGGCTCTTACAGCCGGACGGTGAGCGCGGTGAATATCAGGTACCCTGCTGACACCCCGCATTGGGAAGGCTCTTACAGCATCGGCGGCGGTCTCGGCTGCGCTCAGGACCCTGCTGACACCCCGCATTGGGAAGGCTCTTACAGCATTCTTCCCACAAGTTCTTGTCGCATAAACGGTAAAGTCGCCGAAGAGGCTGAAAAAATATCGGGTTGTTTGGTGAGCGAACACAAAGGGAATTATTTTTCCTCTTATATGTGCCTTCTCAACCTTCAGGCCGAGCAGGTCGGCCTTCAGCCGTCCGTCCGCGATTGCCCTTGGGCTAGCGTTACGTTGGTGACGGCCTCAACGCTGATTGTTAAAGAGCCTTTCCTTCAGGCAAGGCAATTCCTTGTCTTTTACATTGTACGGCAATTTTCTTAGCGATCTCAAGCGTTGCAATGTTCCTCGCGGCATTATAGTCGGCGTCGGCCTCGTATTCACATTCAGGACACAGAAACTTTGCAGATCCTTTTTCAGTTCGATGGGCGTCTCGGTATGCGCGGTCGAAGTCAGAATTGATGAAACCGCACTTGCTGCAGCGGCGCGAGGTATGAGCAGGATTGACCTTCCTGACCACGATGCCCACCTCTTTGGCCTTGTACTCGATGAATTGCTGGAGTTGGTGATACCGCCAGCGAGCGCCGATGAACGTGCCCCGCAGCACATCTTTCAGCCCCTCCAGGTCTTCCATCTGAATGGCGCCCGCGCCGTGGTTGAGGGCAAACTCCACAACCGATTTTGAAAGCTGGTGGTTCAGCGTGGAGTATGACTTCTGGATTCGGCCCTGGAGTTTTTCGATTGGCTGAAGCTTGCGTTTCCGTCCGTGGCCCGCGCCTGCGGTTTCGCTTGACAGGTCAGCTCGGCCGGCTCGCTGCATATTGCGGCGTCGGGCGTCCAATTGATTCCGCAAGGATCGGATGCGATGTCCGACGCCCGCAAAATGCCTCCAACCCAGGCGAGCGTGCCCTTTATTTAGGGCCACGTAAAGCGGAACGGATACGCCCACGTCCACACCGACGATGGTTTTCGGATCAGGCTTCTGCCTATGCAAGGCGGGAAAGTCGTACGTCACGAAAAGATGCCACTTGCCCGTGAACTTCTCCTGCTTTATCTCAAAATACCGCTGACGATACCCGTCCGTTGATTGATCCTTGTTTTCAAGGAGTTTCTGGAGGACAGCAAATTGACCGTCTCCGATCTTGTCCCTGCGTGTTGCCAGTACGACGCGCGGATAGGGTTTGGCGCAAATCATCAATTCCACTTCCACATCTCCGGGTTGATGCTTTTCCAGCCTGCGCTGATATGGTTTATCGCAACGGATGGGGATTGCCATATCCCGCCGGAATGTCGGAAGCGACGCATCTCCACGAATTACCTGCCTCCACTTGTTGGCGTTGGTAACGGCCCGAATCTTGTACTGCGATAATGCGCCGGCGACGGTGTCCGGCAGAGCGTTAATCTTGGAAAATCGGTTCAGTTGCTCGGAGGCATCCTTGATTTTCTTTTTCTCCATCTCCTCCAGAAGCATCTGGCGAAGGCGTTTTGAGAGTTCGCCCGGTTTGGCCGTCTTGAAATCCTCGCTCTGCCCAGTCCGAAACATGTGAAAGTTCAAGTACGCCTCGCTGACGATGAGATTGGCAAGGCGGAATACGCGATAGCGCACATCCCGAAGCAATTTCCCTAATTCCTCCCATGTCAAGGGAGGAACCGGTTTGAGAATGCGAAATTTGGTAACCTTGGTTATTCTTCGTTCGTCTTGTCCTGCCATAGTCCTTACCTTCTCATTATCGAGACGCTGCTGAAGATTCAGGAACGCCACTTCAGCATGTCAACAAGCAAAGGTATTATAATACGCAGAGCAAAGGCAAAGCACGATTAAAGCAAAAGGCCCCGCGCGTGTGCGCGGGGCCTTGATATAGGGTAAACAGTGTAACCGTCTTTGCCGAGCGTCGCCGCACGGCTGCCCGGGAACACAGGTTACAAACCTGTGCCACCAGACGAGGCTGCGTTGACTTATCTACCGGGCAGATTTCTCTGAGAAAAGCGTTCAGCGTTCAGCCTTCAGTAATCAGTTTTTACTGATCGCTGACTGCTGATTGCTGAAAAGCTATTTCCTCCCGGCGTCTAGATATATCCTCTAGAAAGGAGGTGATCCAGCCGCAGGTTCCCCTACGGCTACCTTGTTACGACTTAGTCCCAGTCACCAATCTCACCTTCGGCATCCCTGTAGCGGGACGACTTCGGGTGCTACCAGCTTCCATGACTTGACGGGCGGTGTGTACAAGGCTCAGGAACATATTCACCGCAGCATAGGTGATCTGCGATTACTAGCGATTCCAACTTCATGGAGTCGAGTTGCAGACTCCAATCCGAACTGGGGCCGGTTTTTTCCGGTTTGCTCCACCTCGCGGTATTGCGTCGGTTTGTACCGGCCATTGTAGCACGTTTGCAGCCCTGGATATAAAGGCCATGAGGACTTGACGTCATCCCCACCTTCCTCCGGTTTAACACCGGCAGTCTCGCTAGAGTCCCCGCCATAACGCGCTGGCAACTAACGACAAGGGTTTCGCTCGTTACGGGACTTAACCCAACATCTCACGACACGAGCTGACGACAGCCATGCAGCACCTGTACACGTTTCACCCCGAAGGGCAGCGGCACCCCTTTCAGGGGCCGCATCCGCGCTTTTCAAATCCAGGATAAGGTTCTTCGCGTTGCATCGAATTGAGCAACATGCTCCACCGCTTGTGTGAGCCCCCGTCAATTCCTTTGAGTTTTAGCCTTGCGACCGTACTCCCCAGGCGGTCCACTTAACGCTTTCGCTACGGTTGGGAATCCGTCAAAGAACCTCCAACCTAGTGGACATCGTTTACGGCTAGGACTACCGGGGTATCTAATCCCGTTCGCTCCCCTAGCTTTCGCACCTCAGCGTCAGATCAGGCCCAGCGCGCCGCTTTCGCCGCTGGCGTTCCTCTTGATATCTACGCATTTCACCGCTCCACCAAGAGTTCCGCGCGCCTCTACCTGCCTCAAGTCTGTCAGTTCGCCAAGCAATTCCTCGGTTGAGCCGAGGGATTTCACAAAACGCTTAACAGACCGCCTACGTGCTCTTTAAGCCCAGTAATTCCGAACAACGCTTGCCACCTTCGTCTTACCGCGGCTGCTGGCACGAAGTTAGCCGTGGCTTCCTCTGGGGCTCCTCAACGCTTCCCTCTATTAAAGGGAGTTGCTTGGTAACCCCTGACGGTGGTTTACACCCCGAAGAGCTTCTTCCCACACGCGGCGTCGCTCCGTCAGGCTTTCGCCCATTGCGGAATATTCATCCCTGCAGCCTCCCGTAGGAGTCTGGGCAGTGTCTCAGTCCCAATGAGGCCGGTCAACCTCTCAGTCCGGCTACCCGTCGTTGCCTTGGTAGGCCATTACCCTACCAACAAGCTGATGGGACATGGGCCGATCCCAGGCCGGCAGGTTCCCGAAGGAATCCCCACCCTTTGATCACTCGAATCTGAATTCATGTGATTTTATCGAGTATTGCTCCACCTTTCGATGGACTATCCTCGTGCCTGAGGTACGTTACTCATGTGTTACTCACCCTTTCGCCGCGCTAATTGCTCCCCGAAGGGAACTTTCGCGCTCGACTTGCATGGGTTAGCCACGCCGCCAGCGTTCGTTCTGAGCCAGGATCAAACCCTTCACTTGATTATTGTTCTTCTCGAACCCGAAGGCACGATCAGTTCAATAGAAGGTGATACTGGTTCGTCGGACCGGAAAAGGTCCGACTGGTCGGCCCGCTACATCAAAGACGCAACGGACCAGGCCAAACTCAAAATCCTGCTATCTGGCTTAATAAGCATCACGAGGATTCTGAGTCCGGGCCCGCCTCGTAAGAGCGGCGGGACCTGTACATAGAATCTCCGCCCCCAACGGCAATCGTGATAATTCCCGCAGGGACGGTCACATCCTCGTGACGATTACACTGTTCACTTGTCAAAGAGCATTGCCCCGCCAAACCCTATCGGCTACGGGGAGTACCACAATCACAGAGGCACATTACAATTGCACCCCCATCTCACATCTACCAACGATGCTTCACCTATTACTCTACCACCTCCGGTTCCGCTCGTCAAGCATTTCGATAATTTTTTTTTACGACACGACGTTGATGGGTTTGCCTGCGGTGAAGGCTGCGATATTCTCGGCCGTCGTTTGCATCAACCGTTGCCTCGCAGCCAGGGCCGCCCATGCGATGTGCGGCGTAATCAGGCAGTTTTTCGCCGATAACAGCGGGTTGTCGGGGCTTATCGGTTCGGTCGAAACAACGTCCAGTGCCGCTCCGGCAATCCGCCCGGCGTCGAGCGATTCTGCCAAGTCGGCTTCGACAATAAGCCCGCCGCGAGAATTATTAATTAAAAAAGCGTTGGGTTTCATCCTGCCAAGTAATTCGCGATTGACCATGCCGACGTTATCAGCCGTCTGCGGACAATGCAGACTGACGACGTCGGCAGCTGCGAATAACTCCTCGACCTCGACCCATTGGAACGGTTCGTATTCCGGCGGATTGGCTTGGTTGACATCGGCGGCCAGGACTTCCATTCCGAAGGCGTGCGCCAATTCACCGACACGCCGGCCTATCCGGCCGAAGCCGACGATGCCCATTTTCCTGCCCGCCAGTTCCACCAGCGGGGAATCCCAGAAGCAAAAGTCCGGACTGTCGGTCCACCTGCCGGCCTTGACGGCTTCGTCGTGCGAGCCGACGTGATGGGCCAGTTCCAGCAGCATAGCGAAGGTGAATTGCGCGACTGAATCGGTCGCGTATATCGGAACGTTCGAGACCACCACGCCCCGCCGCCCGGCCGCTTCGACATCAACAACGTTGTATCCCGTCGCCAGGACCGAGATGAAACCCAGGTCGCCCAGTTGCTCCAGCATCTCGCCCGACAGCGGCGTCTTGTTAGTCAGCAGCACTTCAGCCCCGGCTGCACGCTGTAGAATCTCATCGGACGCAGTTCGGTCATAGACAGTCAGTTCACCGAGCCTCTCGACCGCTTCCCATGGGTTATCTCCGGGGTTGAGCGTCTTTCCGTCCAGTACAACAATTTTCATAGCAAATTCCCTTTAAGAAAAAGAACTTTACCGCAGAGCACACGGATAACGCAGAGAAAAGAAACAAAAAAGTTTTTTTATTTGTTCTCTGCGCTCTCTGCGTTCTCTGCGGTGAAGTTTGTTATGGTCTCTTATTCAAATTGGATGCGGGATTGTACTCGAACGCCGGCGCTGTTGCACTTACGTTGTGAATTCGCCAAGTTCACCGGCCCATGGGTTTTGTGGTTAACTTTCGCAGCGCTTTGCTCGCGGCCAAGCGAACATCCTCGTTCTTATCCTCTGTGGCCAACTTCAGCGGACCTGCGGCGCGAGTATCGCCAAGCCGACCCAGCGCCTCGGCGGCGGCCTTGCGCACCTCCCAGAAAGGGTCCTTCAAGGCCGCGATCAGAGGACAAACGACACGCCTGTCGTCGATCTTTCCCAGCACCGTTGCTGTGCGAACGCGCCTGCTGTAACTGCCCCGATCAAGCATTTCGGCCAGGTGTTCTATGGCTCGCGGGTCACCAAGTTCGCCCAGCCCAAGCGCCAGCGAAGACCGTGCGCTGTAGTCTTTTTGAATAGCCCCCGCCAAGGCCTCGGCGGCGCGCTTGTCGCCGATCTTACCGAGCGCCTCGGCGGCGCGGCATCTGACAAGCAAACCCTTGTCGCCGAGAAGTCCGATCAGGGGTTCGATGGCCCGTCTGTCGCCGATGCCCCCCAGCGCCTTCGCAGCACACTGTCGGCTGTAGGAACTCTCGTTCTTGAGCAGGGATATCAATGGCTGGACGGCGCGGCGGTCGGCGATCTTCCCCAGCGCCAGGGCCGCCCGACCACGCATGAGTCGGTCCTTGTCATCCAGCAGGGCCAGCAGCGGCGCAGCGGCCCGCCTGTCGCCTATCTTTCCCAGCGCCTCTGCGGCCAGGCGCCGCAGGTTCTCGTCGTCGTCCTTCAAGGCTGCTACCAGCGGCTCGACGGCGCGGTTGTCCGCGATCTTTCCCAGCGCCACCGCGGCGGAGCGGCGCAGAGCAGGGTCTTTGTCCTTCAAGGCCGCTGTCAACGGGCCTACGGCTTGCCTGTCTGCGATATTGCCCAGGGCGTCGGCGGCGGAGCGTCGCAGGGCATTATCGTCGTCTTTCAGCGCGGCGACCAATGGTTCTACGGCGCGCTTGTCTGCAATGTCTGCGAGCGCCTCAGCCGCTGTGGTTCGCATCGGTGATTGCTTGTTTTTGAGTATCTCAACAAGCGGCACAACTGCCTCGGCAGCCTTGAACTTGCCCAACGCCGCAGCGGCGCCTTTGCGGGCGCGCGGGTAACTTTTCTCGAGCGTCTTCAGAAGCGTCGGAATAACGCTCCTGTCGTCCATCCTGACCAGGGCCTCGCCCGCGGCGACGCGGATGCGAACGTCCAGGCTGCCCAGCGACGCCAGCAACCTTTCTTTGGCGCGCTTTCCACCGATCTTGCCCAGCGCTTCGGCGGCGGGAACGTACACTACGTGCACTATCGATTCGGACTCCCTCATTTTCTCGGCAAGCGGTCCGACGGCGCGCTCGTCTCCGATCTTGCCGAGCGCCTTGATTGCAGCCCCGCGGATGAACGACGATTTATCATTCAAGACCGCAACTAACGCCGGGACGGCGCGGGCGTCAGGGATCCGGCCCAAGGCCTTGGCCGCGCTCGAGCGCAACATCTCGGAGGAGTCCTTCAAAGCGGCGATCAGCGGCTCGACCGCTCGTCTGTCTCCGATCTGCCCCAGAGCCGTGATGGCGTGGTACTGCAAAAAAGCGCCCTTCTCCTTCAGTACCGCAATCAACGGCTCGACGGCACGTGTGTCGCCGATTCGGCCGAGACCCAGAGCCGCCAGAGCGCGAACCCCGGTGCTGGTATCATTATTCATAGTAGCAATAAGAGGTTCAACTACGCGAGGATCAAACGTCCTGCCGAGTTTGAGCACCGCCTTCTGACGAATTTCCTCGCTCGCATCCGCAAGGGCGGTGATTACCTTGCGGAGTTCCACGTCCTGACGGGTCAGGGCGATGATCGTCTTTATGAGTCTTGGATCGGCGCGGATTGAGCGTAAGGCTACGGCAGCAGCCTGACGAACGCGCGCGTCCGGGTCGGATGTCAGGCGCGCCAAGGCCGCCACCGCGCGATCATCACCGATCTTTCCCAGTGCCCCGGCAGCGGCGCAGCGGACATCCGACGTGCCGTACCACAGCGCCGCGATGAGCGTCGGGACGGCGCGCTTGTCGCCGATAATGCCCAGGGCCCGGGCGGCGGACGCCCTTGGCAAAAGGTCGGCTCCGTTCAGCGCCGAAATCAGCGGCTCGACCGCCGCGGCGCCGATTCGGCCCAGGGCATCGGAGGCGGCTTCGCGGGCTTTGGGAGACGTGCTGCTCATTTGTGCAATCAAGGCACGGATTCGCCCATCGGAAGGCCGGCGTTGGTTCCCCGGCTGCGTCGGGTTCTCCGCGGCTGGAAGTCGCTGCAAGTCCGCGGACAAGAGTACATTCAATGAAGCAATCAACAGAAACCAAGGACACAAGGATTTGCTGTTTGTCATCATCCGGCTCCTGGAGCGGGCAACCATCGTTTGCGCAGGCACCCGCACCAATGGTACCTGAAATCCGCCGCCCTTGCACGCGCTGGGGAACGAAACGGAACCGTTCGAAAAATCCAGCAATCCAGAGACAGCAAACACTGGGCTAATTGTTTTCGGCTGCGGGAGCGTATAAACTCTCCGGCGGATGAAACGCAGGCGGTTCAAATCAAATTTCAGGTTGCTTACGCGCCGGCCTATGGTTTTCGCACGTATTTATCGCTGGGAGTTGCTGTTTCTGATGGTCGGAGCGACCCTTGATGCCGCAACCACTGTCGTATTCATGCTCAAATATGGGGCGGAGGCTGAGGTGCATCTCGTTATCCGTCTGATGGCCCACATACTCGGCCCCGTAGCCGGGGCGGTGCTGGGCAAAATCGGACAGGTTGTCTTCGTGGTGTTCGTCGGAAGCCTGTGGCGACCCTGGTGCCGGTGGCTTATACTCCTTTGCGGCGCGCTCTATCTGCTGGCCTCCGTCAGCAATCACTTCGAACTGCTGTAGGCAGGCCTTGCCGATCAGCCGTTTGCCGGCAGACGGAGTGAGAAGAAATTGCCCCATGTGAAGAGGCGTTATCCTGGGCTGATAGCATCGACCGGGCATGCGTCTGCGCATTGGCCACAATCAATGCACGTGTCCGCGTCGATTACATAAATCGGGTCGCCCTCACTGATTGCCTCAACGGGGCAGGTCTCCACGCAAGTTCCACAACGGGTACAGGCATCACTGATTACGTACGCCATAAATCACACTCCTTCCAAAATCCGTTTCTGTAATTCGAATGCGCATCCTTTATATTATTTTCGCCGGCAGGTCAAAAGGTTTTTAAGCAATCAGCAGTCAGCAATCAGTAAAAAAAGGAGATGAATACCGATTGCTGTTTGCTGTTCGCTGAACGCTGAATGCTGATTGCTGACCGCTTCTGTATCTGTTATCTCTTCCAGAACTTCCACCACGGTATCTTTTGTTTCGCGCCGGCATCTCGCGCGACCTTTGCAGCCATTACTCGCAGGTCGGGCAGTTTGCTTCTCATATCCCGCAGCCGCTGTCGCGCGAATTTTTCAGGGTGTTCTGCAAAGGCCTGGCGTGATGAGGCCACAAAGAACGCTGATTTCGGGGGCAATTCGTCGTCTTCGGTGTAAAATTTCAGTGCTTCATCGAGACACTGCGCTGCCTGAAAGCCCACCCGTCGGGCATCGGCGCGACCGGCGGCGGCAGCGGCTTCAACGTGGAGGTAAAACAGGCTCATCCATTGTCCAAGGTCGATAATCCGGCTGGGGTCGGGCGTGGAGTTAATCAGTTCCACTGAAGAGGTCGGCGAATCATCACTTTGAGCTTCCGGCTGATCGGACAAGTCGAACAGGAACTTTTTTTCTGTTCGGCAATGAACGCACCTGGCGAGCAGCACCCGGTTTGGCTGGGCGGTTTCGGCGTTTTCCTGTTCGGCGGTTATTTCCCAAGGCCCGGCCGAACAGTTCGGGCACGGCGTAACCGTCAGGTACAAGTGGGCCTCTGCCCGGCTATGTGCATGAAGCAACTGCATTGCGTCCTGTGCCACCCGCCGGTCAACCTTCATGCTCGGCGCCGCCGGCGGGGGCGGGCGACGGAGTCGGGGATGTCTTCGGCGCAGGAGTGCTATCCTCGCCGCCGGTATCTTCACCAGCGGCCTTCACTTCAATCTCGGCAGACTCGGCATCAAGTTCGGCCTGGCGGGATATTTTTTTCTGGTCGGCCAGCAGGTTCTCATCGACGCCGGCAGTCAGCGCACAGGTCGGGCCGTCAATGTCGGCCTTGTACTTATCCGCCTCTTCCGCCTGGCCTGGCCTTTTCTCGCAACCGAGGGCCAGGCACATCGCCGTCGCCGCCAGAACTATCGTCAGTCGTTCCATCATCATGCTCCTGGTAAATCCTGGTTAACCGGTCAATTAGTTGATTGGTTCCGGGTTTGAAGTTTTTCTGTTTTTTCCTGGTCCCTGGAACCTGGTCCCTACTCCCTATCTGTCAAGCAATGCCCAGTTCGGCCAGTGCGTCGCGTTCGACGATACTGCGGAGTATTTCTCTGGGCACAGTCGGCAGTCCTGTACCGTGGGTTACTTCGTTGATGCGGTACATTCGCTCGATGGCTTCAGCCGCTGTGGAGAACGGGAAATCGCTCCCGAAAAGGATTTTTCCCGTTACGCCGGACTGGTGCGCCGCCAGCAGCGCCTGGAAGGCGTCCCATGGCCGGCGGAGCAGAGCGGCGATGTCGGTATAGACCCTCGGCTGCTTGGTCAGCAGTGCAACGGTTTCGCCGATCCACGGGCTACCCATCGCGGCGATGACGATTGTTAACAACGGGAATGCCCGCGCTATCTCGTCGAACAGGTGCGGGCGGGCGAATTCCAGAACCGTCTGCGGCGCGAAGTCCGTCCCGCCTTCGACAAATATCGGCAGGGACCGCTCGGCACAGAAGGCATAGACCTTATAGGCTTGCGTGTCGGCGGGATGAAAACCCTGAGCGGCTGGGCTTATAGTGATCCCGGCGAATTCCGCCCGCCCGGCAACATTGGCCAGGCGTTCCATCACGTCCGGCTCGGCCGGGTCAACAGCGGCGATGCCGACGGCATCGGCGCGGTGCTGGGCAACGTAATCGGCCAGGAAGGCGTTGGGAACCTCCGCCTTCAGATGCATGCTGCGAAAGCCCCACACGAGCGTCTTTGTAACGTCGCGCGCAGCGGCGGCGTGCTCGCCCGGATCGGCCGACAGGTTCTCCTGCCCGCCGTTGCGGACCAGCCACCTGGCTGCGCCCAGACCCATCTGGCCCGGAGATGCCCATATCCGTGTATGACAGTCGATTATCATTTTATTAGCATTCAGCGTTCAGCAGTCAGCGATCAGCGATCAGCAATCAGCAGTCAGCAGTCAGTAAAGAAACGGATATGTTTGCTGATTGCTGATTGCTGACCGCTTTGTGGAGTATTCTACTGTTTCTTCGAGAGTGAGCGAGAATTTTCTCTGTTTGTCTTTCGAGCCGTTTGTGATACACAAACAGAATGAACCACAAAGAACACGAAGAACACAAAGAAAACAAAAGGGATTTCTTGTTTCTTTTACTCTTGGTGTGCTTTGTGTCCTTTGTGGTTTAAATTTTTTTGAGGCTATTCAACATGAGCGCCGCTGCCGATAAATGGACGGTCCTCAGGCTGATTAACTGGACGAAGGACTATTTCGCCCGGTCGGCTCTTGATGAACCGAGGCTGGCCGCCGAGGTGTTGCTGGGGCATGTTCTGAGCTGTAAGCGCGTTGCGCTGTACACGCAATTCGACCGAGCGCCGAGCGACGGGCAACTGTCGTCCTTTCGCCAACTTGTCCGCCGCGCCGCCGACGGCGAGCCGATTGCATACCTGACCGGCTGGAAGGAGTTCTATTCGCTGACGATTAAAGTAACGCCCGACGTTCTCATTCCCCGGCCTGAGACGGAACTGCTTGTCGATGCCGTGTTGGATTGCGCCCGCAGCAAAAGCGGCGAGACGTTACGATTGTGGGACGTTTGCACCGGCAGCGGGTGTGTTGCGGTTGCGGCGGCGAAGCATTGCCCGACACTGTCGGTCCTGGCGACAGACATATCCACATCGGCCCTGGCGGTGGCGCGAGAGAATGTCGAACGGCATGGACTGGCCGGGTGTGTCCGCGTCGAACAGGCTGATTTACTAACGTGGCCGCAAACACCGCGGCCACGGCACCAAAATCGGTTCGACATAATCACAGCCAATCCGCCTTACGTAACCGATGCGGAGATGGAGCAACTGCCCGAACCTCTCAAGCGTGAGCCTGACACAGCTCTCCGCGCCGGGACGACCGGCCTGGAATACATCGGCCCCATCATCCGCGATGCTCCGGCCCATCTGGCAACCGGTGGCCTGCTGGCAGTCGAAATCGGCTTTGATCAGGCTGAACGGGTCTATGGCCTCTTAAACGAAGCCGGCGGCTACGATGATATTCGATTCGGCAAAGACCCCGCCGGCATCGAGCGGATAGCCCTGGCTCGTACGAAATAAAAAAGGAACGCTCTCTCCCATTAGGAAGGAAAGAACGCTCCTTTCAATTGACAATTGCCAATTGGCGATTATCAACGACGTTTGCCCTTCGACTTCGTTCATGACCTGCGGCGTCGCAGGACAACACCGACCAGCCCGATACCCAAAAGCGACAGCGTCACAGGCTCGGGAATGAACTCGGCCTGGATGGTATCCACGCCGTCATCGACCAGTTTCCAGGCCGAGTTGGTCAGGTCCAGTCCCGAGTAGTCGGGAATACCACCACTGATATCCCGGAGGAGGTCGATCGTCTCACCCACGTATGGACTGTAGGCCAAGTCGTCCAGACCGATATTTCCCGACAACGCCTCGGCGTTCTCATAGGTAACTTCTCGCACGCCGGAACCGTCCAGTACGAACTCGATTGTTCCGGTCGAGGCCAGGTCGAACCAGCCGATATAGACGGATGTCGGGGTGATGCCCTTTATCCGCAACAGGCCGGCTTCTCCCGAAGACGTTCCTATGCACACAAGGCCGCCCGCCACGTCAAGGCTGCCGCCGGAGATTTCGTAAGTGCCCTTGCGAGAAGGGTTATCGCTACCAATACGAAGGCCGCTGGCGGCGATGGTAACAGCCCCGCCCGACTGATCAAAGTATCCCTCGGTGTCATCCTGATGACCCAGAGAAAGTCTGTAGGCGACATCGAGGGTGCCGCCCGACATCTCAACCCTTCCGTTACTTCCGCCGTAACCCACGAGCAACCAGTAGACATCGGCATCGCCGGAAATCTGGGCCGTCTCGCCATCGTCAATTACGGCGACGTCACTACTGGTCGGCTGGAGACCGCTCCAGTTGTCGTCGCTGTGCCAAGTGGCTGTTCCGCCAGTCCACCAGCAGGTGGCCTGGGCCTGCCCGGCCAAGGCCAATACCGCCGCTACTGCCAATAAAATCGTTACATTTCTCATCTTTGTTCCCCTTCCTTAACAGAAGTTCGCCGCGAAGCGTCTCGGCGGTAACACACCGCCGATAAAAACGCTCCACCGCTTCAAACAATGCTGCTTACTTCTTTCTCTCCATTTGCTTCTCCTTTCTTTGATTCCAGTAGCCCCGACCAGCGCGAACACGAACAAATTTTTTTAGTTAGAATCCTTTTGCTTTTGCTCGCGTGGTTCGCGGCTGAAAATCCGCTCGTCCCGGCTTCACTACGTTTCGCCGTGGCCGTAGCCTGGCAATCGAATAACCTCCTGACCTCCACTCAACACCCATATTCTACTGCGAAGGCGCAAATCTGTCAAGAGATAATATCATTTTATTATTACAATATCTCACCTTTTAGGGTTATACGAATGCAACGGGAGGCAGTGACGCGTGGGTGGTAGCAGGAAGCCCGACCATCCCCAGGGGACAGGTTCGAATGGCTGGGTTTGTCGCCTGTATCTGCGTTTGCTATTTCGCTTTTTTGGATGTCGCGGAGTTGGCTTTTTTGAGCATTTTTCGGCGGTATTGGCGTGGGGTAATTCCGTTGCTGTTGAGGAAAACCTTGCTGAAGTAGGTCGGGCTTTCGATCCCCACCAGGTAGGCCACTTCGAATATTTTCATATCTGTCATAAGCATTTGCCTGGCTGCCTCCATGCGGACTTCCAGCAGGTATGCGATGGGCGTCATGCCGGTAGCGTCTTTGAACTGCCGTCCGAGGTGATTGACGCTGCTGTCAACCGCGTCGGCGATGTTATCCAGGTTGATATTGGGCATGCGGTAGTGTGAATGTATGAACTCCATAGCGATCCGAACCCGCTTCGGCACAGGCTTACCTCTGCCTTTGGCTGGCGTGTTTTTCGCGAGTGAAATCGAGCGGCCTGTCGCGAGTGAAATCGAGCGGTAACGGGGAATGGTAACCAGTGTGCCCGTAGCGGGGTCGCTGATGCCTTCCAGGCATCGCTCCCAAAACTCCATGAGGATGCACCGGCTGATACGGGCATAATTGGGCGAGCCGGAGCGGATCTCTTCAAGCAGGTTGCTCGTCAGCCTGCCATAGTGCCGGCCCAGAAGCAGGTAGTGCTGTGTTACGTCCAGTCTGTCCCTGCCGGGCACGACGCGGAACAACTGGACCCAGGCGCCCGATGTATAACTCCACACCCATAGGCCCGAAGAGGGCTGATTGGGATCGATATCTTCGACAACCCGGAATCCCGTCTGGTCCGGCCCTCGACGGATTCCACCCGGAAGAAGCAATATCCTGCCAGGTGTAAAGATGAACGTCTTGTTATCGATGCAGTACGGCGCTTTACCCGTCAGTCCGACCATAAGTTCCTGATGACGGGATACCCACCAGGGAGGCCGGTGGCATTTCATCGGCTTGGCGCAGTCAGCAGGGGTGATCTGCTCGGGCAGAATCAGTTTGCCGATGCCGTCGCGCTCGACCCATGGCAGGATTCGGCGCTTGATGACGTTATGTATCGCTTCCTGCGCATTGTCCATTGCAACATTATACCATACCTCTCACCTGCACCTGTGGCTAGTATGACAGCGCTACTTACTTTTTAGCCCCGTTAGA
>DAOWOP010000117.1 GCA_030642005.1 Planctomycetales bacterium
CAAAGGATTTACGTGTTTTTGAAACTTTCCTAAACTTTCCTAAACTTTCCCAATCTTTCCCATTCTTTCCGAATCTTTCCGAATCTTTCCGAATCGTTCCGAATTGTTCCGAATTGTTCCGAATCTTTCCGTTTCTTTCCGTATCGTTCCGTCAGGCAGGCTGGACGCCCGCGCCATGATGCTTTATCTCAACAGGCTCATTACTTCGCTACGGGTCGATGGGTTGGTCTTGCAGATGCCGCGGAGCGCCGAGGTTATCATCACCGAGCCGGGCTTTTTGACGCCGCGGATTATCATGCAGGTATGCTGGGCCTCGATGACCACAGCCACGCCCTTGGGTTTGAGTTTTTCCATGATGATGTCGGCTATCTGGCTGGTCAGGCGTTCCTGTACCTGCGGGCGGTGCGCGAAGGCATCTACGACGCGAGCGAGTTTGCTTATCCCGATGACCCTTCCGCTGGGCAGATAGGCAACGTGAACCTTGCCCATGAACGGCAGGAGGTGGTGCTCGCACATGCTGTGGAAGGAGATGTCGCGGAGGACGACCATCTCGTCGTAGTCTTCCCGGAAGAACGCCTTAAAATGCCTGGCAGGGTCGTCGCGCAGACCTGCAAACAGTTCCTGGTATGCCCGTGCGACGCGCTGGGGTGTGCCTTCAAGTCCAGCGCGGGAGGCATCTTCACCGATGGCCGATATAATCTCGCGCACCGCCGCTTCGATGCGGTCGGCGGAAAAATTGGCTTCAGAGGATTTCTCTTTCATTACTGAACTCCTGAATTGCGTCCGGACACCTTATACGTCTGCGCCCCTGCCCGCGTCAAATCCCTGTTTCATCGCCCACCTGGCGGCCTCGGCCACAATGGGCGATTCGTGCCGGGCGAGGTTTTCAAGAGCAGGACGATAGGCCGGGTCAAGGGCGTTTCCCGCGGCGACGGCGGCATTACGCAGGAACATCTCATATTTCGCCCGCCTGGCCGACGAGCCGCGAGTGGCGCGGTCCCAGTCCGCCCATTCCCATCGAAGCATCTTGCCCAGCGGCGCAACCGCCAAATCCGCAGGCCCGCGAAGTTCGGCGTCGCCGGCAGGAACGCTGCGATTAAACGGGCAGACCTCCTGACAGACATCGCAGCCGAAGACCCATCGCCCGCACGCCCCGCGCAGCGACTCGGGAATCGACCCGCGATGCTCAATGGTCAGGTAACTGACGCACCGGCGGGAATCGACCAGGCCGTCGTCCTGAATAGCGCCGGTCGGGCAGGCTTCAATGCACGCCCGGCAGGAGCCGCAGCGGTTTTTGACGGGCTTGTCGGGCGGCAAAGGCAGATTGACGACGATTTCAGCCAACAGGAGATAACTGCCGAATCGGCTGTCTATGAGGCATCCGTTTCTGCCGATCCAGCCAAGCCCGGCGGCGGCGGCCAGTTCGCGTTCGAGCAGCGGCGCCGTATCGACGCAAATCCGCGCCTGGAGACCCGGTGCTGTTTTGGACAATTCGGCAACGAGTTTGCCGCAGCGTTTGCGAAGCAGGCGATGATAGTCGCGTCCGCGGGCATAGCGGGCGATCCGACCGGCAGCGTCTTTGACTTCGGCGGGCGCGTAGGAAACAGCCAGGCAGATGACCGAACCGGCATCGGCCGGAACATCCAGCATATGCCGCACGTCACAGCGCCGCTCCGGTTCGCGCGCCAGGAAGGACATTGTCCCGTGATAGCCCATCGCCAGGAATCGCCGAAAGTGTTCGCCACCAGCCGGAATATCGGCAGGTGCGATACCCATGCGGACAAAACCCAACTCGCCCGCCAGGCGAACAATCAGCAACTTGATTTTAGAAAGGTCAACCATGGATACAAAAACGCAACGGCGTGCTCACTTCAGCGAACACGTCAAAGGTGAAATGATTATAACAGAATCGCGGGGTTTATTTCTTTATCAGACGTGCTTCGGCCAGGTCCACGTGGTCTCCTACGTCGATGCCGTCGGCGCCGAATTCGATCAGTATCGTCAGTTTCTTCACGCCGGTAACGTCGCAGCGAATGGGCTGTGCCTCTTTGCCGCCGACGAGGTTTATCGGCTTGAGCAGTTCGGTTCCGTCGCCGAGGATTTTCAGCGTCGCGTCGCCCCGTTTCCCGCCGGCATTGTCGATGCCCACCGCGGCGGTGAAGAGAGCGAATTTCCCGCCGAGGTCATAGGTCAGTTCGCACCGGCTGTGCACGCCCAGCCCCCTGGCATAGGTGGTTTTACCAATTTGCAGGGGCCCGCCGGCGGAACTGCGGTCGCGCCGCCAGGGGAAAATCACGTCGCCAAACAAACCGGCCTGAACGACCTTGGCGGGTTTCAGGTCGGACAGATACACCAATCGGTCCGAACGGAAGCGGATTTCAGCCACCGCCGAGAAATCAACCGCATCGGCAGTCAGACCGGCAGCCGTTATGGACAGTTTCGACCGGGCGAATTCAAGCGACGTGAAATCGACAGCCGAACCGTCCCTGCCGATAATGCGACCGACAGGCCGGAGCGATTTTTGCGACACGCGGGCAAGTTTGATCACGCGGACAAATTCCAGGCCGACAGTACGGTCCGTTTCCTCGAACCGAAATGTAACTTTATCAGGTTCAATGGCCTTAAGAACGCCGGGAATGGGAATCCAGTTGCCCTTTTCGTCTTCGGCGACCAGATAATCCTGCTTGCCGCTTTGCAGGGATATTTCCTCGCAGCGTTTTTTCAGATCGGCCGACCGCCGGCCCCGCTTGGGAAGATAGATCGTCGCAACCGAGGACATCTCAAAGGCGGCATCGCCCAGAAGTTCGCTTTTAGCGGTGATTTTTCCGCCGCTCAGGCCGATGCTGTCTGCGCCCACCATCCCCCCGCCGACAAGGGTGATGACTTTCCGGCCTGGACGGTCCATAAGTTCGTCCTGCCGGGCAAACCGCAAACGCCAGAGGTTGCGCATGGGGACCTTCCTGACGCCGCCAGTCGTCATAAAGATCGCTTCGGACTTGCTGATACTCACGGGCCTGGCGGTAAAAGTTTCGCCATCGACGAGAACAATCTCGGCCCGGCCTTTGGATAAATCGCCTCCGGCCGCCACAGGAGCGGTAGCGGGGCTTTGCCCCACAGACGCACCGGCGAGAAGATGCAGAACAAGGCAGGATATGAAAAATCTGATATTCATAAACTTATTCCGAATCGGTCCGTTCCGACGCCAGTTTTCTGTAGTAATCACGGATCATTCCCCGGTAGCGTTCGGGCATTGTCTCCCTGAAGGTTTCCATGAGTTTTTTTTGCTCTTTCGGGGAGAGGCGACCCCAGTCGTCGGTGCCCTCGGAGGAGTGAATCTTACGAAGGCCGCTGGGCGCGAGTGTTTCCCCGCCCACCAGCTGGCTGACCGTCGCTCCCTGCTGCGGGATGCCTATGCCCTGAGCCGGACCGGGCTTGCTGCCTTTGCCCTTACCTTTGCCTTTACCTTTGCCTTTGCCTTTGCCTTTACCCTTGCCCTTGCCCTTACCTTTACCCTTGCCCTTGCTTTGACTCGGACTGGCATTTTCCTCGGCAGTGGCGATAATGTCGTCGAGCATGGCGACGATTTCTTTCTGTCTGGTTTGCGTAATTCGCCCGCTGTCGATTGTCGAAAGACGCTTTTCCACCTCGGCCATTTTGCCGGCGATGGTTCCGAGCGGGTCTTTGTAATCAGCTGCGATCTTTTCGGCGCGGGAGGCCAAATCATGGGCGGTCTGAGGGTCCAGCAGTCCGAAACTGTCCACCCACAACTTATATAACGTCATCGCATAATAAAATCGGTTAAGTTTTTCGTATGTTCTCCCTGCCCGCAGGAGCGCCAGGGCGGAAAAACTGAACCTGTCAGGCATGGCCCTGACCAGGTCGGTGTAGGCATCGACGGCGTCTTCGCTAAGCCCCCTGCCTGCCAGTGCTTCGGCGAGGCAGAACCGCTTGGCTGCGGCGAAATAATCGGTGTCGCGCTCGCTGATAAACGGTTTGATCGCGGCGATAGCGCCTTTGTGGTCGCCTCCGGCAAGCAGGTTACGGGCCTTGCCGAACCGCTTATCAACCATTGCAAAGGCCCGGCTTATACGCCTGGTGTTGTCGGCCCAGGTGTTGGCCGGCTTGTCGAAAAGGACCTCCACCGCCGCTTCTATTTTGTCGGGCTCGAACAGCAGCCCGCTCCGAATCTCGGCGGCTACGTGATCTCGCTCCATGGCCAGACGCCGGACGCGGGCATCTTTGATGAATTTCTCCAACTGTTCGGGCGTCATCGTCAGGTCCAACAGTTCGGCGTCTGATGAATCCGCGGGTTCGTCGGCAGGAAGTCCCTGTGCGCCGGCCGAACCGGCTGAAATCAACGCCGCCAATACCGTGATGAGAATCTTTCTGGTAATCATGATCCTTCACCTTTCTTCCATTCTTTCGGCGCAGGTTTCGGCTCTACCTTGCCGCCGAGGGTTCGCTGTTTTAACTTTCGGTCCAGTTCCTGCGTCGTCTTGGTGACGCGAGATTGTTTCTTTGCTACGATTTTGTGCTGAAGTTTCAACTCAGTTCCGGAAGCCTCGTCGCTGCGTCCGCTGGCGTCCAACACCAGCGTCCGTTTGTTAATCTGCACCTGGAGGCTTCGCAGCATTTTCAGTTCGGCTACCGGCGGGACCAGCGGAGGTTTTTTGCCGCCGCCGCCGCCTCCTCCGCCGCCTTTCTTCTTTTTTTTGCGACGGCGCTGCTCCTTCTGAAGGGCATCGACCAACTCTTCCAGGTTCTTCTCGATCCCCTTCTGCACCGATTGGGTCAACGGGCCTGCTTTCTTCTTCGCC
Organism: Planctomycetales bacterium; assembly: GCA_030642005.1. Taxonomy (GTDB): domain Bacteria; phylum Planctomycetota; class Phycisphaerae; order SM23-33; family SM23-33; genus JAUWNJ01. The sequence goes on from DAOWOP010000117.1 coordinate 4,818, forward strand.
AGCCGGTTCTGGACGTTGGCGAGGTCTTCGTGAACCTCATCCAGCACCATAGGGAACACTGCGGTGGTTCCCTCGGCCCGAATTCTCACGAGGGCGCCGTCGATTTTTTCGGCGAGTTCGCCTTCGCCGTCGGAAAGTTCAGCCAGTTTCAGCACCTCAGGCCTGTCGTACTTGTCGCCGCTGCGTTTTTTGTAAGTCTGGTCCGTCAATTTCGTAATTATTTTCTGTCGCTCAAGCGCATCGCGGAGTATCTGCTCGATCTTGGCCAGTGTTTCTTCCTGTGCCGCCTCTCGCGCCTTGGTGATAGCACGCTCAAGATCCTCAGCGGCCTTTTTGAGTTGCTCGACGGCCTGGCCCTGCTTGGAACCGGCGGCCGAAGCGTTGCCCTGGCTGAGGCTGCTGGCTGCCTGTTGCATCGACTTGGCGGCAGCGGCGGCCGATTTCTGCCCTGGAGTGGGCTGACCTGACTTGGAGGACTTCTTCATGTCTTTAGCCGTTTGACCCGTCTGTTTAGCGGTGGCTTTCTGGGCGTCCTCTTGTCTCTTCAGGTCTGCGTTTTTGGCGGCATCTTCCAGTTTTTTCGCCAGATCGGCCAGACGCTTTGCCTCTTTGCGCATCTGCTCCAGCGCCTTTTGCTGCGAACCGGCGGCGGCTTTTTTATCCTGCTCGCCGAGGCTGCTGCTGGCCTTGCTCATATTCCCGGAGGCCTTGTCAAGGTTGCTTTTCGACCCGGACGGACTTTTAGAACCCATGCCGGCTTTTTCCTCGGCGGCCTTTACCGCCTTTGACAACTCGGACGTTTCGCCGGCCAGTTTTTTCTGCTGCTTTGCCAGGCCGGAAGCCTTGCTCGAAGCGCCCATCTTCTTAATGGCTTCGGTGAGTTTCTTTTCGGCGGCTTTCAGGTCGGCGATGGCCTGTTTCTGGTGCGGGTCGGCGGCGCGGGCGTTTGTGGCGGCGAGTTCGTCGGCTGCCTTGCTCATCTGACCGGCGGCGCTACCGGCGTCTTTGGCGGCGGATTCAGCGGCCTTGGCCGGTGCACCGGCGCCCTTACCGAGGTTATCCAACTTTTGGGCTACTTTTCCGGCACGCGCCTTCAGGTCCTTCTGCCTTTCCGAAGCCAGAAGAAGTCTGCCCGGCGTAGCCTTGGCGCTGGCCTGGGCGAGTGCTTCCTGGTCCTTGATCAACTTGCGAATCTCCCGCCTGGTCTCGGCAAGTTTCTTGATTGTATCCTTGGCGGAGGGAAGCCCTTTGGTCTCCTTAAGCATCTCCTGTTCACGTTTAATCAGACCTTCCAGTTTTTTGCCGAGTTCTCGAAATTGTTTGGCGAGTTGTTTGCCTTCGGCGGCCAGGCGGGCGTCGCGCTGATGCCGTTTTTCTCTTTCTGTCAATCCCTTGATGCGGTCGAGAAACGCTTCCAACTCCTTGGCGCGTTTGTCCAACGCCTCGGCGCTTAACGGGCTGCTCTGAAGCGTTTTGAGCACCTTTTTCAGTTCTTCGACGACGTCGGACTGGGCGGTGCCGGCCAGGCTGGTCAGGCCTTTGCCGAGATATGAGATGACTTTGTCCATGTCGTCGTCGATAAAGGCCTGTTGGGCCTGGTTAACAGCCTGCTTGATGGCGCGGGCGGCTTCAGGCTCGCTCTTGGCCAGGTCGTCGGCGACTATCAACATCATCTGAGTCAGTTTCTCGAACTGTTTCTTGAGAGAGTGTTCACGCAACATCAATTCCGTATGGATGTTTTTTTTGTCCGGCCCGGTGATCACCGGCTCTGCAAGGGCGATATTTCGTCCCTCTCCGCCGGCCACAACGAGCAAAGACATCCCCAACAGTACTGCCGTGAATCCGGCAATTCGCTTTGTCATTATGTCATTTATCATTTGTTTTTCTCCGGCTTGGTCGTCGCGTCAAATATCGTTCCAGTTTCGGTTTTCGCCTTCTGGCGGATTTCCTCGAGTATTTTCGTACTCACTTTGATTATCACCTTCAGGTGGTTTTCCAGTTCCTGCCGCCTTATTCCTCGCTGCATCTCTTCGAGGATTTTTTCCAGTTCTTTGTAAAACCCATCGAGTGTCTCTGTGGCGCTTGTAGTAATTTGGCCTACAGCCGCAGCATCTGTCTCTTTAGACGCACGAGCCAGCGATGCGCCGAGATTAACCATGGGTTTTTCTGAAATTTCCAGGAGCGGCAGAATGATCTTGCCAGCCAGTCGCCGCTTTTCAGTCGGCGTTCCGATGCGATTGTAATTCATCTCGTCGAGGACGCTGCTGAGCCGTTGGGCCACTGAAGCACACTGGACCGCTACCCGCCTCTGGGCCTTTGCCGCCACAGCCAGTTCCCGCCGAATTTCCACATCCAGGCCTGAAGAATCGAGCCTGTCGGCGGCGGCGAGAACTTTGTCCTTGACCTGTCCCTGAAGCACGACACAGCCGATGAATTCCTGGCTGATCTCCCTTTGGAGGCGGACCAGTTCGGCCATCAATTCCTCTTCGGAGACAATTTTGAACGCCTGGACGAGGCTTTGGCTTCTGTTCGGGCCTCCGAAGGATTCCGGAAGCGTGTCGCGGACAACAGTATGGATACGGACCACCGAGCCGACCTTCAGTTTCATCGGTTCGATGTCCAGTTCATATGTAACGCGGGCCTCCCTGGCTACGGGCACGCCCGGTACCGGTATTTTCTTAGCCGCAGGCGCCGTTGTCGTTTTTGAAGGCGACACGGGCGTTACGCACACCTCGAACCCCGCCACGCCGTAGTCGTCGCGTCCGTGGATCATCAGCGGTATCAGCGCCCTGGCGGTAACGTCCGCCCTGACGGCGGCGCGATTCATATCCACCGAAGGCGAGCGGTCAGGCTCAATGCGTATGGCGTACGTCGCACCGCGTAAGTTCGTTACCCCCTCGGTGTCGGTAAGTTCAAACTGGAGTTTTATCAAGGATTTATCGGGACGCTCCGGCAAATAGAAGTGCCCTTCAAGCCCCTTCGGACCGGCCCGGTCGTTCTGTTCGGACACGTCGCCGGTACTGACAAGCCGCAAAGGCGCCGCTTCGACACCGTCCAGCAGCAGACGAGCGCCGGCCAGCGGCTTGTTGGCCCGGCCGGACAAAACAACCCGGCTTCCCGGAGGAATTGACAGCACGCCGCGTTCAAACTCGATCTCACCCCGCGGACGACTCATGTAGGCCGGGTAATCAATCGTGAACCTTACATCCAGCAGTTCCGGCGGATCGACCACCGTTACATGGCAATCCCCGGTTTTGTCGTCGTTGCCTGTTACATAGAACTCGAAGGGTTCAGCGACGTTGTTGAAGTTTTTTACATAGATATTTCC
>DAOWOP010000068.1 GCA_030642005.1 Planctomycetales bacterium
GCTGATTGCTGATTGCTGATTGCTGAATGTTTCTTTTATCTTTTGCTGATTGCTGACTGCTGATTGCTGACCGCTGAATGTTTCTTTTATCTTTTGCTGATCGCTGACTGCTGATTGCTGACTGCTATCTCAGCAATCCTATTCTTCGCAGATAATTCAGCACGAGCGGTTCGACGCCGTCGGCCGAGTTGGCCAGCACGTATGTCGCGCCCCGCCGCGAGCAGAAGGTCCTTATTTCGTTGCAGTAGGCCGACAGGTTCCGCTTGTAGTATTCCAGCAGCGCGGCGCTGACGGTAACTTCGGCCAAGTCGCCGTCCTCGGTGTCTATCAGGCTCAAATCGCCGGTAAGGTCGGGCTTCAGTTCCTGCGGGCTGAGTATCTGTATAACGTACAGGTCGTACTGCCTGCCGATTAATCGTCGCAGGCCCGACTCGAAACCCTCCTTCAGCAGGAAGTCCGACAGTACGATCACCACGCCCGAACCGATTCGCCCGGTTACCAATTGCCGGCAGGCGTCGCCGAAATGCGACGGTCCCTGGGCGGCGTTCTTTGGGCTTAGCAGGAAATCGGCCAATTGTTGCAGGTAATGCCGCCCTCGCATGTTCGGCAATTGGCCCGTCAGGCCGTCGGCGAAGGCCGAGACGGTTACGCGGTTGTTGTTGACCAGCCCGACGTAACTCAAGGCGCAGGCGAGTTTCTTTATGAAACGTTCCTTCGACGGCTCGCCGAGACTCACCGAAGCGCTGCAATCGGCGAGGATGTGGACGGTCAGGTCCTGTTCTTCAAGGAAGAGTTTCAGGAACAGTTGCTCAAGCCGGCCATAGATATTCCAGTCGATGAATCGCAGGTCGTCGCCGGCGACGTAGGGGCGGTGGTCGGCGAATTCGACGCTCTGACCGCGGCGCTTCGAGCGGCGTTCGCCCTGCATCTTGCCCTGGAGGATTTTCCGGCTCAGCACGTCGAGCGAATCCAGACGGGCCATAAAATCGGCATCCAGCAGTTCAGTCAGTCGTGTCCGTGATTTTTGCGATGTTCGGCTCATGGTGCGCTGATTTTTTCGATAAAACGGAAGAAAGATAGCGGGATTACAGGGATTTTAAGATTAGGGGATAAAAAGAAAAAACAAATCCCCGAAATCCTGTAATCCCTAAAATCCTGCTATATGGGCTGCTTATTCCCATAATGTTCCTTTTTACCAATACGGTTCATCAATCTTTGTTGTAATCATTTAACGTTTTTGGCGTCATTTCGAGGATTTCCTTCAGCACGTCGTCGTTTGCGATGCCCTCTGCCTGACCTTCAAAGTTCAGGATGATGCGGTGTCTCATTGCCGGGAGTACCGCCGCGGCTACGTCGGCGTAACTGACGTGGTAACGTTCAGCCAGCATTGCCCGGACCTTGGCGGCAAGGACAACGGCCTGGACGCCGCGAGGCGAGGCCCCGAAACGGACGTATTGGTCGGTCATACCTACGGCGAACTCGCCGTCCGGGTGCGTCGCCAGCACCAGGCGAATGGCGTAATCCTGCACGTGCGGGGCGATGGCTACACCGCGGACAAGCGACTGGGCGGCGATAATCTGCTCGCCGCTAACGATGGCTTCGGCCTGCGGGTCGTGCCCGGCGGTGGTGCGGTTGAGTATCTCGCCCAACTCCTCGCGGTTGCTGTAAGGCACCAGCAGTTTGAAGAAGAACCGGTCCAGTTGCGCTTCGGGCAGCGGGTAGGTCCCTTCCTGCTCGATGGGGTTCTGCGTCGCAAGGACCAGGAACGGTTCAGGAAGTTTGAAGAGAGTCCCGCCGCTGGTAACGGAGTGCTCCTGCATGGCCTCAAGCATTGCCGACTGTGTCTTGGGCGTGGCGCGGTTGATTTCGTCGGCCAGGATAATCTGCCCGAAAATAGGACCGTGCTGGAACTGGAACGTCCGCCTGCCGGTGGCCTTGTCTTCCATAACGATGTTGGTTCCGATAATGTCGGCGGGCATCAGGTCGGGCGTGAACTGTATCCGCCCGAACTTCAGCGACAGGGCTGAACTCAACGTCCGCACCAGAAGCGTTTTGCCCAACCCCGGAACGCCCTCCAGCAGGACGTGCCCGCCGCAGAACAAACTCACGAGCACGCCCTCGACGATGTTCGTGTGCCCGACGATGACCTTGGCGATCTCGTTCCGCAGCGACTCGAACATCCGCCGGAATTCGCTGCACTTTTTTTCCACATCCACAGGTTGATCCACCATTTCATTTACCTTTCTATTGGTTTGGATTATCGCGTTTTTTATACTTATTGTCCCTGGCTTGCCGTTTCGCGTTTAGCAATTGTTGAAGATGGGTCGCTTCCGGTTTTGTTTTTTTCGGTTCTTCGGGCGTCTCTTCCGGTTTTGGTTTGAGAGGGGCGGTCTTTGCCATCGGCAATTTACCTTCGACGCCCTTTTCGCCGGCGTCATATTTCCGCGAGGCAAAAACATCTTTTTTACGACCGGCCAATCGTTCCCGCAATTTCTGACGTCTGAGTTTCAGGCGGTCCAGCGTGGTTCCCGCCTCTTTGCTTCGCCGCCACGACGGTATCGCCGCCCACGCACGACGGGCCACTGCACGGACGTCGATAGCGATCCGCCTGACCGCCACATCCAGCAGGAACAGCGCCAGCCAGATGAGCATCAGCGGCCTGGTCAGCGGCGTGGCGGACTGCGGGAAATTCACACCGGCGCGATCGTAGAGTTTGGCGTCTTCGGCGTCGCCGCCGATCATTCGCCCTCCGGTCATTCGAGCGACCTCGGACAGCAGGGCAAGGTTGTCCGACAGGTCGCGGTACTCCGGTGCGTAGGGGACGGTAACGGCGCTTTGAATCAGCCCGCTCTTGCCTTTGTCGCCCGCCCTGGCGTATCGGACGGAAATAAGGTGGCTGCCCGCGCCGGTTGATCGGAATCCCGCCCGGTATCGTCCTGGTCCGACCTGCGAGATCGCAAGGGCCTTGGCGGACATATCCGGCGCGATGACCTGGCCGGTGATGTCGGAGAAGCGGACGAATTTGCCTTCGGCATCGACTGATTCGATGGTGATTGTAACGTCCCGCCCGTGCACGTCGGCGAAGATTTCGCAGTCCGCCGGCTGGGACGACTTGCTCGCCCAGCGGACCGTCTGTTCCCAGAACCGTTCGAACCCGCCCCATTTCAGCCATCGCGACGCCCATCGGCTGTCGGCTGACGAGGTGAAGGCGGCGCATCGCCCCAAGCCGGCCTGGCCCGTCGCCAGGAGCGGGTCGCCCCCGGGGCCTGTAAGGACCAACTGTGTCAATCCGCCCTTCGGGCCTGTGAGGACGTACCCGTCCAGACTCGGTAGTGGAGAGCCGACGCCTTTTAGTACCTCGCTGATCGAGAAGGTGATTTTCGGGGCGAAGGTCTCCTCGACGATCAGCGCCCTGCGGACGACTTGTGCTTCCTTTATGAAAATCTGCGGCAGGGTGTTGGGATTTTTCACGTTGTAGAACCGCCCGCCGGTAATTTTGGCGATTCGCTGAAGGCTCTGGACGTCGCTCTGCGAATGCGGAAAGACAGCCACGCCCGTGCAGGTAATTCCAGCCTTTCTCATGTTATTGAGCAGTTGCCGGCTTGGCGGGGACGGGTCGCCGTCGCTGATGATAATGATGTGCTTTTGCCCGGTCTTGCAGGCCTTGAGTTTATTGTAGGCAGCCTGCATCGGTGCGGCGAAGTCCGGCATGTCGCCCATCGCCATCTTCTTAATGGCGGCGGTTACCGCCTTCTTGTCGCCGGCTGGGCCGAGGGGGAAGACCCAGTTTGCATTGCCTGCGCCCCATTTATAGTCCAGTACGCCGACCAGGTCGCGCCGGCTGAGAGCATTGACCGCGACGATGGCGACTTTCTTGCCCCAAAAGTTGCCTTTCGGCATCTCGCATGCGTGCATAATCAGCACCAGCGCGCCTTTCGGCATCTGCTTTTTCTGCGGCGGGTCGAGGTCGAGCGGGAGGATTTTCGCTACGGGCGAACCGATCCACCCGCCGGCGCCGAACGAGCCTGGCCCGCCCGTCATCACCAGCCCGCCGCCAAGTTCCGTTACGTACCGGCAGAGCATCTCCTGCTGCTGATAGGTCAACAGGCTGTTGTCGGTATCGACCAGGACGATCGCGTCGATTTCCATCAATCTCGGCAGGCTTTTGGGGAGGTTGTCGGCGTGAGTATATTTTGCCTCTATTCCGGCGTTTCGCAGCGCCCCTGCCAGTGCGGCCCCGGCCTTGCCGTCGCTGTCGATGACGAGGACGTATCCCTTTCCGGCAACGAACGTCATCGCGCTTGCGCGGTTGTTCTGGACGATGCCGTCGTCGGCGGGGTTGTTCGGGATGAACTCGGCCTCGAATTCGTGCACGCCGCGCATCCCTACCGGCATGGAGACCGTCTTTACATTGGTTCCGGGCTTCAGTGCGACCGGCACGGCCAGGTCCGGCGAGTCCGGATCGAGATCGACAGCCCGTTCGTTGACAGTAAGTTTCAGCCTGCCTCGCGCATTGGCCGTGCTGTGGAGGATGAATCGCAGCGTAATGGTCTGTCCGCTGCGGGCCTTCGGCGGGGCGGCCAGTCGTTTGAAAACCACCTCATGGGTGTGGGTGTAGCGTATCGGCAGGACGTCGATTGGGATGTTATTGGCTGCTGCGATGCGAGCGGCTTCGGCCAGGTCGCCTTCGGTCTCGTTGCCGTCGCTGACGAGGAGGATTTTGGCGGCGGTGTCCGGCGGGGCGATGGCCATTGCCATCTGGACGCCGGAGGCGAGGTTGCTTTGCCGGCCTGTCAGCGTCGTGTTCCGCTTGCGGATGCTTGTGTCGGAACTGGGCAGCCTCGAAATGCTCGGGGCCTCGGCCACATCGACAATCGCCGATAAGTCGCCGGCTTGCCGATCGGCGAGGGCGTCGGTGAGGAACTGCCGGGCGGCCGTTTGCAACTTCTGCGGGATGGATCGGCTGCGGTCGAGTACCGTGATGAGCGTCAGGTGTTCGTTCTTCCGCGTCAGTGTCGGTCTGGCCAGCAGCGCGACCAGTATGATAACCACCAGGCTGCGGAGGACGATAGCCATTATCCGGCGGGTCCGCCCGAGCGCCTTAAGGTTGCGGCGGGCAAGTAAGACCATCGGTATCACCAGCGCACAGGCAATCAGCCACAATGGTTGGCCGAAATAAAATCCGTAGGTTGCGATCATAATTGCCACACCTGCACGCGATTATTGCCGGCATCAACAACGTATGCCCGCTTTTTCCCATCGACCGCCACTGCCCACGGATAGGCCAGTTGCCCCAATTGCCTGCCCGCCGATCCGAAGGTTCCCAGGCTCCGCCCGTCCGGGCTGAAGACCTGCAGGCGGTTGTTGCCGTACTCGCAGACGAGCAGGTTCCCGTCGCTCATCAGCGCCAGGTCGTAAGGATACCGAAGTCGCCCCGGCTCGCTGCCGGTCGAGCCGATGTACCCGGTCAACTCGCCGTCCAGATTGTAAATAGCAATGCGGTGATTGCACGCATCGGCTACATAAAGTCTTCCGCGTTCGGCATCGACGCAGAGGGCCGACGGGCGGGATAACTGTCCCCGCCCGCTGCCGGGAGAGCCGAAACTGCCGAGAAATTCGCCGGCCCGCGAGAAGATGCTGACGCGGTCGTTGCCGCCGTATTCGCTGACGAATATCCGCCCGTCCGGCGCGAAGGCTACATCGGTGGGATAGATGAAGCAGCCGGCGTCTTCGCCGAATCGTCCGAATTGGCGGAGCATCTTTCCGGCCGGCGAGAAGACGACGACGCGGTGGTAATGCGTGTCGGCTACGTACAGATTTCCCTCCGGGCAGACGCTGATACCGGTGGGCTTTCCCGCCTCGGTCAGCGGCATTTGAATTATGCCGAGGAACTTCCCGCTTTGGCTGATACGCTGTATTCGCCCGGTTTTATCGGCGACGAACAGCGAGCCGTCGTCGGCCAGATCAATCGCGCGTGGATAGATGAACTCGCCCGGTCCGCGCCCGGTCCTGCCTATGGCATCCACCACGTCCACCTCGCCCGGTGAGTCAGAGGACGAATCGCAACCAGCCAGGAACATCGCGGCGCAGAGCAGTCCGACAGCACCGGTGCGCGCCCGCATCGTTCGGAACATCGCCGCCAGCAGCACGGTAAGAATCAGATAGACCGCAATCAGTATAAGGCATGATGTTATCACGTGCTGGTCGCGGGCGTAGTGCATCTGGTTGAGCAGTCGCTGCGCGAAGTTCGGCAGCCCCGCCGGCAGCAGGATCATCGTGGCAGGAAGTTCCGTCAGTCCCAGCATCACGACCAGCCCGAACGCTCCCAGAACCGTCGGCCAGGTCCTCGGCAGGTGGACGTGGAGCCAGGCCGACGCCGGCGAGGCGCCATCGACCGACGCCATCTCCGTCAGGTGCCTCTGCCGACTGTCGGCGGCCAGGCGAAACAGGATCAACGCAAGCCCGGCAAAACGTACCGCCAGACCGGCGGAAATTACATACCACGCATCGGCCGAGATGCCGAACAGGCCCATCGTCTTTGTCAGTGCCACAGCCGTCAGCGAGCCGGGAAGGAACATCGCCAGGAATATCGAGACATGCACGAAAGGCGACGCCCACCGGGCGAACCTGCCGGCAGCCAGCGCCCCGCCGGCTATCATGACGGCCAGAACGCCGGCGACCGACGCGGTCAGCAGCGACCAGGCCAATCCGTCCCTGTGAAGTTTGATAAACACCCGCAGCGGTTCGAGGTCCGAAAGGTTGACTATCAGCAGCGCCAGCGGTATCAGGAGTGAAAGTCCCATCAGTCCGGCCAGTACGGCCCATCGGCTGAAGCGCGGGCGGGCGTCGTCGGCGTCGGTCGGCGGGTTGACTGACCAGTCTTTCGACCGCCTCCACAGCCCAAATCCCACGAGCACCGCAGGGATCGCCATAGGCCAGGCGGCACGGGCGACAGCGCCGGGCGAGCCGGTCAACTGATACAGCATCGCCAGTTCCGTTCCGACCGTTTTGACCCCGGCTAGGTGAAACGCACCGAACTCCGACAGCGACATAGCGAAGCACACGCCGAACGCCATCGCCATAGGCCTGGTCAGCAGGGGCAGCGTTATTCTGAAAAATCGCCGGACGCTTCCGGCTTCCAGTTTGGCGGCATTGCGCGCCTGGCGGTCCATCGAGGCCCAGCCCTGACCGATAAGCAACGCCGCCAGGGGCCAGTACCAAAGGACCATCACCATCGTCGAAGTGGCTGCCCCAGCCGGACGGGCCAGGGCGGGCCTGGACGAAATGTACGCGCCAAGCGTGCTCGTCGGCATAAGCAGAAGCGACCATGCGTAGTATAGAACGTACCTTGGCAGCAGCAGGGGCATGAGTATCAGCGGCAGCAGCCACTTCCGGCGTCCGGCCGTCGAGCCGAGAAGTTGCCCCGGAACGTATCCCAGCACCACAGCCGATACCGCTACGCCGGCGGCAAGGAGTACCGAATGCAGTGCAAGGCGGGGAATCTCCGACGACAGGCTTTCATGCCCGGCGGGGTCGCCGACCGGGGCGAGATAAAGAACCACCAGCGGCAGGGGGATGAGAACCGCCCATACCGCCAACCCGGCCGCCGCTGTCAGCACGGTTGGCAGTGATGCGGACCTCAACGAAGTATCTCCCCGGCCTGTCGAATGGCGTTGGGCAGTTCGTCGGCTACTTTTTCGTAGTCAATTTCCAGCGGCTTGGGTATGGCGTATTGTTTGAATTCCGCAGCCAGCGAGGCGTGGATGGGCGTATTATGCGAATCGCTGCGGGCGAGCATCCGCTCGACCTTCTCGCTCAACAGGAACTTCAGCAACTCCTGGGCTTCTTCAGGGTGAGGTGAGCCTTTGATAATAGCGACGGTGTTGGGGATTGTCAGCACGCCGTCGCCGTCCTGGTCGAGGTAATTCATCGCCACGGGCCAGCCGTTGCGCTGTGCGGCATAGACATCGTCGGTGTCGGTTATGCACACGTCGGCCTGTCCTGTCGCTACCCAGCGGACGGCGGTGCTGTTGCCGGCGACAATTCGCACCTCGTTGGCCTTGAGGGTCTTCAGGATTACCTCTGCGCGGTCGCCGCCGTAATGGGCGAACCAACTGGCGACGTCCCCGCCGGTCGTACCGAAGCGAGGATCGGCCATGACTATCCGACCCTTCCACTTACTCTCCAGCAAGGCCTCCAGCGATTCAGGGGCCTCGGAGGCAGGGACTCGTTTGGTGGAATAACCGATTACCCTCGCCCGCAGCGCGAAACCATACCACCGTCCCTGCGAATCGGCCGGCCCCGGCCAATCCCTTACGTCGTCGCCGTGGTAACTCGCCAGCAGGCCTTCGCGCGCCAGGCGGATCGTGTGGAAAACCTCGCTTGACCAGAACACGTCCGCCGAAGGCGATGCCTTTTGTGCTCGGAGAAGTTGGGTCAGCCCGACAGTCTTGCCGGCCTCGGTATCGTACCGGGCCAGAACCTTGACGCCCGTCTGCTTCTCAAATTCGGCGATAATCGGCTCGGCGACAGCCTGGTCGGCTGAACAATACAAAACCACCTGCCGCCGGGTTTGTTCGGACCTGGATTTGCAGGACAGACCGGCAAATGAAAACAAAGCGATAAGAAGACACGCGAGAACGCTTCCGGCGGTAACAGATTTGATCATCACTCTTTTCCCAACTCGTCGAGTTGGCCGAAATACTTTTTGACCGATTTTTCGTACTTTCGCGGGATGCGGTTTTCGCTGACGGCCTCTGCCGCCCGGTCCTTGCCCGCCTGGACGGCCTCGGAAAACTTGCGCCTCGATTCACCTTTAATCTGCGGGCCTTTGAAGTACCAACTGGCAATTATCGGCCCGCGAGCAGGCTTGTTTTTGACGCGGGTCCTTTTCAGGGATGTCTTACCGCTGTCGTCTTCTCCCCTTTGTCCGTATCCTCGTCCCGGCCCGCCGGTGCCCCTGCCCTGATTCCGCGACAGTCCCGCCGCCCACGGCCCCTTGCAGCCGATACCTTCGCAGCCCTCACAGTTGCATTCGCCCAGCAGCGCAATGGCTGCTTCGATCTCGGCAAGCGTCGCATCGGTCAGGTCCATGTCGTCCACTATGGCGTCCAGCCCGTCGAGTTGTTCAGCCAGTTCGGCCAATTCATCACCCGACAACTGCCCGCCCCCGCAACAGCCTGACATAGCCTCACCCAGTTGCGCCATGCGATTGCACGCCTGCCGGCACGCAGAGGCCTTTTCCATCAACTCATCAATCTGCTCGTCGCTCAAGCCGGCCTTCTTCAATGCCTCACGCAGGTCCTGCTCATTCAGCCTCGCCAGGTCCTTGTCCACCCCGACCTTTTCGAGTTCATCCTCCAACTGCTTGTTTTGCTCGGTCAGGTCTTTGAGTTGTTTAGCGAGGTCTTCCAGTTGCCGGGCCAGGGCCTCTTTTTGCTCGGCGGATAGTTTTCCCTCGGCCAGTCGCTGTTGGGCGTCCTTGATGAGTTCGGATGCTCGTTCGAAGTTGGATTTGGCGAGGGCCTGGTTCAGTTCCCGCATGAGGCCTTGCGACGTACCCCGCAGACGTTTGAGCATTTTCTGCATCATCCGCGCGGACTCAAACGACCGGTCGGACTGCATTTTTTTGATTTTGTCCGACAGGTCGCCGAGTTTGCGTATGGCCTGACGCCTTACGTCTTCGGGCTTTGCATTGGCGGTTACGTCAGCCAGACCGGCCAACTGTTCGGCGAGTTCCGGATCGCCCAACTGGTTGACAGCCGTCTTTACAGACCCGACCGCCTGCTTGACATCGACTTCGGCCTGGGCGAGTTGCTCTTTTTGCTGCCGGTCGGCCTGGTGTTGCTTCATGTAGCCGAGCAGATCCACTGTCGGCATCAGCAGGAAGATCGCGCCTGCCAGAACCCATACAGCCGCTGCGGCGAACCAGTTTCGCCCCGGCCCGACGGGAAAACGCCCTTTGAGGTTCGTTCGTTTGGCAGCCTGATGCGCCTCGGCAACAGCGGCTCGGGCGAACGGATCGTCCTTCCCGGATAAGGCCAGGGCGGTGCTGAAACGCTCGGAAAACCCAAGTCGATCGTCGGCAAGGATCGCAACACGCATCAGAGACGGACGCCTGATAAACCACAACAGTCCCGTCAACGCGACAACCAGGCCCGCAAGCCCCCAGACGGCCCCTGCGGTGATGACCTCCACCGCCAGGACGCGCTCGACTGCAACAGCCAGCGCCACAGCCGAACCCGCCGCTATCAGCACCCACCCCAGTTGCTCAAGCAGCAGGTTCAAGCCGCATCGCAGGCGAATGTGCAACAGTTTCTTCTCAAACGCCGCTCGCATCTATCCACCTATCAAAAGTCTGCCCGAATATCGCGTTTTATTCCGGTTTGCTGTGAAAACCGATAACCGTGCTTGATGCGTTATCGTCTTTCGATAATCGTTCCAGCACGTACTCATCTTCGGCTGACTTTTCCACCAGAAGCCGGGCGTGCTCATGCGACTTTGTCATAGAACCGCCCCTCTTTGGCCGCTTCGTAAATTACCGTGTTGGGCGTATCACGCCATTCTTCAAACACCTTCATGCTGACTACAAGCACATCAGCGGGAACCTTTAAGGGGCGCAGCACCTTCCGCAGACGAACCATTTCACCATAACGGTCCTTTACTCTCGGCTCGACGACAAGGAAGTCCAGGTCGCTGTCAGGACCAACCTGCCCGCGAGCACAGGAACCGAAAAGAATTACTTTAGAACCCGGGGCGGCGCTAAGAAGCAAATCAACCGCTTGCGTGATGGTCTGTTCATCTATCATGGAGTTGGCTCTTTCTTGTGTTGCACCGGCAACAGGTTCAAGCCGCACCGCAGGCGAATGTGCAACAGTTTCTTCTCAAACGCCGCTCGCATGGCAGGCTCCGCTTTTATATACACATTATATGCGGTTTTGCGCGGAATACTAAAATTTTATCTTTGTGTCCTTTGTGTTCTTTGTGGTTTATTCTTTTAGACGCCCAAAGCGATGAACAGTTCCGACAAACATATCGCCGAAGAACAGATGCCCGAAGCAGTGCGGAGGCATCTTGCCGCTATGAAACGGCGAAAAAGAATCAAACTCGCAATCCTCGCAATCCTGTGCGCCATTCCGCTTTTATTGGTGGGTTTTTGGTTTTGGAGTAGTTCAGCCGGGGACAGGGCGATACAGGCCGAGATCGACCGCTACATCGCAGCCGGCGAGCCGATTTATCCCGCCGACTTCGACCCGCCTCCGACACCCGACGAAAACAACGCCGCTCTGGCGCTGAAAAATGCCGCGGCCGCTCTCGTTCTGGATATTGAAGACTCCTCATTTGACTTTGCGGAACACGGCCGCATTCCAAAGCAAATCGCGAAACATCACGACGATTTTGCCCGGATTATCAAAACGAATTCCGAGGTTTTCGCGCTGGTTCGCCAGGCCCGCTCGATGACCGGCGCTGATTGGGGCGTCCGGCTGCGAAGTCCAATGATTAACTTCATTCTGCCGAATCTGAGCGACCATATACGTCTTGCGAGGTTTCTTTGCTCGACGGCCATTTATTATCACCAGGCCGGTAACGACGCTGAAGCCGTTGAGTTACTACGCGATGTACTGGCGACGGCAGGGACTATGCGCAAGAGGCCTTTTCTTATTTTCAACCTGGTCGCCATTGCCCAGGAAGATATTGCCTATTCGGTCATCGAAGACATTGCGGTAGACCTGAAGATTTCGCCGGCATCTACCAAATCCGCCGGCAGGAAGCAGGTCCTGTCGCTCATTTCCGAACTGCTGGATGAGGAAGAACTGCGTAAGAGCGCACAGTGGTCTTTTTACAGCGAGCGGGCCTGCGTGTTCGATACGGCGATGCTCTGGCTTGACGGCAGGTTAAATTTCTCTTCCATAGGCATTTCTCCCCGGTCCGGCCTGGACGTGGTGGGAAAGACCGGCGTCCTCAAGCCGTTTCTCAAAAAGGACACCGTTCGGATGTTGCGGTACATGACAGCCCAGGCAGAGGCGGCGGGACAGACTAACTGGCCCGCAGCAAAGCAGAAGATGCCGCAAGCCCCCGATGTCGGGGGTTTTGGGGCCGGACTTACGCATGCGTTCAGCCGAATACTCCTGCCGACGCTAAGCCGGGCGATGAAATTGGATTTCCAGACGCGGGCGATGCGGCGGATGTCGGCTGTGGCGCTGGCGATTCGTCTGTACGAGATAGACAACGGCAGCCGGCCGGCGAAACTCGCCGACCTTGTGCCGAAATATCTCCCGGCAATCCCCGACGACCCGTTCGACAACCCAGGCCGACCGCTCCGCTACCTCCCGAAGGCACAACGACCAATCCTTTACAGTATCGGCAGCAACGGGATAGACCAGGGCGGCCAATACGCCGGAGACCCCGACGATTCTCCCGATTACGGTGATTACGACATCCCGTTTTTCCTCAACGGCGACAGACCGCGCTACGAAGAAGACGAATCGGAGGAGCCTGAACCGACATCGCAGCCAAGGCCGGTTATGCCGTAGAGATTACTACTACTCCTTTGCCGGATCGAAGACGATGCCGCAGGCCTCTCGCGGCGTCTATGACAAGGACCTTTTGACTCAAACCGACCGATTTTATTCGGGATTAGCCAACTCGATGAATTTCAGAAAGTCTTATCTATAAGGAATTCATAAAATGTCTAATGACTAATGTCCAATGACCAATCAATGACCAATGTCTAATATGACAGCGCTACTTACTTTTTAGCCCCGTTAGATACCATGTAGCAAAAAGAGCCAGTCTCGGACAGGATATGGTTGAAAAAGTTCAGTTTTATCGCACGAACGTTTTCCAACCCTAACTGAAGGAGACTGGCTATGGAC
>DAOWOP010000209.1 GCA_030642005.1 Planctomycetales bacterium
GCTGATTGCTGACTGCTGACTGCTGATTGCTGACTGCTGATTGCTGATTGCTGACCGCTGACTGCTGATTGCTTGAGAAATCAGTTACACACGAAAAACGTACGCTCGTGAATTTTTCTTGTAGTTTGATTGTGCGTTTATTATAAAATCTTCATTATGACGGGTGTGGTGAGAGTTTCTGTCGGTTGTATGCTGATTCTGGCGCTGGCTGGGTGCGTCGAGCGGACGATGACCATAACGTCCGAGCCGAGCGGGGCGCTGGTTCATGTCTCGAGCGTGGAGATCGGGCGGACGCCGGTAACTGTTCCTTTCACATGGTACGGCGACTATGAAATCATCCTTCGCCGCAATGGCTGCCGGACCCTCAAGACGCACGAAAAAGTCATGCCGCCTTATTACGAAGTTCCGCCGCTGGACCTGTTCAGCGCCCTTGCCCCCTGGACCTACCACGACAACCGCACCTTCCATTACGTCCTGGACAAACTGGTCCTTCCCAGCGACGCCGAGTTAATCCTCCGGGCTGAAGAACTCCGCCATCGCAACCTCGAAGAACCGGAGTAGTTTTCGGTCAATCCGATGAATTACGCGAAGTTCCTGCACCGCCGGCGCGAAGCGTCTGCATCAGGATTTGTTGCAGGTACAACGGCGCATCGGCGAAACTTTTCTTTACGGTTTGTTCGTCCACCGCCGTGCTCCGCACTTTCTGGCCCTGAATGAGCAGTATTTTACCCTTTTCGTCTAATTCGAAGACGGTGCCGTGTTTGCCGCGGCCTCTGGTTTCCGACATCCTGACGCGGTGTACGGTCCGGCCTTGTTGCGTCTGTGAACTGCCGAGGTATTGCAGCCGGAGGGTTCCGAACTCGACGGTTTCGTCGCGATTGGGCCTTTCGTTGAAGACCATTGCGAACTGTGCGTCCGCCCGCGTGTCGGCTGCCTGCCTGACCGCAAGGTGCAGCGTACCTTCCGGTAAATAGTTTTCCGGCGCATCCGCGCGGGCTTTTGCGCTGCGAACGGCCGTTGTATATTGAATTACTGTAACTACTCCATCGTTCAGAAGAATATCCGTTTTGAGTCCCTTGCCACCGGCAGAGCGGAAGTCGGCGTGATAAGCCCCTGCGGTGGCGTCGGCGTTCAATGTCCATATTTCGTGTGAACTGTGCTGCTCGGGAACGACTTCCACGTCCACGCCGATGAACTTTCCGCCGCCGGAGGCCCTGGCCCTGGCTGAAGCCTTCCATCCGATGGTGTTGCCGTTCGACTGTATCAGGAACCAGTCGATTTGCAATTTTTCAGGCCAATAATGTTCCAGTCCCTTCGCGCGGATTTTCTGAACAATTTTCGCACCTGCGTGGACCTTTCCGGCCGATCGCCGGTCGAGCAGCCAGGCGATTCCAACCGACGCGAGCAGCACAGCCAGCATAAGCCCGGCCAGAAGCCCGCGGCGGGTGGTCTCTGATTTTATCCACGTTCCTGTCATTACGTTGATCTATCCTAATGTTACCGACGTTATAAGATAAGAGAATATCGAATGTTGAACAGGGAATTTTGAATGACGAAGTAAAAAAGCATCCCTATCAAAGGCGGCTTGTTTCTTTACTTCGTAATTCGACATTCTCTGCCGTCAGGCCACGGCACGCCTGCCGTGCCAGGGTTCGTTATTCACTATTCGATTTTTCATGGGTCTTGACCGTAACGGCGCCGCCGGTGAGAATACCGCCGTTGATGATTGGAACTTGGAGCCTGTTTTGTGAGCAAGCGTCGTCATGCGTTGAATCCGGCCAAGGTTAAGGCCGACATAGCGGCACTGGATAAGCATCCGCCCCCGGAGTTATTCCGTCGGCGTTTGGACATTCGGCGCCGGCTGAGCGTGGCGTTGTTGTGCGTATTGACCAGCGCGCTTCTTCTGGTGTGCTTTGCTCCGTTCGACATATGGTATCTCGCTTACGTGGCGCTGGTGCCGTGGGGCTTGGCTGTGGTGGGGGGGCGCAAGGGCGGATGGGCAATGCTCTGGGCCTGGCTGGGAGGGGTGATCTTCTGGTCGGCGGGGATTTACTGGCTGACCTGGATTACGCCGGTTGGGTACATCCTGCTCGTTTTCTATCTGGGTCTTTACTGGCTTGTGGCCGGGGTGCTGGTTCGTCGGGCTTTTCGTCGAGGCTGGCCCGTCTGGATAACGCTGCCGGTGGTGTGGGTTGCGCTGGAATATGCGATGGCCTATGCGCTTTGGCCGATGCTGCCGGCCGACATGAGCGGGTTCCCCTGGTTGTCGCTGGCCGAGAGCCAGTACAGACGTCTTCACCTGATTCAGATTGCCGATGTTGCCGGCGAGTACGGTGTTTCGTTCTTCGTCGCCATGGTCAACGGCGCGATTATTGACATCCTGGCCCAGCCGCTGTTCGTCAGGACGCCTCACGGCGGTCGGCTGACACGCCGGATAGGCGTCGCGGCGGGCGTTTGTGTCGTGTCGGCCGGAGCGTTGCTTGGCTATGGAACGTATCGCCTCAACCAGGACACGACCCGCCCCGGCCCTGTGGTCGGCGTAGTGCAGCAGGCCTTCCCGGTTTCACTGTTCGAGCGGGGCGCATCTCCGCAGGAGATATTCGACGCGCACCTGGACGGCACACGTTCGCTGGCGGGGGCCGGCTGTAACCTTGTGGTCTGGCCTGAAAGCATGTTGGGCTTGCCGAACATGGACCCGGCATATTGGAGCAGATTGAACCCTGCGGCGTACAAGCCGGAGGCCGGCGAATTAATCCGCACCTATCAGCAGAATCTGCACTCGCTTGGTCGTCTTGTGTCGGATTTTGATTGCCCGCTTCTGGCTGGCGGGTCGATGCCGTCAGACCGGGTCGGCCAAGACGACAGGAGGTGCAACTCCGCCCTGCTGTTTGACCGCGACGGGTTGGGCCTGCTGCGAATAAAGGGGCGATACGACAAGATGCACCTGGTTCCCTTCAGCGAGTGTGTGCCGTTTCGTGAATCCTGGCCCTGGCTTCATCGTCGGATTCGCCGGTTCGTCCCGGACGTGATGCCACAACTCGAACCGGGAAGAGCGCCTGGGCGGTTCACGATTTCAGGGCGGTCGGATAAAGAATTTCGCTTCGCCGTGCCGATTTGCTATGAAGGTTCTTTTGCCCGCGTCTGTCGGCGATTGGTGATGCAGGGGCGCAAAAAACGTGTGGATATGCTGGTGAACATCTCCAACGACGGATGGTTCGTGTATAACTCATCACACGCATCAACAGAACTGGATCAGCATCTGGTGCAATATGTCTTTCGGGCGATTGAGGGGCGTGTTCCGGTTGTCCGGGCCGTCAACACGGGAATCAGCGCCTATATCGACTCGACCGGGCGAATCCGCGAGGTCGTCAACTATCGCGGCAGACAGAAAATGGTGGCGGGTAATATACTTGCGAAAACATTTGTGGACGAAAGGGTTTCCTTATATAGTTTTGTCGGTGATGTTTTCGCTCAGGCGGTCTGTCTTGCTGCCGGGGCGGGGATTCTGGTAGTGTTTCTACGACGGCGAGCCGGGAAAAAAGAGGGCCATAAAGCATGACAAACGGCTTTGTATCTCGTGGTATTGGTTTTTGCATCCTAATAACAGTATTGGCTGCCGGCTGCCATTCCCGGTCGAAGAATATCCGGATCGATCCGGTCCGCACTTACGGTGACGCCAGGATCACGCTTCGCCAGGCGGCTGAAGACCCCGACCCCCAGGTCCGGATGAAGGCCCTTGAGGCCCTGGCCGCCGCCGAAGGTCCGTCCGCCGGTACGATAATGCTTCAGTCGCTGCGGGATGATTACGCACCGGTCCGTTCCGCCGCCGCCATGGCGATTGGAGATGTTCGCTATGGACCGGCAAAACCGGTGCTGCTGGAAATGATCAAAGACACCGACGATCATCCGAAACTGAAGTGCGCGATGATCTACGCCCTTCATCGCCTGGGGGACGACTCCTGTACCGGGCAACTGGGCGGAATGATTCGGCATAAGGACAAGTGGGTCCGCGCCACCGCGGCGATGGTGATGGGCAGGATGGGTGAGCCGAGCGCCAAGGCTCCTCTGAAAAGTCTCCAGCGCACGGACCATGATCCCGTGGTCCAGTTGCAGGTGGTCGAGGCCTTGGCGCAACTTGGCGACGAACGCTCGCTCGTCCTGCTGGAGGCCTTTACAAAGAGCCAGTATATGGAGGACCGCATTATAGCCGTTCAGTCCCTGGGGCGATTGGCCAATGCCAGGTCCGTGTTTATTCTGCGCCAGTTGCTGAAGGACGGCAACCAGGAACCGGCGGTGCGTATAGCAGCGGCTGGAAGCCTGGCCAGGATGGGCGAGCAGGTCGAAACCGACCTTCTTCTCAAGGCTGTTACCGACCCGGACAAGGTTCTTCGGAAGTTCCGCGGAAAAGACGCCAGCATACGCTCGATGGAAGTTACCAGCCTGCGGGTTATTGCGATATTAGCGATGGAGTATGTGCCTGAACCCACTGCGACCGACGTGCTTGCGCCGTTTTTGCGATCGCCGGAAGGAGCGGTTCGTGTCGCGACGGCAAAGACGCTCCTTAGGCTGCTGCGGGCCTATAAGTCGTCAGTCGATCCTACCGACCGGCTGAAAACGACTAAACCGAAGAAAGAAAAAGACAAAGACAGCGATCACCCCGCCAGTATCCGTCTGCATTCCGCCGGCGGAAAGGATTAGTTAGCGATCAGCAATCAGCAATCAGC
>DAOWOP010000149.1 GCA_030642005.1 Planctomycetales bacterium
ATGTCCAATGACCAATCAATGACCAATTTCTAATGCCTGAAATCGTCGCTGCGTTTTTTATAGACATTGTGCATTAGACATTCATTAGACATTGGTTATTGGACATTGGACATTTATGCGTCCGGCGTATAATAATATCAAATCCTGTAATCCTGCCTTTTGTTTTCAAGAACGGTCAGTTTGAGTTTTTAAGCACACCTCGCCATAGCGAGCACGCCAGAATCACCAGGCACCCCGGCGTGCTCGCTGCTTTAAAAAGCGTTCAGCAACTGATTGCTTTACTTTACCCTTTTTGGCTGATGGCTGATGGCTGATGGCTGAATGCTTTAAAAAAAAACTGGAGTCAATCTTGCGGTTCGTACGATGTTAGGATAGATTCTTTCACTGAAATAAGGATTTGACAATGGACATTGAATTACCAATCTGCCAATTCGGGCCGGGTGGGGATTATGTATATCCTTATCCCCCGAGCGCCCAGCCTCTGCCGACAACACCGAATTTGCAATTACCTGTTGTCGCCGGGACCGAAAATCAGGAGAAAGACCATGCAGACAGTTACGCCTCGCCAGATGGAGGTTCTCTTGTTTGTGCGCGACTATCGCGCCAGGCACGGCTATTCCCCCACGATGCAGGAAATTGGAAACCACCTGCACGTAAGCAGAGTAACCGTCTTCGAGCACATCGGGGCGCTCGAAAAAAAGGGCCTGCTCCGGCGGGGTCTCAAACACAGCGCCCGCTCTTTACAGTTGTCTGACGATGTAGTTTTTCCCGACAGCCGTCGTCCCGGGCAATTCCCTCTGGCTGGGCGAATCGCCGCCGGTGAGCCTATCGAGGCCGTGCAGGAAAACGAGACCCTCGACCTGGAAGAAATGTTCGCCACCTCCGGCGAGACCTTCTGCCTGCGCGTAACCGGTCAGAGCATGATCGACGAACAGATACGCGACGGCGACTACGTTATCTGCCGACGAAGCCGGGAGGCAGCCGACGGCGAAACAGTCGTCGCACTGCTGGATAACGGCGAGGCGACGCTGAAGAAACTTTACCGCGAGACCGACGGGATCCGCCTCCAGCCGGCCAATCCCGAATTCTCCCCCATCTACGCCGACAACGTCAGTATCCAGGGTGTGGTGATAGGCGTAATTAGAAAGTTCTGAAAAACATTTAGCAGGGATGCAGGGGATACAGGGGATAAAACCTTTTCTGTTCTTTTCTTAAAATATCATCCCATGCATCCCCTGCATCCCTGCCAAATGTTTTTCTCGCTGGACAATTACACGGGGGCGGCTGCATAATGGGGGTTTTGAATGTCCCGGACGGTCGAGGGAGCTTTAGAGATGAAGATTTCGGATTACCTGACGCTTGAGCACGTGGTGATTTTGACAGGCGCGACGAAGGTCGATGCCCTGAACGAACTGGTGTCGGCGGCGAACGATTTCATCGAGAGCATCGGGACAGAAGAACTGGCCCGCGCGGTCTGGGAGCGAGAGAAGATGATGAGCACCGGCATAGGCCAGGGGCTTGGCATCCCGCACGTTCGCCTGCCGGGTCTGGACGACGCGGTCATGGTCGTCGGCGTCAGCCAGGCGGGAATCGCCGACTACGAAAGTCTCGACGACAAACCCGTTCACATCATCGTACTGATTGTCGCACCGCAGGGTAAGCATGAAATATATATCCGCCTCCTCGCCAAAGTAGCCAACGTCCTCAAGCAGGACGACGTCCGTAAGGCAATCGCTGAGACCGACGACCCCGCCGAGGTCTATCGCATTCTCACCGAAGGTAAGGTATGACACCTGTCATTTCAGCCGTTCTCGCCCAGGCGCCTTTGCCGACGCTTCTGGTCATCGGCCTTGCGATTCTTTTCGGAACAATCGGCGCGAGGATTTTCCAGAAACTGCACATCCCCCAGGTCGTCGGCTATATCGCAATCGGCGTAGCCATCGGCCAGTCCGGGCTGGGGTTTATAAGCAAGGAAGTTGTCGGCAGTCTTGAGCCGTTCTGCTTTTTCGCGCTTGGTATAATCGGGTTTATGATCGGGGGTGAACTTCACCGGGACGTTTTTAAAAAGTTCGGCCGGCAGTTCCTGGCGATCCTCTTCGCCGAGGGGATAGGAGCGTTCCTGACCGTAAGCATCCTTATCAGCGGGGCGGGCATGCTTCTGGGCATGGGACCGGCCAAGTCCATTGCGTTGGGTATCATGTTCGGGGCAATAGCCTCGGCGACGGCTCCGGCGGCAACGACCAGCGTGCTGTGGGAACTCAAGACCCGCGGCATGCTCACTACGGCGATCTTCGCCATCATAGCCCTCGACGACGCGCTGGCGCTGGTAATGTTCAGCATCGCCGCGAGCATAGCCGGCAAGATTATCCACAGCGGTTCGGGCGGAATTCTGGCGGCATTGCTGCATGCTTCGCGCGAACTTTTCGGAGCGGCGGCGCTGGGTATAGCGGTGGGCTTCGCACTGAACTTCGTCCTTCGCCGAATGAGAGATCGCGACAGGTCGCTGGCGTTCATCATCGGCGCGATGGCGCTGGTAATCGGGCTGACGAAGGCCCTGGATGTCTCTATGATCCTGGCGGCGATGGCGCTGGGCGTAACCCTGGCGAACCTCGCGCCCCGCCGAAGCCGGGAAACATTCAACGTCGTCGAGCGCTTCGCTCCGCCGATCTACGTATTGTTTTTCGTTATTGTCGGCGCGCGCCTGCATATACAGGGTATGCAGCCGTGGATGTGGATACTCGTCGTGCCTTATCTCGTCGGGATGGGTTCGGGCAAAATAATCGGCGCTTACCTCGGCGCGCGATGGACCAATGCAGCCCCGGTGATTCGCAAATACCTCGGAATATGCCTGTTCAGTCAGGCCGGTGTGGCGGTGGGTCTGTCGCTGATCGCCGACAAAAAATTTCCCGACACCATCGGACCGGTAATTATCGCCATCATCGCCGCTGCGACGTTTATCGCCGAGATAATAGGACCACCGTGCGTGAAATACGCAGTCAAGGCCGCCGGCGAGGTCGGGCTTAACGTTACCGAAGAAGACCTGATGCTCTCCTACAATGCCGGTGATATGCTGGACCACGAACTGCCGTCGTTCGCAGAGAATACCACGCTGACGAAAATCCTTCGCACTATCGCCGAGACCGACGCGATGTCCTATCCCGTTACCGACGCCGACGGCAAACTCACCGGCATCATAACTATCGACGAACTTAAAAAGACATTCGTCGCCGAAGGCCTGACAGACTGGCTTTTGGCGTTCGACCTGATGAGGCCTGTGCCGGATTCCGTAACGGTTCAGACCCCGCTGGCCGAAGCAGTTACACGAATGCGAGAGCAGGAACTCGAATACCTTCCCGTCGTCGCAGCCGAAGGCGATACGCATCTGGCCGGAATGTTGGAACTGGCCGCTGTCAACCGCTCGCTTTCGCGGGAAGTCCTCCGCAGGCAACAACTGGCGGATGAACCAATCAAAGAATAAGACATGGCCCCCGAAACGATATCCTCGGTAGTTCATACGCATCTCCCGGTACTCATGGTCATCGGTCTGGCGATCTTCTTCGGGACGATCGGCGCGAAGATTTTCCAGTGGCTGAAAATTCCGCAGGTTGTGGGTTACATCGCTATCGGTGTTATTGTCGGGCGGACGGGGCTGGGGGTCATCGACGATGCAACGATTAAAAACCTGCTGCCGTTCAACTTTTTCGCCCTGGGAATAATCGGTTTTATGATCGGCGGGGAACTGCACCGCGACGTTTTCAGGAAATACGGCCGGCAGTTTTTCACCATCCTCTTCGCCGAGGGGATTGGTGCGTTCATTACCGTGTCCATTCTGGTCAGCGTAATAGCGATGCTGATGGGGCAGTCGCCGGCGGTTTCGGTTGCGCTGGGCCTGGTGTTCGGCGCGATTTCGTCCGCGACCGCTCCGGCGGCGACAGTAAGCGTTCTGTGGGAATATAAAACCCGCGGCGTGCTCACTACGGCGGTCTTCGCCATCGTCGCCCTGGACGACGCACTGGCGCTGATACTGTTCAGCGTCGCCGCCAGCATAGCCGGTAAATTCGTCAATCCCGATTCGGCCGGTATCATCGAAACGCTGGGCCACGCCGGATGGGAACTTGCCGGAGCGGTGGTACTGGGCATAGCGGCGGGATTCACACTGAACTTCGTCCTGCGAATCGTCCGCGACCCTGACAAATCGCTGGCGTTCATTATCGGCGTGATGCTGCTTGTTATCGGTTCCGCGAAGGCCTTCGATTTCGACCTTATCCTCGCGGCAATGGCGCTCGGTGCGGTGCTGTCCAACCTCGCGCCGCGCCGAAGCCGGGAAACATTTCACGTCGTCGAGCGGTTCGCCCAACCGATATACGTTCTGTTCTTCGTCATCGCCGGCGCACGCCTGCACATCCAGGGAATGCACATGTGGATGTGGGTGCTGGTCGTGCCGTATATCGTCGGGCGATCCGCCGGTAAGATAATCGGCGCGAACCTCGGGGCGCGCCTGGCCGGGGCGGCTCCGGTACTGCGTAAATACCTCGGCCTGTGCCTGTTCAGCCAGGCCGGTGTGGCCGTGGGACTGTCCATCATCGCGGGCGAAGAATTCGGCGGCGATATCGGCATAGCCATTATCACAATCATCGCCGCGACGACCTTCGTCGCAGAGATCATCGGCCCGCCGTGCGTCAAACTGGCCGTCAAGGCCGCCGGCGAAGTCGGACTGAACGTTACCGCCGAAGACCTGCTGCGGTCCCACAATGCCGGAGATATGATGAATCGCACCTGCCCGACATTCGCCGAAAATACCTGCCTGACGGACATCTTCCGCACCATCGCCGAGACCGATGCAATGTCCTATCCCGTTACCGACGCCGACGGAAAACTCACGGGCATCATCACGCTTGAGGAACTCAAGAGGTCTTTCAGCGCCGAAGGACTGACGGACTGGCTGGTCGCCTATGACCTGATGACGCCCGCTCCGGACACCGTCGCCGAACAGACGCCGCTGATCGAAGCCGTTACACGGATGCGCGAGCAGGAACTCGACTGCCTGCCCGTCGTCGCCGGCGCCGAAGACCCGAAACTGGTCGGAATGCTGGAACTCCGTGCGGTTAACCGCTCGATTTCCAGCGAGATTCTTCGCAGGCATCAACTGGCGGATGGCCCGTCTTAAAAAAGTAGAATCAGGATGCACGTTCAAATACCAGCAATGACATTTTTCTTCTCCATGCTTGCGATGTGGCGGGCGGACGGAGATAACCCGCAACAGGCCGGAGATTTTACGCCGTAGTATCTATCCCAATCCAGGGTAGGCTTGCCTGACAGCCTGAAGGATTTTTTGGGCAGCCTGTATTGCATTTTGGGCTTGTTCGGCGGTTACGTGTTGGAGTCCGCCGTAGTCCCCCGTATTTCGGAGCATGTGCAGAGAACGATAGTCGGAACCGAGATCGGCAGACCATCGCCCGGATTTCACCAGGTCCCTATGTACCGCAGCCTCCACGCCGGCGTGCTTCTTGAATGTTTTTCCTTCCAGAGCCAGCAGGGCGCTGGTTGCGTAAAAGGCGGCATAATAAGCCCTGGATGCAGCCGCGTCGTAATCTTCCTGCTTCGCATCATTACCGGCTGTTTGCAGCGCCCTGTCGGCACGGTGCAGCAGATCAATGGCGTACTCGTTCATGCCGAAATTCCTTCCCGCCGGGCATCGGCGTAAAGAGGCGTATCGCCTTGTTCATAATACCGAATATCCACAGGCATGGCGTCAATGGTGCGACCGATCTCCAGCATCAGCGGATAAAGAGCGTCAGAGGCAGTCTTGACGTCCATCCAGGAGGTTACCGAACCTTCAAGCAGCACGAGCACGTCGATGTCGCTGTCAGGGCCAGCGTCGCCGCGAGCCTCTGATCCGTAAAGCACCACACCGCGCAGCCGGTCTCCGTACGCCGCCTGAAGACGGGTCTTGATTTCCTTCAAGAGATGCTCTCTGACCATGCGAGGTTCTCCTCTACTAAATAAGCCAAAAGGTACATGAACCTAATTTACCCCGTGCGATGAGAGTTTCAATTGTTAATCGAGAATCCACAATCCGCAATCATTCAACCGTAACTGACTTTGCGAGGTTGCGAGGTTTATCGACGTTGCACCCGCGGGCGATTTGCTCATCGCCGTCGAGACGCTCGACCAGGCTTGTGATTCGACCGGCTGACTTGCAGAGGTGCAACTGCCCGTCGCGGACGACCGCGATGCCGGCGGAGTCATAACCGCGATATTCCAGACGCTTCAGGCCCTCGATCAAAATCGGTTTCGCCGCCTTGCGTCCGACGTATCCTACTATTCCACACATGATATGTATCCTATCGGCCAGTAACGAACGTAGGTTAGGAAAATAGTCCACGTCAATTGGTTGATTGGTTGATCGGTTGATTGGTTGATCGGAAAGAAACGGAAAGATTCGGAACAATTCGGAACAATTCGGAACGATTCGGAAAGATTCGGAAAGATTCGGAAAGAATGGGAAAGATTGGGAAAGTTTAGGAAAGTTTAGGAAAGTTTCAAAAACACGTAAATCCTTTG
>DAOWOP010000113.1 GCA_030642005.1 Planctomycetales bacterium
CAAAAGAAAAAACTGAACACTAACCGTCCTGGCACGGCGAACAGCCGCCTGACGAGCAAGCATGCCATGGCGGTCGGTGTTCAGGTCCTTGGTTTATTGTGTTTTGGCTGATTGCTGACCGCTGACCGCTTAAAAGAATCTCGCCAGAAAAATCAGTCATACACATAGAAGCATGGGCCTGTTACAAAACAGCGGACCCGATTTGCGTGCGGGGCTGCGCCAGCGGGATGGTGATTGCGAATCGCGTGCCTTTTCCCGGTTCGCTGTCGAGGCTGATGTCACCGTCGTGGCGGCGGACGATTCGCCGGGCCGTCGGCAGGCCCAGGCCCGTGCCGCCGGGGGTAGTCGAGTAATAAGGCTCGAAAATCTTCTTGCGGAGTTCCGGCTTGATCCCAGGCCCGGTGTCGATTACCTCCAGGGTCGCCCGGTCGGCGTCGGCAGAAAGCCGAAGCAGCAATTCCCCGTCGGCGCTCATTGCCTGCGCGGCGTTGATGATGAGGTTCAGAATCGCCTGCTTTATCAACCCCGCGTCGATGCAGCAGGAAACGGGCGTATCAGGCAGGGCGGAGCGAAGGACGACGTGATTGCTCTCGGCCTGCGGGCGGTAAAAATCGGTCAGTTCCTCCACGATTAATCGCAGGTCAATCTCGGTAAGTTGAAGTTCCCCGCTGCCTACATACTTGCGGAACTCCTTGAGGAAGTCCTGAAGATTCTGTACCTGGTCCAGGAGCGTGCGGAGGCGATTCAGGTTCCGCCGGCATCGGTCGTCGTCGCTGTCGGCGAAGTCTTCAGCCAGCAGTTCCAGATTGAGTTTAATCGTCGAGAGCGGGTTGTTGATCTCGTGCGGCAGGTTGCCTATGGACTTGACCAGTTCGAGCAGGTCTTCGGTTTGTTGGGGTCGTTCAGCCAATGTTCTTATCCACGCGACGAGCAAGGCGGGCCAACTCATGCTTCGTAGCGAATTACTTCGCAGAGTAGCATTGGCCTGCCCTGCAAACTAACCTATTTCCCGCAGCATTTCATTCATCGGTGCTCGCGACCATCCGGCCGTTCCCACGCGGGATCGGCCCAGGCAGCGTTTAGGTCCGCTATAGGCGTCTGGCCGGGAACGAATACGCTGCCTACGTTGTCCTTTACGATAACGCCGTCGCCGTGGCCGCCGAGGTCCATCATGAGTTCCTTGATTGCACCGCAGTGCATCACATTGTCCTTGATGACGCTGTTGCGCAGTGCGCCGTAAGCGATTCCGTAGCGTGGTGAGAATTGGCCATTGCCATGGTCGTCCTTGCAGGCGTTCATGGAATTACCGGTAAAGACCAGGCCGTGGACGCCCTCGAACCGTGCCTGGGCGCTGGCGTATTCGTCGTCGGGGCACCATTCCGGTTTTCCACTCCGGTAGATAACGTTGCCTACGGCGGAAATAATCGTGCAGGCCACCTCGCCACGGGGACGGAACCAGATGCCGGGACCGCCGGACCGATCAATATAATTGCCGGTGATATTGTAATGCGACCCCCCGTGGCTGACGATGCCGCCGGCCTTGTTCCACTCGATGCGGTTGCCGGTCAGGGTAAAGGCGACGTTTTCCTCGTAGGCGCCGTAACCGGCCTGACCGTTAGCGGTTAGACAGTTGTCGATGAGGTAGCCGTCCCATCCGCGGATCCATATACCGTTTCCCGCGTTCTCGATCATCATACAACTCCGGATGCGGAAGGCCCAGATACGCCTGAAGCGCACGCCGTCACCGGTGAAGTGGCTGATGCGGCAGCGCTCCAACAGGGGCATATCCGTGGTGCGGTATTCGGGGTTGTCTATCAGGACGCCGTGGACGTCCGCGCCGAGGTCTGCGCCCTCCAGGCACAGACCGTTCAGGGTTGCGCCTATGGCCCCGGTAAGATCAATAAGACACGAAGCCTTCTCATCGTTCAGTCGAAGGATGGGGCCGCCGGGACTCTCGTAGCTCCAGGTGGGATTTCCCATCATGCCGACGTGTGGGCCGAAGCGCAGCCTGGAGGTAAGGTACACGCCCTCCGGCACATAAACTGTGGCCTGCGTTTCCGCCGCGGCGTCAAGGGCCTTCTGGATCGCGGCGGTGTTGTCGGTGCGTCCGTCGCCAACCGCGCCGAAAGAACAAATGTTGATCATACCGTTACCGTCTGTCATTAGTTTGTCACCTTTCTACCTGGGGCCAAAGTCTAAATCCCGGTCTCGGAATTTCGCAGAACGTATCACTCCACTACCCGCAGAACAATCTTTCCCCGCGTATGGCCTGTCTGACTCAGTTCGTGTGCCTTGCGTGCATCCTTGAGGCCCAGCACGGTGTCGATAGTAGGCTTTACATGCCCGGCGTCAACCAACCCGGCAATCTCGGTAAGTTGCGCCGCATTACTTTGGGCGAGTATATACTTGCCGCGCACGCCATGCGCCGCAGCGGTTTCGGATGACGGCCTGGTGCAAATAGATACGAGAACGCCGTTCTTTTTCAGGACGCTCCATGAACGCTCCAGGGTCTCTCCGGCAAGGGCGTCTATAGCCTCATCAGCATCTCGAACAACGGCGTCCAGCACCACGTCAACATCCCGGACAACATCTTCAAACCGTCTCGTCCGGTAGTCTATGAACTCATCGACGCCGATTTTACGCAGAAAATCCTCGTTTCGCCCGGATGCCGTACCAATCACGCGCGCTCCGGCCCATTTGGCCAGCTGTACCGCGATGTGGCCGACACCCCCGGCGGCAGCCTGGATAAGCACTGTTTGTCCGGCTGACAATTCCCCCGCGTCAAAGAGCGCCTGCCACGCAGTGAGGGCAACGGCCGGCATGGCCGCCGCATGAATGTGATCAAGACAGCGGGGTTTATGCGCAACGCTCGCAGCGGGGCCGGCGACATACTCTGCATAAGCGCCGGGCAACATGCCATACACCGCGTCACCCACTTGGAAATGCGTAACACCGCTGCCAGTCGCTTCGACAACTCCCGACACATCGAAACCCGGAATCAGCGAGAATGGTTCTTCCAGCACAGTCCGTTTGCCGGAGCGTATCTGCCAGTCGGCGGGATTGACACCGGCGGCGTGAACACGGATCAACAGATCATCTTCCCCGGGTTCAGGCCGCGGTGCATCTTCGTACTTCAGCACCTCCGGCCCGCCGTACTTGTGAATCCGCACCGCCTTCATTGTGGAAAAAGGGGACATTCTACTTTTTGCCCACGTTAAGTCTTTTCCCCGCAATTTGGATCACCGTGGCCGCAAACACCGCGGCCACGGCGCCCTGTCCGATTATTTTTATTTTTCTTCGGCCATTGCTTCTTTGCGGGAGAGTTTTACGCGCCCGCGGTCGTCGACGCCGATGACTTTGACCTTCATTTCATCGCCGAGGTTGCAGACGTCTTCGACCTTTTCGACGCGCCTGTCTTCCAGTTGCGAGATATGGCACAGGCCGTCCTGGCCCGGAAGAATCTCGACGAATGCGCCGAATTCCTTGATGCCGACTACCTTGCCGGTATAGATTTTCCCGACCTTTACCTCTTCGGTCATCGCCTCGATATCGGCTGTGGCCTTTGCAGCCCCGTCGCCGGAGACGCCGGCGATGAAGATCGTCCCGTCGTCCTCAATGTCGATGCTGACTTCGTACTTGGTTGACAGGCCGTTGATGGTCTTCCCGCCCGGTCCTATGACCTTGCCGATTTTCTCCGGATCGATCTTTATAGTGATCATCTTCGGAGCGTAAGTGCTGATATCTTCCCGCGGCGCCGAGATGGCGTTTTCGATGTCGTCCAGCAGTTTCATTCGAGCGGCCTTTGCCTGCTCGAGAGCCTGGACGACGGTTTCGTGGTCGATACCTTCGACGGGTTTGACGTCCACCTGGATACCGGTGATACCTTTGCGGGTGCCGGCGACCTTGAAGTCCATATCGCCGTGGAAATCCTCTTCGCCGATGATGTCGGTCAGCAGGATTTTTTTGTCGCCTTCTTTGACCATTCCGACGCTGATACCGGCGACGGGCGCTTTTATCGGCACGCCAGCGTCCATCAGGCTCAGCGTAGCGCTGCAAACCGTCGCCATTGAACTGGAGCCGTTGGATTCGAGTATTTCACTGACGACGCGGACGGTGTACGGGAACTCATCAGCCGACGGCAGCACAGGCTGGAGGCTTTTTTCAGCCAGTGCGCCGTGTCCGATATCCCTTCGCCCCGGGCCTCGGATGGGGCGAATCTCCCCGACGCTGAACGGCGGGAAATTGTAATGCAGGAGGAAGCGTTTGAAGTATTCCTCCGGCAGCCCGTCGATTTTCTGCTGGTCTCGCGGTGTGCCGAGCGTAACGGCTGCCATGGCTTGCGTCTCGCCGCGGGTGAACAGCGCCGAGCCGTGGGTCCTCGGCAGGACCGGCACCTCGATGGTTATCTTGCGAATCTCATCGGCGGCGCGACCGTCCGGGCGGGTGCCGGAGAGGATTAACTCGCGCTGAATCTTTCCTTCGGTCTTATAGAACGCTTTTCGGACGTCGGCGGGGTCGTATTCCGGTTCCTCGACGTCTTCGGGGCACAGTTCGGCCAGTAATTCGTCGCACAGTGCGGCGACGGCCTGGTTCCGCTCGGCCTTTTCGTTAATCTGTTTCGCCTGGCGGAGTTTTTCACCGCAGCGGTCAGCCGCCAGCGACATCAGTTTTTCGCTGATCGGCGTGGATTCGTAAGTTTTTTCCTCGCCTGCCTCTTTGACCATCGAGTCGATCATGCCGATAATCGTCTGGATGTGTTCAAAGGCGAACTTGCAGGCCTGGGCGACCGTTTCCTCATCGACCTCATTGCCGCCGAGTTCGATCATGTTAATCGCGTCTCGATGGCCCGCAACGATGAGGTCAAAGTCGCTTTCCTCCCGCTGCTTGTACGTTGGGAACACAACGAACTGCCCATCGACCCGCCCGACTCGGACGGCGGCGATCGGGCCTAGGAACGGAGCCGGACTCAAGGCCAGCGCTGCGCTGCCTCCGATCATCGCAAGTACGTCGGCGTCGTGGTCCTTGTCGGCGGAGACCACCATGCACTGAATCTGGACCTCATCGTTGAAATCGCTTGGAAACAGCGGGCGGATTGTCCGGTCGATCATCCGGCAGGAAAGGACTTCCTTGCTGCTGGGCCTGCCTTCACGCTTGAAGAACCCGCCGGGGAACTTTCCGCCGGCGTACTGCATCTCCCGATAATCCACGTAAAGCGGGAAATAGTCGATTTGGCGCGTCGGCGGCGCCGACAGCACCGTCGCCAGCACCACCGTGTCGCCATACCGGACCGTCAGGGCGCCGTGCGCCTGCCTTGCAATCTTTCCCGTCTCCAGAATAAGTTTTTGTGAACCGATTTCCTTCTCAATTGTCGTTACTGTTTTCATCTTCTTTTCCTTTTTACTTTTCTTTCCTTACTTTCCTGATTTCTTACCTTCGTTTTTCCTGTTCAGCATTCAGCAATTAGCGTTCAGCAGTCAGCCACGGATTGGGACTTACCCGCCAGTCTTCGACCCTGATGCTCAGACCCGAAGGGCAGGCAGGGATCGCTGAAGGCTGAATATAGGAGATGGTTACTTTCGCAGTCCCAAAGCGGCGATGACCTGCCGGTACCGCGCCGAATCGGTTTGCGCCAGATACTTCAGCAGGCTGTTGCGTTTTCCAACCATTCTCAACAGCCCCCGCCTTGAGGCGTGGTCTTTCTTGTGCGCCCTGAGGTGTTCGGTGAGGTGATTGATCCGTCCGGTCAGCAGGGCAATCTGCACCTCCGCCGAGCCGGTATCCCCATCGTGCCGTTGATACTGACTTACAATCTCTTCCTTCCTGACCGCTGTTGCAATACCCATCGTATTATCCGTATTCTTCCTTTTGCCTTCTTACCTGCGTTTGTCCTGTGTTTTCCCGGAGTTCCTCTTTTCCTTTGTTAAATCGACCCGCCTATCCTTACGAGGTGAGCAAATCTTTGGCTGCTTCGAGAAGTTTCTCAATCCTGAAGGGTTTGTTCAGGTACAGGTCAACGCCAAGTGTTTCGGCATAGACGCGATGCCTGGTGCCCGGATTGCCCGTAATCATTATTACCCTCGGCGGGTCGGTTTTCTTTATTGTCTGCCTGATTTTCTCCAGAACGAGGAAGCCGCTTCTCTTCGGCAGCATCACGTCCAGCACCATAAGGTCCGGCGGAGAGTCGATAACTCTCTCCACAGCGGCGTTGCCGTCTTCGACCGTCTCAATGTCCGCGCCGGTTTCAGCCAACACCGTCTTCATCGACAGTAATATTTCCCGATCGTCATCGACCAGAAGGATGCTTTTGCCTTTTAATTCATCGGCCATTGGAAATCCCTCTCCCGCCGACTCCATGTCGGGGAAGTAATTCTATCGCCCTTGCCGGGGCATGTCAAACTATATTTACCGAACTTTTCTGTTCCGGTCGCAGGCGAAACAAAGCATTAGCAGGGATACAGGGGATAAGAGAATATTGAATATTGAACGGAGAATTTTGAATGACGAATTAAAAAAAACATCTCTCAAAGGCGGCTTGTTTCTTTTACTTCGAAATTCGACACCTGCCTGCTTACCGCAGGTAGGCAGGTTCCGTGTTCATTATTCAATATTCATTTTTTCTGTTTATCCCCCTACATCCCCTGTATCCCTGCTATTTTTTTGTCGCAGTCGGCACAGCCGCTTGACAACGAGTGCGATAAAGTCTTTCATAGCACGTAAAGGAATAACTCATGCAGAACATACTGGAAAGGTTAAAGTTCGGCGAAATCCTCTTTTGCGACGGGGCTATGGGCACTTCTCTCCAGGCCAGGGGGTTGCAGCCCGGCTCGTGTCCGGAACTGTGGTGCATCGAACGGGCCGACGACGTCAGGGACATCCATCGCCGGTACCGTCAGGCCGGCAGCGATATTGTCGAATGTAACTCCTTCGGCGGGACGCGGTACAAGTTGAAGCATTACGGCATGGACGGGCGGGTCGGCGAAATCAACCATGCCGCCGCCGCTATTGCGCGCGAAGTCGCCGGCGAAGACCAGTACGTCCTCGGCAGCGTCGGGCCTACAGGCGAGTTCCTGGCCCCGCTCGGCCCGGAGACGGAGGAGGATTTCTACGAGGCCTTCGGCGAACAGATAGTCGCCCTTGAAGCCGGCGGCGCCGACGCGGTGATCGTCGAGACAATGACCGCCTTGGAAGAAGCGTCCGCTGCCGTCAGGGCCGCTAAGGAAAAGACCAAACTCGTTGTGATGGCGAGTTTTACGTTCGACCCGCAGACGTGGGGCGGATACGCCTCGATAATGGGCGTTACGCCGGAGAAATTCGCCGAGGCCGTCATCGCCGCCGGAGCCGACATCATCGGCGCTAACTGTGGTACCGGACCGGACCACATGATCGAGATCATCAAACTCCTGCGGGCGGCAGCGCCGGACGCGCCCATCATCGCCATGCCGAACGCCGGTATGCCCGTCATCGAGAACGGGCAAACCGTCTTTAAGGAAACGCCCGAAGCAATGGCCTCCAAAGCGCCGCTGCTGGTCGAAGCCGGCGCGAACATTATCGGCGGATGCTGCGGGACGGGACCAGCCCACATCGCCGCCATGAAAGAGGCTGTACGTGTGTGTGACTAATTTTTCCGGCGATTTTTTCAAGGTGGTGTTACCGGGGGCAGGTTCTCTGTTCAATATTCAATATTCTCTTTGACCAAACGGTAAAAACCGATATAATATAATGAGTGAAGGATTAATGATGGTCCGTCAACGCGACAATATGAGCCTCCTGCTACTGCTTGGGCTTTTGCTGCGCTGACGGGTCGCGGGAACATCGGGTTAATCGCCCCGCGGTCCGAAGAAAGGATCGCGGGGCTTTTTTATTGGGCTGAATGGACGGCAACTGACGAAACAATAGAAAGGAGATCGTCATGGCTGAACCGAGAAAAATCCTGATCTTCGATACGACGCTGCGGGACGGCGAGCAATCGCCCGGATGCAGCATGAACCTTACCGAGAAACTGGAAGTGGCGCGGATGCTGGAGGCGTTGCGCGTCGATATTATCGAGGCGGGTTTTCCGATTGCATCGCCGGGCGACTTTGAGGCCGTTCAGGCAATCGCCGGGGAGATCTGCGGCTGCACCGTCGCGGCCCTTGCCCGCGCGGTCGATAAGGACATCGAACGCGCCGCCGAAGCCGTCGCAAAGTCCGAACGCCGGAGGATTCACGTCTTCTGCGCTACGAGCGAAATCCACCGCAAACACAAACTCAAAC
>DAOWOP010000158.1 GCA_030642005.1 Planctomycetales bacterium
GGCCTTTTCGTGGACGACGTCGTTATGGATTTGCGCCTTGCCGGTGGCGACGGCCTTGCCTGACAGCCCCACTCCGATTTCGTATTCCATCCCTATCAACTGGTCGGACCGGTCGCCGACGGCGGCGAGGAAGACCTGCTTGCCGCGGGCCTTGTCGAGCATAATAACGCTGGACGCCTCCGCCCTCAGTACGGCCGCGGCGGCGGCGGCTATCGCATGGAGCGTTTCGTCAAGCCCCTGGGCGGCGTTAATGGCCGCCGAAGCGTCCACCAACGCCGAAAGCGTCTCCCGCGGCAGGTTTTGAGTAGAGACCATCGCGTTTGAGTTTGGTCGCACCGGCGCGGGCGGTCAAGAAAAATTTGGCTTTCAGCCTGGGCGAGAAGAAATTTCATGATGCAGCCGGCGTGAGTGTCTTATCGTCGAGGGTTGCAGCAGCATATTCCAGCGCCTGGCGGATATCCTCGTCTTCCAGTTCAGGATATTCACGCAGAAGATCATCTCGATCCGGGTACGTTGCCACCGCCTCCAGAACCCGCCGAACCGTCAACCGAAGGTCGCGAATGCAGAGCTGGCCATTCATCTTCGCGGGATTACAGGTTATCCGGTCAAAGGCCATATGAAGTTCCCTTCGTCTCTACCGAATAGTATATCGCATTCAGTCTGAAGCCGAAAGAAAAATTGCGGCTGACCGGGACGTTTCCTATGATGCCGCGTAAATCTGTATGAAAAGCAGGGACCACATATCGGACGAGCAACTGCTGCTGCGGTACACCCGCGGCGACGCGGAGGCGTTCGCGACGCTCGTGAAGCGTTACGAACGGGAGTTGTTCGGCTTCCTGGCGAGGTTCCTGGGCGATTCAACCCTGGCTGAAGACGTCTTCCAGGAGACATTCCTTCAGGTTCACATCTCTGCCGACAGTTTCGATGTTTCCCGCCGCCTGAAGCCCTGGTTGTTCACAATAGCGGCCAATAAGGCTCGTGATGCGCTCCGCCGGCGTTTTCGCAGGCCTGCGGCCGAACTCGACGCCGAGGTTACCGCCGGCGAAGATAATCTACATTTCATCGACCTGATACCCGCAAATATTCCGCCGCCGAGTGCGAGAATTGAGAACCGCGAGGCCGCCGACGCCGTACAAAGTATTGTCAGGCGGATGCCGGAGAACCTGCGGGTCGTGCTGCTGTTGAGTTATTTTCACGAGTTCGCCTATAAAGAGATCGCCGAAATCCTGTCCGTGCCGCTTGGGACGGTCAAGAGCCGGCTGCACATGGGTGTGAAAGAGTTTGCCCGGCGATGGGCATTGGCCGGAAAAAAGGACACAGAATGAGCAAGTCCGGTGATGAACAATTGCTGATTGATTTTGTCCTGGGTCGTTGCGACGAGTCGGTTGCCGAGGATGTCAGGCGTCGGCTTGACGCCGACGGCGAGTTCGCCTCGCTCCATGAGGGCGTCAGTCGGACCTTTGCCGCCCTGGGCCTGTGTTCCTCGCCGAACCCGCCGGCGGACCTTTCGGCCCGTGCGCTGGCGCGTGTAACTTCAGCCGACCGGGCCGAGGTGCTTCGTGCCGTCGGCGCCGGCGGCGGGATGAACCTGGCGAGGTTCTCCATTCGGGAGTTATCCGCCCTGGCGGCGGCGGCTGTGATTGTGATCGGCATACTTCTGCCGTCGCTCCGGCAGGCGAATCGGCTGGCCCAAAGGAGCCTCTGCGCCAACAACGTCTGGGCGATCGGCGCCGCCCTGAACCACTACGCCAACGGCAACGACGGTGATTTCCCGTCGTCTCCGGCGGCGACCGAGGCTTGGCTGGTCCGCCCCGGACACGAACACGCCAGCAACTCGGCGGCGCTGTTTTCGCTGATTCGCGGCAGGTGTGCCTCGCCGGAGGTGTTTCAATGTCCCTCTGCCGGCGGGCGGGCGTTCGTAATGTCGGCTGACATGACGGATTTCCCATCGCCGCAGTCAATAAACTACAGTTACCAGTACAGCCTCAACGTTCCGGTCCGCCGGGACCTGCCGAGACTGGCGGCGGTATCCGGACAGATGGCCATCCTCGCCGACGCCACACCCGTCTTTACCGGCGGGGCCTTCCGCCCGGAATGCGACAAGCAGACTGTCAGCAAAAATCACCCCGACGGCGGACAGAACGTCCTGTATCTGGACACACACGTGGACTGGGCTACGGATTGCCACGTCGGCGTCGAGGGCGATAACATCTGGCTGGCTGAAGGCGTCTCCGATTACACCGGAAGGGAAAAACCCGCCTCACCGACCGATACCTTCCTCCTGCCGCATCCGGGATGGTAAAAAGATAGGGTTTAGGGATTAGGGAATAGGGTTT
Source organism: Planctomycetales bacterium (assembly GCA_030642005.1). Classification (GTDB taxonomy): domain Bacteria; phylum Planctomycetota; class Phycisphaerae; order SM23-33; family SM23-33; genus JAUWNJ01. Next base: position 2,337 of record DAOWOP010000158.1, read on the forward strand.
AGGAAAAAAACAGAATCCGCAATCGTAATCCACGCATCTTTGATGTACAAATCCATCGGCTTCATCTACAATCACGTCTGAACGATTCCTTGTCATTTGAGAAGGTGCGATTATGAAAATTATCGCTATTCTGTGTATCTTCCTGACGATGCCGGCTTTTTTCCTTGCGGGTTGTGCCCCGGCCATGGCCCCGCCGGACGCCGATAAGTCTGCCTACGGTTGGCTGACGACGCCGTGGTCGCAGAAGCCTGTGCCGATAACCCGCGCCGAAACCGTCGAAGACGCCCTCGCTTACAGCGATGATGAAAAGATTATCCTGGATGATGTCAGCGACGGCGACGGGCAGTTGAGTACGCCGGCGTTGTATATCATGCTTCGTCGGGCGCAGATGCTGCCAGCCGGCGATAAAACGCTCGAAGAGGCCGAGCGGCCCGACCCCAAAGATTTCTGGCGCGAGCCGGAGCGTTATCGAGGCCGGCTTGTGCGAGTCGAGGTCCGCTACGGAGGCAGGACCGAACCCTGGGGGAATGTTACGCCTACCCGGTGGTGGGGCAGGCGGGACGTCTGGATGGTGGACGTCCTGGTGGAAGTCGAAAAGACGAAGCCTCCCACTTACGAGCGCATGCTGGTTGTGATGGGACATGAACCGCCGAAAAACCTTTCAAAGCGACAGCCTCTGGAGGTTGTCGGCATCTTCTACAAACTTGCGAAGTTGCATAAAGATGCCGAAACGGGCGACCCGGGAAAGAAGAACGAGTATCCGATTATTGTAGCAGGTGCGCTGTTTGCCCCCCAATCAGGCAAGGATAATTTCCAGTGGGGGGCGGTCCTGATGATCATTGCGATAATGGTTATGCTGTTTATTTTCATGCGGCTGCGGCGCAGCGTTTCCCGCCAGCGTGTCGCCGGCAGGCACGAATACAAACCGATGAGGCCCGATGATTTCGCCGGCAGCGCCCAGGCCGGATCGGACGAGGAAGTGGAAGAACTCCGCCGACAGGTCGAGGCCTACCAGACCCAAAAAAGAGATAAAGATGCCGATAACGCATGAGATTCCTGTTAACCTTACCGGCCGCTCGTACAAAGTTACTGTCGGCGTGGACCTTCTGGAGCAGGTCGGCGCAGCGGCGGCGGCGTTGACAGGCAGCGCCGGACGAGGCGTCATCATTACCGACTCGACCGTAAGGGCGATCCACGCCGATGCCGTCGCCGACAGCCTTACCCGTGCCGGCTGCCGATGCGACGTAATCGAATTCCCCACCGGCGAGGAACACAAGAACCTCACGACCTACGGCGGCGTGATGGATAAACTTTTATCCCTGGACCCGCCGATTGACCGGAAGTCTGTCATCGTTGCGCTTGGCGGCGGTGTGGTGGGGGACCTGGCCGGTTTCGTCGCCGCAACCGCTCTGCGCGGACTGCCCTTCATCAATGTGCCGACCACGCTGCTGGCCGACGTCGATGCCGCCGTTGGCGGTAAGACCGGCCTGAACGCTCCCGCCGGAAAAAACCTTATCGGCGCTTTTCACCAGCCTGGGGCGGTGATTATAGACGCCGCCGTCTTAAAAACCCTCCCGGCGGGCGAATTCGGCAACGGCTTGGCAGAGTGCGTCAAACACGGCGTCATCCGCGACGATTCGCTGCTGGATTTCATCGAAGGCAATATAGCGAAGATTATGGCTGCCGATGCCGATACGCTTGCCGAACTTATCGGTCGCAACGTTGCGATTAAAGCGGCCGTCGTCTCCGCCGACGAGCGAGAGTCTTCCGAGAGGGCGCACCTGAACTTCGGGCACACCATCGGCCACGCCGTCGAAACCGCCGCAGGTTACGGCGTCGTTTCCCACGGCCAGGCCGTCGCTGTCGGCATGGTCGCAGCCTTCGGCATCGCCGAAGCCCGCTCGCTTATCGACTCGGCGGCGGGCCGCGTTCGAAAAATCCTCGTCGCGCTGTCTTTGCCGGTCGGGTTCGATGATTTGCCGGATTTGCCCGCCGAGGCGCGCGACCCGGGCCGACTGCGCGAAATCATGGCCCACGACAAAAAGACGCTTGGCGGGGTAGTCCGCTTCATCCTTCCTGTGGCCCCCGGCAGCGTCGCCATTTTCGACGACGTTACGGACGAACAAATCAAAGCCGCCATCGCCGCACTGTGAGGCAGGGATTTTCAAGACCTCCGGGGGCATTTTGTCGTATAATGGAGACCGGTCGGTCGGTGGAAGGCCGCTCCCCGTCAGAAGTGGCGGGGGGAGGAAAGTCCGAGCACCGCTGAACCACGGTGGTGGGTAACGCCCACCGTCCTGCGTAGCCTGTAAGGCGAAGCGGGATAGGGAAAGTGCCACAGAAAATAAACCGCCCTGAGTCCTGAGTTTATCGAAGGGTCGAAGGGTAAGGGTGAAAAGGTGCGGTAAGAGCGCACCGCGGCGATGGCGACATCGCCGGCTCGGCAAACCCCACCGGGTGCAAGGCCAAGCAGCGATCATGATTCGGTTCAGGTCTCGGATCGCGGGTAGGCCGCTTGCCCGATTCATCGGGCAGAGCCAGTCAGCAATGACCGGTCAAGACAGATGGCCTTCGCCCCGCGCTGACTGCCCGTCAGCGCGAGGAACAGAACTCGGCTTACAGCCGGCCGACCGGGGCATTTTTCAAGACGTGTTCACCACGGGCTGCTGGCCGCGAGCGGAAGCGAGCAGGCAGGTGGCTGGGCTTTTTTTACTCGGTGGCAGCGGCATGGCTCCGGACGGAGTGAAACTTCAGTCCCGCCTTTTTATAACCGCCGCCGTCTCAGCAGCCCGCCAAGTCCGCCCAATGCCAGCAGTGTCAGCGAGCCTGGTTCGGGTGTCAGTGCCAGACTGTGGTAGTCTCCCCCGGTGATATCGACAAATCCGCTGTCGGTGGGTGTGCCGCTGATCTGGCCCCATGAGACGATAGAGCCGTCGGACTTCAGGGCCAGACTGTGTCGTCTTCCAACGGCGATATCGATAAAGTCGCTGCCGGTGGGCGTGCCGCTGACTTGGCCATCGTCGTCGAAACCCCATGCGACGATGGAGCCGTCGGATTTCAGCGCCAGACTGTGGTCGTATCTCACGGCGATACCGACGAAGCCGCCGCCGGTGGGTGTGCCGCTGACCTGACCATAGTCGTCGTTGCCCCATGAGACGATGAAGCCGTCGGATTTCAGCGCCAGACTGTGGGCGTATCCCCCGACGATATCGACAAAGCCGCTGTCGGTGGGCTTGCCGCTGACCTGGCCATGGCCGTCCCAGCCCCACGAGACGATAGAGCCGTCGGATTTCAAGGCAAGACTGTGGGCGTATCCCCCGGCGATATCGATAAAGCCGCTGTCGGCGGGCGTGCCGCTGACGTGCCCCCAGCCGTCCCAGCCCCACGAGACGATGGAGCCGTCGGATTTCAGGGCCAGACTGTGTTGACTTCCCGCGGCGACATCGACAAATCCGCCGACGGTGGGCGAGTCGCTGACCTGGTTATGGCCGTTCCAGCCCCACGAGACGATAAAGCCGTCGGATTTCAGCGCCAGACTGTGGCTGGCTCCCCCGGCGATATCTACAAAGTCGCTGTCGGTGGGCGTGTCGCTGACCAGGTTATGGTTGTCGTTGCCCCATGAGACGATTGCGCCTGCACGGGCGAAGTTCGCCGCCGGAAGCACAACAGCAATCACAACGATCGCCACGCCGATAATGAAAGATTTGGAAGTTCGCTCAAACATGGTCTTCTCTCCTTGCTGTTCTGTCTTCTCTCGATTCAGCCGGTACCGTGGTCGCAAACACCGCGA
>DAOWOP010000049.1 GCA_030642005.1 Planctomycetales bacterium
CAAGCAGTCCGGCGTTGGCCAGGGCCGCCCAGCAGATGTGGAGTTGATGATGATAGCCCACCTGCGAGACCCCCGAGCGCGTCAGGGCCACCAGTATATCGCTGCCTGCCAGGGCGGCGGCGGTGAGTGCAACGGCGCAGCCAAGGATGAAAAATCGCATCCGGCGGTAAAATGCCTGAAGTTGCCCGCGGGCCTCGTAAAAACTCACATACCGCACCAGCCCGTGATGGCTGCCGAGAGTTACCAGCGATGAGGCCATGGTAAAAGTTACCACGCCAAGCCCCCAAAGCCCGTATCCAGCCTCCTTCAGCAGATAGACAAACAGCAGCATTCGTCCCAGGCCGAGGAACCTCTGGAAGACGGTCGCCGGCACGTACACGCTCAGTGACTCTGTCATTGAGCCGGCCTTCAGCAGTCGCGACAAGACAGCCACTGCTCTACTCCTGGTTTAAGGCGACCGGGGTGGCGACAGAAAGGTCCGGTTGATTTTGCGCCCGCGATTCGGTCAGGCGGTTATACCCGACCATCAGGCCGGCGAAGGCCCAGAACAGGCCGTTGGATGGAACGTCCCATAATATATCGACAAAGGTCGCATCAACCAGATACACCACCATAGCGATCCAGAAAACGACGACGAAATCCTTCGATAACAAAGTCTCCTGTCCCGATGAGAGCCTTCTGTAGAGTTGGAGCGACTGGCGATATATCAGTATGAATATGGTTACGAGAATCGCCAGGCCAATGACGCCGGTTTCAGCGGCCATTACCGCAAAGAGGTTTGCCGGTGTTGAAATGGGTGTAATAGCGCCCGTGCGTGCGCCGAATGAGGCTGGGTCACGCTTGATCTCCTTGTCGGCTTCCAGATAATGCCCGAAGCCCACCCCCGTCAGCGGACGGTGCATGAGCAGGTCCTTGGCCCTGTACAGCAAGACTATTCGCGATTCGATAGGCCCGATCTGCGCGACACCTCCGGTCGCCCGCCCCGTTCGCAACCGGCTGACATCGGCGGGCCTGCCGACCGCCGCTGCGCGAGACCTCTGCGTAATGTTCTCCCAGAACATCGCCACAGCCAATATCGTTACCAGTGTCGCCAGCGCCAGTTTGGTCTTGCCGAGGCGCCCCTTGCAGCCCCACAGGCACCAGACGATCCCGCAGACGGCGAAACTGAGGTATGCCGCACGCAGACCTGTGAAAAAGATAGCAGGGGGGATAAGAATCGTTTGGATGATAAGCGCCGCCCGATAAGGCCCGCGAATCCGGCGGATGAGGAACAGGTTGGCATAGAACAGCAGCAGGAGGAAATTGGCCTGGGGATTAGAGGCATTAAATGCGCCTCGCGCACGGTCGAAATGGTGCCCGAGCAGCAAATTAGGGTCGTTGATATAAGCAGGCCAGATCAGCGAACGAGCGCCGTCAAATCCCCTGATGGCGGCGTATTGAAGGTAGCCGATGTACAGGGCGTACCAGCCGTAGATGCTCAGAAAAATCAAGAGCCGGCGAATCTGCTTCTCGTCCCGCGTGCAGTTATAGACGCAGAAGAACATGATGAACGGGAAGAGTATAGGCCCAAGGAAGCGGAAGTATGGAGCACCTCTTGCCGGTGGGCCCATAGTTCCGGCGACCCAGCCTGTTAACGTTGCGCTGATAGCGCAATAGACCAGCATCGCCAGCATAACCCACAGCACCGCGCGGTCGTATCGGAGGCGCACCCTGCGGAGCAGGAAGTACAGTCCGAACGCCAGCGCCGCCGCCAGGAAGATAAACCGCGGTACGGACATGGTGAAAAAGGTCGCTGATTCCAGCCGCCACTGGGGCCAGTCAAGCAGCCCGTAGGAGAGAACCCATATCCACGCCCAGAGCGTTATCTCCCACCTTATAGACCAGTACAGCAGTATGGCCCCTCCTGCCAGGGCGAGGAAAGACCACGGCATCGTGGATGGGTAGGCGATAGCCACCGCCACCGCCGCCAGCACCATCGCCAGTACGATCCACAGTAGGCCTCCGGACGAGGTGTTTCGCGACAGAAGCCTTGGCGTGCCGGGTTCCGTCTTGCGCCGGGTCAACTCAATCATGTAAGCCTCTTGCTATGATCCGTCGGTCCTACGGTAATCCGGTATTCCGGTAATCTTTTTTCAGACACGCCGATAGACGAACCTGGGGATGGGATAGGTTCGCATGTTCAGGACGACGCCGGCAACTTTGCCCCCGCCGGTCTGAAGCCTCTTCTTGGCCTGGAGAAGCGCCTCGCGAGGGGTCTGCCGGCATCTGGCAACCAGCACGATGGCCTCAATAATCTCGGCCAGGACCTGGGCGTCGGGATACTGATTTATCGGCGCTGCATCAACGATGACGTAATCGTAACGGCGCTGTAACTCCTCCAGGACGCCCCTGACGCGGTCGGCGCGAAGTATTTCCAGGACCTGTCCGCACTTGCTTCCGGCGGTCAGGACGTCTAACTGTCCGGGTCCGATGTGCTGAAGGGCCTCGCCGAGGTCATTCCCGCCAGCCAGTACGTCCGAGACGCCCATCCCGTTGGCGACATTCAACGCGTTGCTTACCGCAGGGCTGCGAAGATTGAAATCCACCAGCACGACCCTGCCGGCGGAACGCACCGTATCGGAGGTCTCTGCCTGGTCTTCGCCGGCATTGTTGCTACCGGCCAGTGCCAGCCCGCAGGCTATGGTCGTGGCGCCCTCGCCCGGATTAGACGAACAGACCAGCACAGACTTCGGCGGCGACTGGGAAGTGTAAAACAGCGACGTCCACAGACCTCTGAAAATATCCTCGGCCTGAGGCGCCAGTTCAGCAGCGGCTAGTTTACTCTGGGCCATGTTGTGTACCTCTATTGTGTAAGATTATCCTGCGGCCGAATTTGGGCACCGACGCCAGCACATCGGTTTCAATGTGTCGTTCAACGTCGTCGATGCCCTTGACCGTATGGTCGAAGTGGTCGGCCAGGAAGGCATAGACCAGCGCCAGAACAATTCCGGCGAATATGCTGATAAATACGTTGACCCACAGGATGGGGCGATGCGGCCTGGAGACGTTCGGCAGCGACGGTCCGTCGGCGACGAGGACGCGAATAGGCAACTTGGCCGCCGCTTCGGCGCTCTCGGCGTTGAGGGATCCTTCCCTACGCTTGCTGAGCATCTTTTGCGCATAGTCGGCGTCTTTGTTCAGGCTGTTGTATTTGGCGGCCTTGCCGGCCAGAGCGGCAATCTCGGTCTTATCTTTCTCTACGATTTTTACCAGGGCGGCGAGCCGGCCATGGAGGGCGGCGCTCTCCTGGTCGAGCTTGGTTTTCTCTCTGGCAAGTTCATCCTTGAGGTCTTGCAGATTGGCGACAAGTTCGGCGCGGACCTCTTTTATTTCCTTGTAAGAATCCTCAAATCGCGGGGTGAGGTTATTCAGCCGAATCCGCAGGTCCGCAATCGCGCCGATAATCTTGGCCAGCGCCAGGTTGTCGGCAAGCAGCGCCTGCGGTATTACCACCTGCTCGTCGGGGCCTTTACCAAGTTCTTTATCAATCTGTTCGTTCAGTGCGGCAAGTTCGGCCAGGCGGGCGTTAATCGTGTTTATCTCACCCTGGAACCTGGTTCTCAGTCTGTACAGGCCCGTCTCGCCGATGCCTTCGAGCATGCTCTGAACCAGCAGTATGTCGCCCTTGATCTCATCGGCGATATATTTTTCCAGCCTCTGCTGGGCTGCTTCCATGTTTGCCCTTGCGGCGGCAGTGGCCTTGGCCATCAGGACTATAGAACTTTCTTTTGCCTGTTTGACTTCCAGAAAAGTCCGGCGGAATTGATAAGCAGCCAGGAGGCGCATAGTGAACTCTTGGGCGCGTTTTGTCGCCAGCATCCGCCGGCTTGGTTCGCCGTTCAGAGGCACTCCTTTTTCTTCAGGCCAATCCACCGTAACGGTGAAGGTCTGCGTAACGTCAACGCCGCCTGGTGTTGTAACCTTCACTCGCTTCTGCACGTCGGCAAGGCGGTCGAAGTTTTTGGCGGCGAACTCCGCGACCTGTTCATCGTCGTACCATTGGAATCCTTTCAGGTCTTTCAGTTTGTCGTCGGACGACGTCGACGCTATGTTGTCGAGCCTCATCAGGGCGGACGCCTGAACGTATTCGGTGGCGATTAATTCCCGCTGTCTGAGAATGAACAGACTCAATCTGTCCCTTATGCTTATCGGCGATTCCAGCGGCGAGGATTCCACAGGTGAGATTGTTACATCCAGCATCGCCTTGGAGCGGTATTGCCAGGGGCCCATGAAGGTCGCCGCCAGCACGCCTGCCACGACAACCACCAGGATCAGTATGATCCCGATAAGTCGGGAAAAGATTACCCGCGACAGTTCACGAAGCGTTCGTGTGGGATAAGCCATATTTCACCTCATCCAGAGTATAGTAGTCGGTAGTCAGTAGTCGGTAACGACGGTATTAGTTCGGCCCGAGCCAGTCCACGGCGTCCACGGCGGTGTAATTTGCGGTGCTGGTGAATCCGCCGACGGCGCGGATGCCTCGCGCCCAGACGTATTCTATGTAGTCGGCGCGTTTCGCAATGGCGCTGGTCGGGACATATACCATATCGCCGTCTTCCAGCCAGATGTCGTATTTATATTTGCCCATATCGGACCTGACCGGTTCGGAGTCGGCCCGTTTGCGATTTTCCAGCAGTTGAAAGACGTTGATGATCGCCGCCGTCGGCGCAGGTAAGTGCCTGCGGCGGATCAGCATCACTTGGCTCAACTCGGCGCGGGCGGGTGTATAACTGCCCGATTGGGCGATAGCCTGAAGAAGGGAAACTTCCTTGTTTGCCCGCAGCATACCGGGGCGTCGGACCTCGCCGAAGACGTACACGCTTGTCGCCGCGACGGTCTGGACGTTCACGGTAACTTCCAGTTCGTCCAGACCAAGGGCCGTGTAAGCGTCGTTGAGGTTCCTGTGCAGTTGTTCGACTGTCTTGCCCGCTGCACGAATAGTAACAACGAACGGCACTGAAATCGTCCCGTCGGGCGTAACGGGGACCAATCGGCTCTGGCCTCTGGGAGCGGTCGTAATCGCCAGTTTCAGTTCGGCGATCTTGACGTTCGATTCCTTGAAACTGACGGTAATTACCGGCTTCTTGATGAATTCCCCGTATCTGCGCTTCAGTTCTTTTTCCACGTCGCCAATCGTTCGATCGAATGCGCTCACACGCCCTATCAGGTCGAGGTTGACAAATCCGTCCGACTGGACGCGTTCGGCCTGATTGAGTGTGGGCTTGTAAGGAAAGCGAACGACTATGACGTCCTGTATTTTAATGCGATAGGAAGGGTTTCGCTGGTGGCGGACGTGGTAGATGATTTCCAGCGAGTCGCCTTCGCGGATGTGATAGTCTCGCCTGACGATGTGCGCGACGGGCGCTTCGGACGTCGGCCAGTGCTGACGAAGCAGTGCGCCGGCGACCTTCGGCTCTTCCTGTTGGGGCGGTTCACAGCCCGCCGTTACAAGGGATAAAATCGCAATCACGATCAACATGCCTGATAGACGCAATCCGTTCATAATTTTTCACCTCGCCGATGTAATATACGCATCGGTAACTATTGTTCTGACTTTCGGCAAATCCGCCTTCGCCTGTCCGTAGGTATGATAAGAGCCGACGCGGACCAGCCGCATTACACGCCCGCTTCTGAGTTCCAGATCGGTTCGGGCATTCAGTCCGGCGTGTCGCAGCCGGTGTTGAAGTTGTTTTGCAGAAGCCGCCTCGCTCATTGCCGCAGCCTGAATCGACCATTGCGCTGCGTGTGCGTGGTCGGCTGCGAGTTCAGCCAGCGGCGTGCCGTCGAAAAAGTGCACCACCCTGCTGAAGAACAGGTCTGCCTCGCGCCATCGCCCCTCACGCTGAAGGATACATCCCAGGCGGTACATCGCCTCGTCCGCCGGTGGAGCGCCGGGGCGGACATGCTCAATGGCTGTGCGGTAATGCGTTTCTGATTCTGTCATTTCACCGGCCTGGTAGGCTAAGTCTCCCAGCCGGCAGTGAACCAGGGCGATGAGGTCTTTGCGTTTTGTAAGCGCCAGTGCGGCATGAAGGTCGTTTTTCCCGGCGTTGACCTGTCCCGCCCGGCAGCGCGCCAGCCCGCGTATGTAATAGGCTTCGCCGGTCTCTTCAAGCCGCGGGTGCATCCGGATAAACCGCGAGCCTGCTTCAATAGCGGCCGGGTCGTCGCCCTGACGGAAGGCTGCGTCGGCAGCCTGTAAATATCGGGTTGCTTCCGGACTGACGGCGGTGTTGCAGCCTGCCGATAATGCCGCCAGGCAAATGACCGTCGTTACACCCGCAAAAACACGCATCAGTACTCTCCATCCATGCAAGTCGGTACCGCGCATAAGAACACCTTCACTGACAACGCTTTCTCTTTTTTCGTCCATAAGCGTGCAGAACTTGAGGCCCTTGACCAGTCCGGCACTGCACAAAGCGCCACTTTCAGAACCGCTTGCCGCCATACGAACAATACTCAAGCCACTAATGGTTTGGCAATCGAATTCCTGCTGATTTTCGCAATGCCGATATTTCAGAGGCTTTTAGACGTCTGAATCGACCTATCTTCAATCCGCGGTCGATTATCGGCCCAATGGCTGAACGATGCAAACGATAAACCTTGTGCTCCAACCTCGCCAGCATCCGCCGGACCTGGCGATTGCGCCCTTCGGATACCCGCAGTTCCAGCAGACTTTCATTTGCCCCGCGGCGAAGCATCTTTACCGACGCCCTGGCGGGGGACTTGGGGTTTTTGCGCTTAGGTTGGCCTGACGGTGATTTCTGCGGGCCGAGGAATATTCCACGACGGAGCGAAGTCAGGTCCTCGCCGGTTATGCGACCCGCGACGCGGGCGATGTACGTCTTTACTACGCCGTAACGCGGATGCGTCAGGCGATTGGTCAGTTCCCCGTCGTTGGTCAGAATGATAAGCCCGGTGCTGTCGGCGTCGAGCCGACCGACGCAATAGAGCCGCCGGCCTGTCCAACCGACCAGATCGACAGCCCGTGGGCGGTTCTGGCCGGTCTCATCACGCTGCGTGCAGATTACGCCGCGAGGCTTGTTCAGGAGGATATAGACCTTCGGCTCCGGGCGATTCTGAATAATCTGCCCGTCCAGACGGATTTCATCCTCTGCCGTTACAAAGCAGGGCAATGCCGAGACAATCTCCCCGTTGACGGTAACGCGACCGTCAAGGACCATCTGCTCGACAGCCCGACGCGAAGCAACACCCGCCTCAGCCAGAACCTTCTGAATTCGAATCTTTTCCATTATATTTTTCCGTGGCGGGTGGCACCTTCAAGCGTAGCGCAACGAAGTGGAGCGAAGCTTGTGGGTGCTCTACACCCTTGCCAAGCCAGCACCCACAACCTTCACTCCGTTTCGGTTGAAGGTGCCACACACGCGGAGATTTAAGGCCGGGCTTCTGCCCCGCCGCGATGCGAGTATAGACTGGAACGAAAAGCGGGACAATGGAAAACGCAGGAAACGGGACAATTTTGCGGCTCTTGACCCCCTTAACTCCTGACACGCCGCTTACGGCCAGTCCGGCAGGACGCCCAGATCAATGAGTCCAAAATCATTACTTTCGCCGTAGTTGCCTCTGAGAATGGTGTAGTCATCCCAGTCCACATCGCCGTCGCCGTCAAGGTCGCCATCTTCCCAGGTCATCCCTTCCATAGTGCCGTAGTTGCCTCTGAGAGTGGTGTAGTCATCCCAGTCCACATTGCCGTCAAGGTCCGTGTCGCCGAGCCAGGTCCCCCAGCTGTCCACAAGTGTGCCAATGTCGTCGCTGTCCGTATAACCGTCGCCGTTCAAATCGTAGTCGAGGTCACCGGGGTCGTCGGGGTTGTTGGGGTCACCAAAGTACGAAACAAGCGTGTCAATGTCTGCAACTGCTTGTTCCCCGTTGCCGTCGATGTCGCCACTGAGTTTATGGAGCCCGAACAAATCCTTGTCGATGACTTCATCGCCGGCAATCTGATTCCCTGCGATGTCCGCCACCCCACTGGGCAGCAGCTTCGCCATCAAGTGGCAGTCGTCCACGTCGTCCTGTCCGTCCTCGTTCGCGTCCTCGGTAAGCAGCCCGCTGTCGTTTTCCCACCTGGCCGTGGTGTAGGAGGGGGCGGAGGGGCCGGTAAAGGTGGGATTAACGATCGTGGCCTCGTCCTCGTACCACACCCACTGCTCGCTATTTTCATCATACCAGGACCAGTATATCTCCAGGGCGCCGGATGTAACAGAAACCTCCTCATCGAATGTGAACTCGATGCTTCTTATACTGTCGCGCTGCGTCGCGCCGTCGTTGATGACCGGATCGCCGCTAACCTCCGGGGCGACCGTGTCGATTTTCACATTCTCCAAGGCCGTACCCTTATTAGATTCGTTACCGGCCTCATCTACAGCGGAAAGGCTATAGTTGTACGTGCCGTCACTCTGTGTCCCGGCGGTATAAGTACTTCCGGTCTCATAATTGCCGCTAATCTGCGTTGTGCCGCGATAGAAGCGGAAATAGTCGCCACCACTCACGCCGCTAATGTCAAAGGTCGGGGTATTGTCCTTGGTGATATTATCCGTGCTGCTGGAACCGAGGTCGCTACCCGCCTGCAGGTCTGGATCATTGGGGACCGCCGGGGCGACCGTATCGATCATGATCTCCAGGTCAGGTGAAGCAGCCGATTCCAACTTGCCCGAAACCTCCTGCCTGGCAGTGACGTAGTTATAGCCGTTGTTCAGGATATGATCAGGATCACCGTCGGTTGTGATGATGATTTCGCCATCACCGTCATTTTCCGTGCCCTGGCCAATCATGTCCTGCCCGTGGTAGAGCCTGACCGTCGCCCCGTTTATCGTGCCTGTAACCTTGAACTGGAGCGTTCCGGTGTCGTAATTGTTCAGCCTCGTTATGTCGTCCGTGCTGGAACTGCCCGTGTCGCTGCCGGCAAGCAGGTCCGGTGTCCCCGGCGCGGCCGTCTGCTCTGCTGCACCGCTGACCAACAATGAGTAATCTTGGGTGAAGGAATCGCCCGTGCGTCCAACATGGATCGTATAGATTCCTTCTGTAGGGCTGTCGATCAACACCTGCTCGACGTTGTCCAGATGATTGCCTGTCGTACGGACAGCAGAATTGGAAGGATTGCTCGGATCCAACGTCCATGCGTAATACGTACCGCCCGGCCCGGTGATCCAGACGTCCAGGTCATTGACTAGCACCGGTGTTTCGACATCCAGGCCACTACCCTGAGGTGTACCGGCCGGGTCTGTCCAGACAATGCTGGCTTTCAGCGGTTCGGTACCGTCGGAGTACAGTTCCCAAGTCCACTCGCTGCCGGAATAGGTGTTCTCCTGTACCCAGTTTGTGGGCGTATCATCGGTTGTATCCGTCAGGAGGTTCGCAGCAGCGGCAGCGTCTACAACCCCCCAGCCGTAAATGTAGTCCGGCCCGACATTGCCCGCGTCAAAGGCCGTATGGATGAGAAGCCCCTTCGTCGTAGCCGCCAGCGGCAACTCGCCGAAAAGATTATCATAATGCTCTATGAGCAGCACTGCGGTTCCAGTCACGTTCGGCGCAGCCATCGAGGTGCCTGACATTGCGCCATAGGCGTTGTCGGCGCTGGCTATCGAGGAAGTTACTATCCACCCATTGCCGACCACGTCCGCCTTGATTCGACCATCATCTGTCGGCCCCCAGGAAGAGAAGTCGCACATAAACACATGTTCACTCCCATAAGGATCGACCAGAATATCACCAATGGAACCAACGACGAGGTTGTTCTTTGCAACGCTTGGTCCGCCCGGGATCGTGTCGAATCCATTTCCCCACCCGTAATCTGCCGTAGGCGCCGGATATAGCGCGTCGCTCTTGCTGACTATGAAGTACACATTCGGTCCATACGCCGAGAAGTGCGTGACATAGGATTGGCTGTGCGTCGAAGCATCATCGTCGCGGTCGTTCCCGGCAGTCCAGATGCTGAGGAGGTATGGGTTTGACTCCAGCACATCATCAAGACCGTTGGAGTAGCTGTCATATTTCCCGAAGCGTTCGTCCTCCCCTGCGAACTGATCTCTATAATATGGCCAGTATCCATAGTCCGTGCCTGATAGATCGATATTGTCCCATCCCAAGGCATACCCATAGCTATGATTAGAAGCGACGATGCCGGATGCTGCCGAGCCCATCTCACTCAAGTCATTATTCCAGTCGTAAGACCAGATTTCCACATCGCCAGCCGCCCCTCGGGCCGATGAGACGATTCCAGAAGCTCCAATAGTTCCGGCGACGTGCGTCGCGTGATTAGCTTGGCTTCCACCTGAATCGCCAATCGTCACCCGGTTGACAAGCTCCTGGTGTGTCGTACGGACGTAACCGCCATCCCAGAGTCCGACAGTCATATCGGACCCGGTCAGATCAAGCCCCAGTCCTCCACCATACCAAAGCTGATCGGCGTTGAGGGTGTCGGCGGTATTGACATTCGTGGTGATCAGGTGAGGTGCGGTCCCGGGTACGTTAAGCAATGACTCGCCCACACGATACTCCAAAACCATCTCGCCGTACTGGAATTGTTGGCCCGGATGGTCGGCCAAGAACTCTAACGCTGGCAAATCTTCAAGCATGATCGGCGACGTAGAAAGCAGAAGGCGATTCTCAAGTATCTCAAGAACCGGTCTTATCCCTGATTCGCGACTCTTCAGCTTGTCTGTCAGGCAACCATTGTCTAGGCTCATGTCAATCTCCTGTGCTCGAGTGCACTATTTTCCGGCCAAATGTCCGCCCGGGTGTTGTCCTCATTTGCTTTCAACTTGCTACGAACGGTCCTTGGAGAACCGATTCTTCACCGGCTGTTCGCAGAACCCTCGCTTGTGCCCCAGCAAGCTCGCCGCGCCTATCGCCAGGAGCGTGACCGTGAAAGGTTCCGGGATGACTGCCATAAATGCCTCTTGATTGCCGTCGGGGTTGATGCCTTCCCCGACGATCACCGTCCCGTCGCTGGAAATGTCAAAGACCCGCGTCAACGTCCACCCCGTAAAGTCCAGACCGTTGGCCTCCAAGAATTCATCAAGCCTGTGGAGCTGGCGATATGAATCCCAGACCACTGGGACAAAATCGAGCGGGGGTTCGCCAGGGAGAGGGATTAGGGCCGGAAACGGAGACGAATTCCCGACAATCAAATTACCACCGTTTGACGCCGCGACCGCAATCGTGCGCTCCTGAAGCCCTTCCAGTTGCACCATGCCCTCGGCCTTCGTCCAACAGAACGCATGCTCGTGGTACGGATCATGTGAGTACCGTCCGACTATGGTGCTCCCGTCGGGGGAAACATTTTCAGCGACACTCCAACCCAGAGATGAATCATCCAGCAGAACTAATCCAGTGATCTCACTCCAGCGACAGGCACGGGCGCCTGCTGGAGTTTTGGCGGCGCCGACGATTTCAGCACCATCGTCCGACACACCGTACGCATTAGAGAATCGGACATCGCCACCAGGATCGCCCAATCCGCGGTAACCCTCACTGGGCGTCCACAGAAACGCCTCCGTCTCACTGAATAGATGAGAATTGCTAAAACCGACGATAAATCCCCCATCATTCGATACCCCAGTTGCGGCGGCAAGGTTGTCGTCATAGAGGCTCGGCTCAAGATAGTTGGCGCCACTTCCGCCGTTAGGCCAGGAGACAGCCCGTAACGGATTGGGCCCGATCGGTCCGGGAATGAAAGTTCCCCCGGCCGCTCCAGCGACGGTCCCTCCGTCGGCCGAGATCGCATGCGCTGCCGTCTCTCCACCGACTCCTTCTCCCAAATCGAGGCGGACCATACCGGTTGGCTGGGACCAGCGGAAGGCCCGCCACCCGTCATCGGTCTGGCTGGCTCCCACGACGAACCCGTTATCGCTTACGGCCGTGGCGTAGCTAGCGACTTCCCCGCCAGCCAGGTCGCCGATCCCGAGGAAATTTACTGACCCAGTCCCAGAAACGTTGGGTGCGCAGACAATCAAGGGTTCCGCAGCGGCATGCGGCGTACAGAAGCAAACAGCCAGCAAACACGCCAAGCCAACAAGAAACTTCTGCACATTCTTCATCATCATTCCCCTTTATTTTTTTTGGCCTCTGCGATTATCTTGCACCGGTCGCGGGCCGATCCGCCCAAGCCCAGCCGAAGATCAAACCCCTTGCTTTGTCGCTTTATAACATTCTACCGGCCCACCGAAACATTGTCAAGAAAATAGGTTAGCGTCCCCTATTTTCCCCTATTTTCCCTATTTTCCAGGTTAGCGTCCCCTATTTTCCCTATTTTCCCCTTTGAAAATTATTATTCATGTAAAATAAGGATGAGAGAATCAGACGTAAATAGTCAACATAACTGAAACAAATCATCTTAACCGGCAGCGGTTTTTGAAAAACGCAAGATACATGCCAGCCGTGCCCATTAATGTAACCATCGCTGGCTCAGGAACGATGGTTATGTTCGTACTAACATTGCGGCCATGTCCGTAGATCACTCCCACCAATTCGTATTCACCGGGTAAGACTGCATTGCCGTCGTTATCAGTCATGTCCCAGGTATAGTCGAATTCAAGAATTTCCCCGGGAGCGAAAGTTCGTGTCCATATCACACATTTAAAAGCTGTATATTGCTGCCAGATCCTTTCGCCATTTTTTAAAACCCACAGATCGAAACCTGATTCTTGTGCAAACTCAACATCAACAGGGACATCAAGGGGGTTAGTAATAGTGTGAGTTGCATAAACCGTCTCACCCAATTGATAGATGGTTTTATCTGTCTCCAGGGAGTACTCGAGGTCATCGCCGGTCGGTAATGGCGTGATCTCGGCTGCAAGGTCGCTAGTTAATAAACCGCAAAGCAGTACTGGCACTAACGGCAGAAGTGTTGAAACGCGTCGGGGTACTAACATGGCAATCCCTTTCATCGCAATTCCCCTTTATTTCATTTGGTTTCTGTGATTACCCTGCGCCGGCTGGGGGGTCGATCCACCCAAGGTCCCATCGAAGATCATACCCCTTGCCCCTTAAGCCTCTTGCTTTATCGCTTGATAACATTCTACCGGCACACGGGAATATTGGCAATGAAAAAATCCTAAAAATCTGAAATATCAGTGACTTAAACAACTGAAACAAACCGGAAACAGCCTTTCCCGGTTTTTTCAAGATTCCCTCTTCGGGATTGTTACTTCTAAAAGCGTCATCTTTTCTTCGACCGTTACGGCGGGTGTCTCTGTCCCCGCAGGGATGAGCACTGTATCGCCGGCCGAGAGTGGAACCGGTTCATTGAGGTCGCCGCAGGCGATTTGACCCTTGCCGGCAAGTGTCATCCATGCAGTACACTCGCTCGAAGTCAATTCCCTCTGTCCCGTCGGTAAGAGAAGTCGGCGGACGACGAACCACGGCGTGCTTACCAGTACGTTGCCGCCGGTGCCGGGTGGTTCGACGGCGGATTCAAAATGGATGCACTTCAAGGCTTCGGCGACGTGGACGTCGCGTCCTCTGCCCCAGTCGCTGATGCGATAGGTCGTGTAAGACGGCGTTTGAATCTCGGCCAGCACTACGCCGGGGCCAAGGGCGTGGACGGTCCCTGCCGGCAGGTAATGAAAATCGCCCGCGCGGACGTCGAACCGTACGAGCAGGTCGCCGAAGGCGTTTTCTTCGCCCTCGGCCTCGGCGGCGATTGCCCGACGAAAATCGGCTTCGGTAACACCGGGCCTGACGCCCTTGAGGATATACCCGTCCCGGCTTTCGAGGATATACCAGCATTCGGTCTTGAACTTCGCCGGCGGGCCTGATTCGGCGGCTGCCTGCTCGTCAGGATGCACCTGGAGGCTGAGAATATCGTTGGCGTCGAGCAATTTCAGCAGAAGCGGGAACCGACCTTCGTCCGTCGCCACGCCGAGGCCGAGGATTTCCTCGGCCTTATCGGCCAGCAGCGAGTTGAGCGTCTCACCGGCGTCAGGCCCGTTGCTTACGACGGACTGACCTTCGGGCAGGTCGGCAAGTTCCCAACTCTCGCCGATCTTCGCACCGGCCGGCAAGTCGCGCCCGAACAAACGCTCCAAAGCACGCCCGCCCCAAATCTTTTCCTTATAGACAGGCTCAAACTTGTACGGGTACACGCTCATGCTTATTCCTTTCGCTCGTCATTCCTGCAGCAGTAAGATAGCCGCGAACTACGCGAACGGCGCGAACTTTTTTCTTTTTCTCTGTTCTAATTTGTTTTTGTTCGCGATGTTCGCGGCTAATATGTGTGCATCTGAAAAGTAACCATCACAAGGAGCCAAAAAATGGACGACCAGGCCAAGCCTATTATCAGTTTCGACGATTTCAGCAAACTCGACCTTCGCGTCGCGAAGATAACAGCCGTCAGCGACCACCCCAATGCCGACAAATTGATTATCCTCGACATCGACCTGGGAACCGAGCAGCGGAGGATTATCGCCGGGCTGAAACCTTACTGTCAGCCCGAATCGCTGGTGGGAAAGAACATCGTCGTAGTGGCCAACCTCCAGCCGAGGAAGATGCGAGGCTTGGAATCCAACGCCATGCTCCTGGCGGCGTCTTATATGGACGGCGATGAGCGCAAGGTCGTCGTCATCACGCCGGACGAGCAAATCCCGCCGGGCGCGGAAGTTTCGTGAAGATAAGCGTCCGGTTTGGGTAGTATTCCACACAGCACTTTCCCCACGGGTGGGTAATATTCCACTATTGATTGATTTTTGCGGGGAGTCTTTCATGGGGCTGTTTTTGTAACACTTGTATTCATCGGTAGTTGTAAAACAATCACGCCGGTAGCATATCTTTGGCACGCCTGCTGCACTATGGAGGGATGAGGGAATCGAAAAAGAGTTTTTGAGACGCCTTTTGTTTTGGTAGTTGAAGTCTGGTCGGGAGGCTTGCTCAACCTCCCGGC
>DAOWOP010000119.1 GCA_030642005.1 Planctomycetales bacterium
CAAGTGCTTCGGCGCGGAAGGGGAAATTCAGCACGTTGTATCCGACGGTTATCCCTTCGAGCAGGCCTTCGCGGACAATCTCGCAGATTTCAGCGCCGCTGATGTGCAGCGAGGCTGCGACGTGCCCGACAAGTCCTTCTTCTTTGGCTTTGATGGCCGCTGCGATTGCCCCGCCTGCCTTGCGCTCAGGCCATTTCCGAGACGGGCCTTTTGCCCGTCCTGGAAATGGGCGCGACAGGACTCGAACCTGTGACTTCTTCCTTGTAAGGGAAGCGCTCTAGCCAACTGAGCTACGCGCCCGGTTTGAGTAGTATAATCACTCGGACAGGCCCATGGCAACAAATGGTACTATTGATATGAAACAAAAGCGGATTATTATACAGCCATGAGATACAGAAAAATCGCTCAAGGACAATTGCGGGTCTCGACAGTGTGCCTTGGCTGCTGGGCGCTGGGCAATAACGCAACCTGGGGCCCGCAGGACGAGGATAACTCCATAGCCGCGATCCATGCGGCAATAGAGGCGGGGATCAACTTTTTCGACACAGCCCCCGGCTACGGCGAAAGCGAACGGGTGCTCGGCGAGGCCCTCAAATCCAAGCGCCAAAAGGTCCTCATCAGCACCAAGGTAGGCCAGGTGAGCGGAGACAAGATGACCGCTGCGTGCGAGCGTAGTCTGAATAACCTCCGCACCGATTACATCGACGTTTATCACATCCACTGGCCCAAATGGAATTTGAAATTGGAAGATACGGTTCGGGCGATGGAGGACCTCAAGGCCTCCGGGAAGATTCGCCACCTTGCCGTATCCAACTTCGGCCGGCAGGACCTTACGGAGTTCCTTTCCTTCGCCACCCCGGCGGTCAACCAGTTGTGTTACAGTCTGCTGTCGCGGGCAATCGAGTTTGAGATACTTCCGGTCTGCCGGGCAGCGGACGTGCCGGTAACGTGCTACAGCCCGCTGATGCAGAGTCTGCTGACGGGCAAGTTCCGCAACCCCGACGAGGTTCCCGACAGCCGGGCGCGAAATCGCCTCTTCAGGGGCGACCGGCCCATGGCCGAGCACGGCGAAGCCGGCGCCGAAGAGGAAACCTTCGCCGCCATTGCCGGCATCGTCGAGGTTGCGCGCGAGGCCGGTCTGGACATGGCGGCAATGTCGCTGGCCTGGCTGCTCGGCCGGGATGGCGTCGCCGGCGTTGTTGCAGGCGCTCGCTCGCCCGAACAGGTTCGCCACAACGCCGCCGGCGGCGACCTGACACTCACCGACGACGTGACTGCCCGGCTGGACGAGATAACCGAACCGCTCAAACAGAAAATGGGCCCGAACGCCGACATGTGGGAAAGCCCGTCGCGGATACGATGATAAAAGCCTCTTCTTGTCTAACCGCTTCGTGGAAGATATGATGACGGGCCGGCAATGACCGAATTGAACCTTACAATCAGTGAACTTGCCCGGCGTATCGGCGGGCAGGTTGTCGGCGACGGCGGCGGCGTTATCAGCGGCATCGCCCCGTTGTCCTCGGCCGGGGGATCAGACGTCTCCTTCCTGGCCGACGAGCGACATTCAGCCCGACTGGTCGATACCCAGGCCGTCGCTGTTATCGTCGGGGCGGACAGGCCTTCAACGGAAATACCGCTGATCTGCGTCGATAACGTTATGTCGGCCGTCGTCGCCGTACTGGAAATGTCAGCCGGACCCGGAGACTTTCCGCAGCCCGGCGTGCACCCGACGGCGGTGGTCGCCGAAGACGCCGCAATCGCCGACGGTGCAGCCGTCGGACCCGGCGCAGTCGTCGGCAGCATGGCAAAAATCGCCGCCGGAGCGGTCCTGTGCGCCAACGTTACAGTCGGGGCCGACGCGGAAATCGGCGAAGAAACCATCCTATATCCCGGAACGGTCGTTATCAGCGGTTGCCGGATCGGGCGGCGCTGCCGGATAGGCCCAAATGCGGTAATCGGATCAAGCGGCTTCGGATACTATTTCGCCGAAGGTCGGCACAACCGGATTCCGCACATCGGCACCGTCGAGATAGGCGACGAGGTTGACATAGGTGCGTGCAGTTGCGTGGACCGTGGCAAATTCGGCGCTACGCGCATCGGCGACGGAACAAAGATAGACAACTTCGTTCAGGTCGCGCACAATGTCCGGATTGGGCGAGGATGCGTCCTGGCTGGGCAGGTTGGAATCGCCGGAAGCGTGGTGCTGGGCGATTACACCGCATTCGGCGGACGTTCGGGCGTCAGCGACAATATCACGGTCGGAACGGGCGTCAAGGTGGCGGGCGGGTCCGTTATATTCAAGGACGTCCCCGACGGCGCGGAGGTCGCCGGTTATCCTGCCATCCAGGCGTTGAAGCAGTTGCGGGCCTGGAAGATAATCTCCAAACTACCGGAACTGCGGGAAAAAGTGCGTCAACTGGAAAAGAGGCTCGCGGCCCTTGAATCAGCAGACCATTAAAACCGAGGTTGAATTTTCCGGCCCGGGGCTGTTCAGCAGCGCCGAGGCGCACTTGCGGTTCCGCCCGTCCGAGGCGAACACAGGGATAGTGTTCGTGCGGACCGACCTGCCGAATCCCGCCCGCATCAGCGCCACTGCGGCAAACCTCACGCCCAACCAGGACCGGCGAACCAGCATCCATGACGGAACAGTCTCGATAAACACAATTGAGCACGTCCTTGCCGCTATCAACGGGCTGGGCATCGACAATATCCTCGTCGAACTGGACGCCGAAGAAGCCCCCGGCGGCGACAGTTCAGCCAGACCTTTTACCGACGCGCTTGCGTCGGCCGGCGCTGAACAACAGGATGCGGACAAGAAAGTCTTCGTCATTGACACGCCCATCGCCGTTTCGCAGGGCGAGGCCATGATCGCCGCACTGCCGGGTGAGGGCGATTATCTCGACATCCTTTTCGACCTGGACTACAGCTCGCTCAGCGAGAGCGTCGGTCGGCAGGTCCTGGCCTTCAGGCTGTATGAGGATGATTTTGCCGCCCGGATCGCCCCGGCAAGGTCGTTCCTGCTGGCCGAAGAGGCCAGACAGTTCCAGGCGCGCGGGTGGGGAAAACACCTGACGGCGAAGGATTTCCTGGTCATGGCCCCTGACGGGCCTGTGGATAACGAGTTGCGGTTCGCCGACGAGCACGTCCGACACAAGATCGCCGACCTGGTGGGCGATCTGGCTCTTCTGGGCAGGTCGCTTCGTGGCCGGATCGTCGCGTACAGGAGCGGCCACAGCCTCAATCACCAGTTGGTGCGAAAACTCGCCGAGCAGGTCGCCCTGCGCGAGCGGGCCAGCGCGCTTGTCCGCGAGCCTTCGCTCGACATCCGCCGAATCATGCGACTGCTGCCGCACCGATACCCGTTCCTGATGATAGACCGCGTCATCGAACTGGACGGCGACCGCAAAGGCGTCGGCGTAAAAAACGTCTCCATAAACGAACCCTACTTCCAGGGACACTACCCCGGCGAGCCGATAATGCCCGGCGTGATGATCCTCGAAGCGATGGCGCAGATGTCGGGCATCCTCCTGAGCCAGCGACTGGAGCACACAGGTAAAGTGGCTGTGCTGCTGAGTATGGACCGGGCGAAGATGCGACGACCCGTCCGACCCGGAGACCAATTGATAATCGAAGTCGAGGCCCTGCACGTTCGCAGCCGGACCGGACACTGCAAGTGCCGGGCTATGGTCGGATCGAACCTCGCCGCCGAAGCCGAAATAAAATTCATGCTGGTAGATGCCGAACCTATATAAAGGATTTCCGATTTCCGATTTTCAATTTCCAATTTAGAAGAAGAAAAGAGGCTTCATCGCCGCAGCCACGATGTTTGCGACTACTTGTCCATCTTTTTCTTCTGTTCAATTGAAAATTGAAAATCGGAAATCGGAAATAGTTATGATTTCACCTAAAGCGATAGTGATTAACCCCGCCGGGCTGGCTGACGACGTTCAGGTCGGGCCTTTTACCTACCTCGGTCCTGACGTGGCCGTTGAGGGCGGGACAGTTATCGCCAATAACGTAACAGTTACGGGCAGGACGCGGATCGGGCGGTCGTGCCGGCTTTTCCCCGGCTGCATCGTGGGCTGCGACCCTGCCGGCGACGACCAGACCGGCGGAACATGCACCATCGGCCCGGGCAATACCATCCGCGAACACGTCATCATCGAATCAGGCGCAGCCGACGGGCCGGGAACGACGCTCGGCGAGAATAACCTGCTGATGGTCAGCTGCTGCGTCGGGCGCGACGCCGACCTTGCCGGTGAGGGTATCTTCGCCAATTTCACCCGTATCGGGCGCCGTGCCCGCATCGAAAAATACGTGCGTACCAGCGGATTCACCAGCATCGCGCCGTACGCCACTGTCGGGGCATACACCTTCACCACCGGCTACTCCGGCATCGACCGCGACGCCCCGCCGTATGCAATCGTCCAGGGCTTCCCGTTCCGCGTCCGAAACATCAACAAGGAGAACCTCCGCCGGTGCGGATTCGACCCGCAGGCGATAGAGACTCTCAAGAAGGCCTTTCGCATAATCTTTAACGGCGAGGCCGCTTTCCCGGACGACGAACAACTTCGCTCTGCCGAGCAAATATTCGACAACCAGCACGTGGGCGAACTGATCGCATCGCTCCGGCAAAGCGCCGCCAGCCCAACCGGAAGACGCCTCCAACCAAGCAAATGAAATTTCCAATTGGAAGAACGTCCGGCGAAAGCACAGACCAATTGGAAATTGAAAATTGGAAATCCGAAATTGCAAATGGACCTGACAGTCATACAAGAAATTGCCGACGAGGCGAAAATCGCCCCGGATGTTCGTATCGGCCCGTGCTGTGTCATCGGGCCTGAGGCGGTCATCGGATCCGGGACATCGCTGGGATGCAGGGTTACTGTCGCCGGCCAGACGACCATCGGCAACGATAACGTCATCCAGGACGGTTGCGTCCTCGGTGTGGTCCCGCAGGACCTGAAGTACCACGGCCGACCGACGCACCTGGTTATCGGCGACCGCAATCACATCGGCCCGAACGTAACGGCACACGTCGGCACCGAGGTCGGCGGAAGCCTCACCCGCATCGGCAATGACAATGTCCTGGCCGCCGACGTCCACGTCGCCCACGACTGCTACGTGGACGACCGTGCGTACATGGGCCCAGCCGTCCTGCTGGCAGGACACATCCGCGTCGAAACCGGAGCGGTAATCGAGGAAATGGTCGGCGTGCACCACTTCACGACGATAGGGCGCTTCAGCCGGGTCGGCGCGCGAACGCCGGTAACGCACGACGTCCCGCCGTTCGTCTTGTTCGCATCGGACGGTTACTACACTTCGCCACCGGCCGTAAAGGGCATCCACGAACAGGGTCTGGTGGCGGCGAAACTGTCGAAGCCCGAAGCGGACAAACTTCGACGGGCATTCCGGCGCCTCTTCGAGGACAAACGGGGACGGATCGTCAAGGTCAGAGAACTGCTGGACAGGAACGACCTGGCCGAACCGGTCAGGATACTCTGCGAGTCCTGCATGCGCAGCCTCACCGGGCGTTTCGGGCGTTACCGCGAAAGATACCGCGGCAAAACGCCCCCCGAAGCGAAAGATTTTTTCAATGGAGCCGAAGATAAATGAGTATTCGCATCGGAGTAATCGGTCTTGGTCGCATGGGCAGCCTGCATTGCCGGGTCATCTCGGAGATGCCGAAGGCTGAACTTGCCTGCGTGGTGGATACGGACGCCGCCGTCGCTGATGCCGTTGCAAAAAAATACGACGTCCCGACGGTCAGCGCCGCCGAGGCTGTCGAACTGGTCGATGCCGCCGTCATCGCTACGCCGACCAGCGCCCATGTAGAAGCGGCCAAACCGTTCATCGCAGCCGGTAAGGCCGTCCTGATCGAAAAACCCATCGCCGACAGCATCGCCGCAGCCGAGGAAATCATCGCCCTGGCCGAAAAAACCGGCTCAAGCGTCCAGGTCGGACACACCGAGCGGTTCAACCCCGCCGTCGAGGCCATTCGCCGGTTCGACATCACGCCGAAATTCATCGAGGCCCACCGCATCAGCCCGTTCACCTTCCGCTCGGCCGACATCGGCGTGGTACTTGACATGATGATCCACGACATCGACCTGGTGTTGATGCTGGCCGGCGATGAGCCGGAACAGGTCGAGGCCGTCGGCGTCAACGTCCTGGGCGCGACCGAAGACATCGCCAACGCCCGACTGACCTTCTCGAACGGATGTGTCGCCAACCTGACCGCCTCGCGACTGGCCATCAAGAGCGAGCGGAAGATGCGAATCTTCTCCGAGCAGGCGTACCTGTCGGTCGATTACGCCCGCAAGGTCGGCATCGTCGTCAAGAAGAGCGAGAACACGGATTTGATCCAGATGGCCCGTCAGATGGACGCCAAAAACCTCGGCGAACTTGCCGGGAAGGTCGATTACACCGAACTGATCAAGGTCGAGCAGTTGAAGGTAGCCGACGCCGTCGAGCCGCTCGGCAAGCAGGCCGAAGCCTTTTATAACTGTGTCGCAAACGGCGCCGAGCCGGTCGTACCCGCCGCCGCCGGACTGGCAGCAATCCGCTGCGCAGCAGCAATCACCAACTCCATCAAATCACACCGCTGGGACGGACAAGCCTCCGAACGCAAAGGCCCGGATATAATAACGAGCGAGTCGTCTTTGAAAAAAGACTGGCTTCGCCCGGAAGAGGACGAAATGTGGAAAGACCTGTAACCTACTGCTTTCGGTAAAACTTCCGCACTGCCGCATCCACGGCGAGGCGTTCGAAGCGGTCAGCGGCGATGATTACCGCCTTGCCGTACAGTTTCGCGCGGTATTCGTTAGCGAGTTTCTGATACTGCTGCCGGCGGAGTTTTCCGGCTATGTCTTCCTGTACCTTCTCGAACGGGAATTTCTCGCCGGGCCTGATGTCCAGCGTCCTGACGATGTAGAAACCCCTGGGCGTTTCGATGACCCTGCTTGTCCGTCCCCGGCCTTGGGCGAAGGCGGTTTCCTCGACGGCTTCGGCGCGGAAACTACCCCTTTCCATCAGTGGCCAGGTCCCGCCTGATTGCGCCATCGGTCCGGCGCTGAAAGTTTTGGCGACCTCGTCGAATTTTCCCCCTCGCCCCAGCGCGGCGGCGGCCTTATCGGCCAAGGCTTTCGCCTTGCGGCGCGACTCGGCCCGGTCCGCATAGGTTATCTTGCGACCGGTTGGAAGAAATTCGCCGCCGGGAACGGAAATAATCTGCATCTGCACGCGGTCAGCCCTGGAAAACTCCCGCCGGTGCGTGACGTAGTAATTCCACATCATGCGGCGATCGACGACGATCCGCTTGCCCAGCCGGCTTTGCATGTAACTGCGCATCAGCATCGTTTCGGTCAAACCCTTCCGCCAAGTCGCCAGGTCCGTGCCTTCATCGCGGAGGCTCTGGTCGAATCTCGTCCTGCTGCCGCCCGACTCGGCAACGGCCTGGCGAAGCCGACCGACAACCCATTCGTCCACCTGTCTTTTCTCGGCATCGGTGAGGTAACTGTCGGCCTCTGCCAGAAGAAGCACATGCTCAATCTGCCTGCGGATTTCCTCATGGATAAGCCCCAAAGCCCTGATGCGGAAGGCCTGTTCGTTCGCGCCACCGGCGGCCTCGGCGAGTTTGGACCGAATCGGGCCGAGCACTTCGGTCAGCGTGATGAACTTATCGTTGACTTGCAGCGCAGCGGCGGCGACCACCTCCTGCTCGCCGACGATACGATAGCCAGCCGACGGGCGAGTCGCGGCGGACGGTGCGGGTCTGGAAGCCACGTCATTCCTGTCCGGCTTCGGCGCAGGTCGAGCATCCCCGCTGCGAGCCTCTGTCGGCTGGGCCGCCGGAGCGGTAGCGGGCGACTCTTCGTCAGGCTGGATGACGCAGTCCTTCCGCCCGAACCAGCCGCAGCCGGCGATAAGGAATACC
>DAOWOP010000042.1 GCA_030642005.1 Planctomycetales bacterium
CAGAGGCATGTACGGCGAAAACGCATGTTCACCGGCCGGGCCGGGTACAATTCCGGAGCCGGCGACGATGGTGCTTCTGGGTCTTGGCGGGATTGGCGTTCTGATCCGCCGTAAAAGGAAGTGAACAACCGGTTTTGTGTTGTGATTGGTAAAATTGGTTGAGTAATCAGTACCTTACAGCCCACGGAGAGAGTCTCCGTGGGCTGTAGCATTTTTCTTCTTATCCCACCAGCGCATTAACCCGGATATTTCACCACAGGCGGCTATTCGCCGTCCCAAGGGGAGGTCACAGAGATCGCAGAGGTGTTTATTACAAAAGAACTTACAAACGATTTTGGCGATTTTGTAAAAAAAACACTCTGTTTTTTTCAGATTGTGGTGGCTTGGGCGTAATCGCCTGGACGAGAGATTGTAACCTTTGAAATAACAATGAGACCTGCCTGCTGGTAGGCAGGTATGTTTTTGGAATCTCTGCGAACTCTGTGTCCTTTGTGGTTAATGAAAAATGCGGGTTAACTTTTCGTGCGCAGCATTATTCCGGCGGTCGAGCCTTGACGATTTTTTCCATCGTCTTTCGTGATATGACAACGTATTTAAGATAGACCATATCCTTGAGGCTCTGGCCGAACTTGCCTTTGGACCGCTCGTGCAGGATGAAAGGCCCGTGGCGTTTTTTGTCGGTTTCGATCCACAATGGCTGACCCTTTACCTCGCCGGTAACGTAGGAATCATCAATCAGATGGAATCGCCAGATGAATCGCCTGACTGGTTGGGTCCTGCCTGTATAGACCCTTTCGTTGCGTCCCATTTCCTTCCATCGCCCCTGTTTTTCCATACCCTCTTCGACGACGACGGCGCGGATGCTCAAAACGAGTATCGGCGGGATGTGTCGCCATCGCTTCTGTGAGGCGACCCAGACCTCCCAGTTTTTGTCGCGGGTGGTGAAGATTCCGCCGGGCAGGACCTTGCCGTCGGAGAGGACCGCGACTCCCGGCAGCGCGTCGGGCCTGCTGAAACGGTCCGCCCGGCCGAAGGGATTGGCCGCCGACGGTCGGCTGGTCGTTGTCGCCGGCATCGTTCCGGCCCGGCTGAGCCAGTAATCCAGGTTTGTCGCGGGTTTCGTCGCAGCACCGTTCGGCTGCGACGAAACGCTCGTAGCAAGGCCCAGACCCAGAACAATTACCAGGATGCACAACCTCGCCGGGCAGGAGTTTTTCAGGTCGCCTTGTTCAATATAGACTCTTGTCATCACGCCGGCTCCATGTTATCTATAACGCACGATTTGGCTGTAGAAAACAAGGAATTTCAAGCAGGGCAGGAGAGTATTCATGATCGTCGGAACGGTGCGCGAGATAAAGGCCGATGAATATCGCATAGGCTTGACTCCCGGCGGGGCGGAGGTTCTGGCTAAGACCGGGCATACGGTTCTGGTCGAGGCCGGCGCCGGTCTCGGGAGCGGCTTCGACGACGAGCAGTACGTCAGCCACGGCGCACGCATGGTCGATTCGGCCGAAGGTGTCTGGGCGGAGGCCGAGATGGTCGTCAAGGTCAAGGAGCCTCTTTCAACCGAGTGGCCTGTGATGCGTCGCGGGCAGGTGCTCTTCACCTATTTTCATTTCGCCCCCGATAAGGAACTGACCGAAGGAGTCGCCGCTACAGGCAGTATAGCGATTGCCTACGAGACGATCACCGACTCTGCCGGCGGGCTTCCGCTGCTGACGCCGATGAGCGAGGTAGCCGGCAGGATGGCCATCCAGGTCGGCGCGTGGTCGCTGGAACGCCATGCCGGCGGGCGGGGCGTGCTGCTTGGCGGCGTGCCGGGCGTAATGCCGGCGAAGGTCGTTATCCTCGGCGCCGGCGTGGTTGGTGCGAACGCCGCCAAGATGGCCGCCGGTATGGGCGCTGACGTGCAGATATTCGATATTAAACTGGATCGCCTGCGATACCTCGACGACGTAATGGCGCCGAACGTGCGAACGGTGAAATCCGAACCGGCGTCGATCCGCGCAGCCATCTCGGACGCCGACCTGGTGGTCGGGGCTGTGCTTATCCCCGGAGGCAGGACGCCGGTGCTGGTGTCCCGCGACGACCTGAAGACAATGAAGCCCGGCGCGGTCATCGTCGATGTCGGCGTGGACCAGGGCGGATGCGTGGAGACGACCCGCCCGACAACGCACCACGACCCGGTCTATGAAGTCGATGGCATCGTTCACTATTGCGTCGCCAACATGCCGGGCGCCGTGCCGCGAACCTCCACCCAGGCGCTGACCAACGCCACTTTGCCGTTCGCCCGGGCCATAGCAAACAAGGGTTGGAAGGCAGCCGTCGCCGCCGATAAACACTTGGCAGAGGGCGTCAATATAGTCGAGGGCGAAATCACGTACGCAGGCGTAGCCGAAGCGCACGGTATGAAATTGAGCGAATTGAAACTGTAAAGAGCAACCGGTAACAGGTCAGTTGATGGCTTCGCGCGGTGCGCACTGAACAATGAACAGCGCCGAACGGCAAGCCGCGTGGCTGGGTGTTCGGCGCTGTTCGAGGCGTTTGAATGGACGCCATGTCCTGAAGCCACCGGATTCATCAAATAACCTGCAACAGACTTATAACCACTCAAAAGCAGCAATATGAGGAAAGCCGCAATGCCGCCGGAACCGATTATGGATGTCAGTGAGATTGACCAGAGCAAGGTCGCCGTTACGCGTGAGCAGATATGCGATGTGAATCCGCAGCGCCATGAGTTTCAGCAACTCGACGGGATATTCTTTGTTGACCACGAAAAGAACATCATGGCCGGTTTCCGTGACATCCGTGCCGATGAGTTCTGGGTACGCGGTCATATTCCGGGCAGACCCGTCTTTCCCGGCGTGTTGATGATCGAATGTGCCGCCCAACTGGTCAGTTACCATGTCGTTACGCGCGAGAATTACGACGGTTTTATCGGCTTCGGCGGGGTCGATGGCGTGAAGTTCCGCGGGCAGGTCGTACCGGGCGACCGCATAATAGTGTTGGGAAGGATGCTGGATATACGCAGGCGCCGTTGCATCGGGGCTGTGCAGGGATTCGTGAACGGGCAGATGGTCTTCGAGGGTACGATTACCGGTATGCTTATATAGTAATGAAATCCGAAATACGAATTTCGAAATCCGAAACAAATTCGAAATCCCAATGACCAAATGTTTCAAACACTCATTCAGGGAAGGATGTTTTTTGTTTCGGATTTCAAATTTTGGTTATTAGAGATTGTTTCGTATTTCGTATTTCCGGGCTACGGCAGGCTCTCGTCTCGGCGTAGCGAGCCGTAGCCGGGCCGCCCTGACGAGCGATATTCGGATTTGTTTTTAATGACGGGCTTACTTTCAAAATTGCGTCGTCGTTTGCCGAGGCGTCGCCGCCGCCTTTGGCGTTACGTCGGCGGTCGTCGCCGGCGCGCGGGCCTGTTCGTCTTTGCGCTGCTGGTGCTGGTGGCGGGTGGTTACTGGTATCTGACCAACGACGCCCACATCCAGCGGAAGGTCGAGCAGTACCTCCATCGCCTGACGGAAGCGGAGGTAAAGATAGAGTCCGCACAGTTCAGCCTCTTCGGCGGGATACAGGTTCGCAACCTGCAAATTCGCGCAGCCGACGGCAAGATACCTTTCTTCGAGGCGCCGGAGGTCTTTATCAGCCATCGCCCGTCCGTGCTTCTGGTGCGGGGCGCCCTTGAACCGACCCAAATCGTCTGTGTCGGCGCGACGGTCAGACCTGTCCTGGACCTTCAGAGCGGCCTGTGGAATCTGCCGATTATCAGTGGGGCCGGATTGGCCGATGGGAAAAAAATACCGCTTGTCCCGATCTACCTGCGCGGCGCCGAACTGGAAACCATCGAGGTGCTGGCCGGCCACCAGTTTCGTCGGCCTCGCGTGCCGATGAGTATCAGCTTTCTGCCCGATCCGGACAGCCGGAAGTACAATATCATCCTGGCCGATGAGGCGGGAACCATTCGGGGGACCGGTACGATTGACGCAGTTACAGGCAGGACGCTCATCACCGGACCGGTGCTGGAAGCGGGACTGGATAAGACGCTGCCGAAGCAGTACCTCGACTGGAAGAAGCGGTACAAGTTGACCTTCAGTCAGCCCTGGGACATTACCGTCAGCCTCGGCGGTTTTTCGACGGCGACCGGACCAGCCCAGGACAATCGGCTGATTGTGGCCCTTAAGGATGTTTCCATGGAGTTGCCGCCTGAGGAGGGCGGGCTGAAGTTCACCGGCGTTAGCGGGAGGCTCATCTTTGACCGCGCCGGGATCACCGTCGAGAACCTTTCCGGCAGGATCGTTCAGGCCGGCGGCGCCGGTTTCACGCTCAGCGGACGATATGAAGGATACGAAACCGACTGCCCGTTCCGAACGTCGCTTACGATTACCGACATGACCTGGCCGGCCGGAGAAGAACTGACCGGCGTGCTCGGCAAAACCTTTGCGAAGTTCCACAAGCAGATTGAACCGGCCGGAACTCTCGGAATCAACGCCGTGCTTCATCGCAATCGGCGAGGTCGGCTGGAGATGGAAGGCCGGATCGAACTGAAAAAAATCTCCCTCCGCCTGCCTTACTGCCCGATCCGCCTGGACGACGTTTCCGGACAGATTGTGATCAAAGGAAGCAACCTTCAGTTGAAGAATTTGCATGGCCTGTACGGAAAGGCGGTAGTGGAAGTATCGGGCCGATTCACAGGTCCTGCCGACCGGCCCGCTTACGACGTCAGGGTCATCGCCCGCGACATGCCTTTGACGCCCGAATTGCGAGACGCCCTGCCGGAGGACCTGCGCAGTATATGGAAGGCGTATTCCCCTCGCGGCTTCGCCACGTTCATCATTAATGCGAAATCCGGCGACGAATCGACCGGGCTTGCCACGGCGACGCCCAGGCAAGCCAAGCCGGTCAGGGATATAACGATCGAATTCAACGGTAAGGCGTCGTTTGAATACGCGGGCTTTCCGTATCGTCTGGAACGGGTCTTCGGGAAGGTGGTGGCTTCGGCGAATGATGTCCGGATTGTTTCTGTCCGCGGAAGCGCCGGGCCTATGCGATGCGTGTTGAACGGCACTGCGGTCAGGAAGCCGGGCCTGAACGATTTCAGGATAACCGCGGATATTGCCGATCTGCCTCTGGATAAGAAAGTCGCACGCGCCCTGCCGGAGCGTATTCGGCAGGCGTACCTTTCATACGGGCTGACCGGGCGGGCCGACATCACGCAGGCGACTGCCTGGCGCGAAAACGGCGGGACAGTAGGGTGCGACATCCCGGTGGTGCTGAAGGACGCCGGCATCAGGCACAGCCGCTTCCCGTATGCAATCGAGCGGGTCAGCGGCGCCGTCAGGATTACGCGGGAAGAAGTTACAATCCAGCGCCTCGTTGGATGGCGCGGGCGGGCGAATGTGAACATCACCGGCAGCGCGCCGGTTCGCCAGGACGCTCGCGGCGCGGACCTGGTAATAGAGGCGACTGACCTGACGCTGGATTCCGCCCTTCGCGACGCTCTTCCGGCGGACGCCAGGAGAGGATGGGACCTGCTGGCGCCGTCCGGGACGGCCAATGTTACGATGAGGCTGCTCGGTTCGGCCGGGGCTGAAACTGCTCCGGCCGGTACTACCCGCCCGGCCTGGAGTTATCGGCTGATCGTCCGGCCTCGTAATATGCGGATAAAATATCGCCATTTTCCGTATCCGTTGAAACTCACAGGCGGCACGGCAATCGTGGAACCGAAGGCGATGACACTGGATTCGTTGAGCGGTCTGGCCGGCGACGCAAAGGTCGTTCTGGACGGGCGGATAGCCACGGGCGCCGGTAACGAACAAGCCGACCTGCGCGTTCGGACAGGGGCGATTGCATTGGATAAACAGTTTCTGGCCGCCATGCCGAAAGGACTCGTGCGGGCGATGCAACTGTGTCCCGGCGGAACGGCTGAACTGCAACTGAAGAGACTCCAGGTCCGGCGTGAGGTTGGCCCGAAAGGCAGGCTTGCATGGCGATGGGCCGGCAAAGTTACATTCAAAGACGCCGTTACGAATTTCGGCATGGGCGTAAAGCGGATGACCGGCTGGGTCGAAGGTGAAATGGCCTGCGACGGGCCGGCGGAAAAACTTACCGCCGAGGCGGATGTATTCCTGGAGGCCATTGCGATAGGCCCGCGACAGTTGAAAAGGATCACGGCGCGCATCCACAAGACCGCCAAATCGCCGATGCTGAGGATCGATAAGATTTCCGGGCAGGTCTTCGGCGGGCGTGTGGCCGGGTTCGCCGAGGTCCGGCTTGCCGAACCTGCAAGGTACGGAATGAGCCTTTCAGTGGAGAACATTAACCTGTCCGAGTTCCTCAAGGCAGAGGCGACCGACCCCAAACATCGCCGCGAAGTGGCGGGATTGCTTGCCGGCAACATACAGTTGACCGCCGTCGTCGGCGACCACGCTTCACGCCGGGCTACCGGCAAACTTCACATCAACCGGGCAAAACTTTACAGGCTTCCCATCCTGCTGGGTTTCCTGCACGTGGTGAATCTGACGCTGCCGACGGGATCGGCCTTTCATACCGGCGAAATCGACTATTACCTTCAGGGCGACACGCTTGTACTTCGGGAGATACACCTCCAGGGATCGGCCTTGTCTATGCTGGGGGCCGGGAAGATGAACATGAAAAGCAGGAAACTGAATCTGACCTTTCTTACCGGCCCGCCGAGGAAACTGCCTCGACTGGCTGCATTGAGCGAGGTGCTGGAAGGCCTCGCGAGCCAACTGATGACGATTCGCGTTACCGGCACGCTGGACGAACCGAGGGTCAAAACAACCGCTTTCCGCAGCCTGGACGCGACAATGCTGGAACTGCTCGAACCGGGGAAATGACAATGTCCGTGGCAGGCAAATTACTATGAGGAGACTTCTGGTATGGCGAAAGTAAAGATTGGGATTATCGGAGGCAGTGGGCTGGGCGATGCGATCTGCTCCGACCGAACCGGCAAGCCGGTCGATGTCGGTACGCCGTTTGGAAGCCCGTCCGGCGTTATCATCGAGGCCGATTGGGGGGGCGTTACAATCGCCTTGCTCAACCGCCACGGGCCGGGGCATCTGATTAATCCTTCGATGGTCAACTATCGCGCCAACATTTACGCACTCAAGGCCATTGGTTGTACACACATAATCGCCTCCGGCGCTGTCGGCTCGCTGCGAGAGGAAATCGAACCCATGCACCTGGTTATCCCGGACCAGGTGATAGACAAGACTTACCGCCGGACGCCGACGTTCTTTGATGACGGACTGGTTGCTCACGTGGAGTTCGCCTCACCGTTCTGCCCGGTCCTGCGAAAACACCTGCTCGGTTGCGCCGATTCGGTCGCCGCGCCGGTTCACGACGGCGGGACTTACGTCTGCATGGAAGGCCCAGCCTTTTCCACCCGCGCAGAAAGCGAGATGCACCGCGGGTGGGGCGGGGACCTTATCGGAATGACGGTCATGCCCGAAGCCAGACTTGCCCGCGAAGCCGAGATCGCGTACGCATTGGTGGCCCTGCCGAGCGATTACGACTGCTGGCGGCCTCATCCGACAGAACTGGATAAACATGAACTGCTCAAGGAAATCATAGGCAATCTCACTGAGGCCACCCAAAACGCCGTCGAACTGATAAAGACAGCGGTGGCCCGCTTCGGCGAAATCGCCGATACGCCTTCCCCGGCCCACAGCGCATTGGAACAGGCGATATGGTCGAACAGGGAGATGATCCCCCCAACCGCAAAGAAAAAACTCGGCGTCCTGGTAGAGAAATATCTCTGAAGATTTGTGATTGACGAATGAAATAACACTTGCGGATGTGTGCATAAGGAAATCAAGAGGAGAACACGATGTCTGCGTATGAGCAATTGCTGGAGTATATCGGCGGCCTGCAGATTGTAGATACACATGAGCATCTGCCGATGGAGGTGGATCGGCCTAAAGAGACAGACGTGCTGAGCGAGTGGTTGGCGCATTATTTCTCTAATGACCTGGTTTCGGCGGGGCTGTCGGCTGATGCGCTGGAAACCGTGCAGGATTCGTCGCAGGACCTGCTGATGCGCTGGAAGGTCGTCGAGCCGTACTGGCATGTTGCGCGGTTCACGGGCTATGGCCGGGCGCTGGACCTGGCGGCGCGCGACCTGTACGGCATCAACGGCGTCAGCGGCAAGACGATCGGTCCGCTGAACGAGGCCTTCGTCGCCGCGCGCGAGAAGGGCGGCCATTATCAGTACGTTCTGAAAGACAAAAGCCGCATTGCGCTGGCCATTGTGGATTCCGATCCCGACTGTGATCGGGAGTTCTTCGCCTCGGCGGTTCGGCTGGATGAATTTATCTGCCCCGCACATCGCCGGGACATCGTGCGGATCGGCCTGGAACTTGACATGTCCATCCACAACCTCGACGACTTGAAGGAGGCGATGAGGCGTCGGCTGAAGGAGGCCTTTGACCATCGGGGATGTGTAACGCTCAAATGCGGGCTGGCTTACAAACGCACATTGTACTTTGACAAGGCCGGCACAGCCGAGGCGGAACGCCAATTCAATGAACTGTTCGCCAATGAGCACTCGCCCGACAGGCGGGGCGACATCAAGATCGGCAAGGCCTTTCAGGATCACATGATGCATTACCTGCTGGGGCTGGCCGACCGGCAGGGGCTTCCGTTCCAGTTCCACACCGGCATTCAGGAAGGAAGCGGCAACGTCGTCGCCGACGCCAATCCCGTCCACCTGACCAACCTGTTCCTGGAATATGAGAACGTGAAGTTCGACATTTTCCACATGGGCTATCCGTACCTGATGGAACTGTCGAACCTGGCGAAGAATTTCCGCAATGTGTTCATCGACATGTGCTG
This sequence comes from Planctomycetales bacterium, assembly GCA_030642005.1. Lineage (GTDB taxonomy): Bacteria > Planctomycetota > Phycisphaerae > SM23-33 > SM23-33 > JAUWNJ01. The sequence goes on from DAOWOP010000042.1 coordinate 8,872, forward strand.
GGGGCATATTATATCTCCGGAGGCGGCCCGGCGGGGCCTGGTGGAGTGGCTGGACGCCGTACCGGCCAATAAGATCAGCGCCTTCGGCGGCGACTACGCTTTTGTTGACGGTGTTTACGGCCATCAGAAACTTGCCCGCGAAAATGTCGCGGCGGCATTGGCGCAGAAAGTTACTGATGGAGTGTTCGATCTCGACCGGGCCAGAGAGACCGCCGGCTGGCTCTTCGTGGATAACCCGGCCAGACTGTTCAACCTTGCTTCGAGACTCAAGGTAACTCGCAAAGGCAAGGGCGCAAAGAAGCGGAAAAAGAAATGACCGTAAAGGCGGTCGTATCGACCGTTGTTAAACATTCCTTTCGCGGATTCTGCGAATCTGTTATCCTTCCGGAATCATGTTTGAAGCGTTGACAGATAAGTTTTCCGGGATTTTCCACAGGATGTCCGGGCGTGGGCGGATCACCGACCAGAACGTCAAGGATGCGATGCGCGATATTCGTTCGGCCCTGCTGGCCGCCGACGTGCACTACAAGGTCGTCCGCGAATTCTGCGAGTCCGTCGTAACCAAGGCCCGCGGCGAGGAGGTTATCAAGAGCCTCCACCCAGGCCAGGTGATGGTCAAGATCGTCCATGACGAACTGGTCGATTTGATGGGCCCGGTTGATACGCGGATTTATTACGTCTCGCCGCCGCCGACGATCATCATGATGGCCGGTCTGCAAGGTTCCGGCAAGACGACCACCTGCGGCAAATTGGCCCGGTACATGCAGGCACAGGGCAAGCATCCGATGCTGGTGGCCTGCGACCTACAGCGTCCGGCGGCTGTGGAACAACTGGCAGTTGTGGCCGAGCAGATCTCCGTGCCGTGCTTCAGGATGGACGGCGAAAAGAATCCCGTTCGCGTCGCTCGCAAGAGCGTTTCCTGGGCCGGCAAAAACGAACGCGACGTGGTTATCATCGACACCGCAGGCCGACTGCACATCGACGAAGATATGATGGCCCAGGCAGCCGACATCGCCAAGGCCGTCAGCCCGCACCAGATTTACCTCGTCTGCGACGCCATGACCGGCCAGGACGCCGTCAATTCCGCCAAGGAGTTCAACGATCGCCTGGAACTGGACGGCGTGATACTGACGAAGTTCGACTCCGACGCCCGCGGCGGGGCGGCCTTGTCGATCAAGGCCGTTACCGGCAAGCCCATCAAGTTCATCGGTGTCGGCGAAAAACTCGATGCCATTGAGGAGTTTCACCCCGACCGCATGGCCGGTCGCATTCTGGGCATGGGCGACGTTGTAACACTTGTTGAAAAGGCCCAGGCCACCTTCGACGCCGATCAGGCCGCTGAACTTCAGGCCAAGATGGCCAAGGGCGCTCTGACGCTCGACGATTTCCTGGGCCAGATGAAGCAGATGAAAAAAATGGGTTCGATGAAGGACATTCTCAAACTCATGCCCGGCGTCGGCAGCCAACTCAAGCACATGGATTTAGACGGTGGCGAGATAGACCACATGGAGGCGATCATTAACTCCATGACCAGGACAGAGCGGTCTGATCCTTCGGCTATCGACTCTTCGCGTCGCCGGCGGATCGCCCGCGGCAGCGGGTGCGAGACGCAGGATGTTTCCGGGTTGGTCAAGTCTTTCACCGCCGCTGCCGGCATGATGAAACAAATGGCCGGGATGGGTATGCGGGACCGGATGCAGTTCGCCAAGCAGATGGGCAGTATGGACATGTTCGGCGCCGGCGGATTCAAGGTCAAGCAGCGCTCCAAACGCCTCACCAAAAAACAACGGCAAAAACGCAAAAAACACCGACGATAACCTATCACAACGTGGAGTCAGGAATGATGAACACAGTGCAGAAAGCGATGATTCTTGTCTTGTTAACGATTGGTGTTGGGTCCTGTACGCCGCAAAGACCGGCTAATGTGATCGAGATTCATGTAAAAAATAACGACAATAGGGAAAACATAATTTCGGCCTTGAAGTCTGAGTTAGGAAAAGGTGCCTACCAGATTCAAGTTGTCAAGCCCTCCTCTGGGCCGGAAGTTTTTTGCGTTTTGGACCGCACCACCGGGGATCTTAGTGTGTATAGGCCGAACAAGACTGCTGACAGGCTAGTGATGATTGCTAGGAGGAATTTATTTAAAGAAAAAGACTTCGGGCCGGACGCTGAGCTCACTATTAGTTACAGTCACCCCGTTGACCAGAGTTTCTGGTTGATTGTTGACGAAATCGGCAGCAAGGGAGCATTAGTGTACCGTGTGGATCTTGAAGCAAGACAGATTAGCATGAGAAGCATCAGAGAGGTGAAAGAGGATTTGAAACGGTAATAGTCCTGCTCATAGGATTGGCGGTATTCAAAGGAAGTTCCATGAAGTATCGTCTCGATGACGGACAAATTGAAGTTGTGGACGACGCAGTAGCCGAAATTCTGCGCCGCAAGACTCCGGCAGAGCGTGTAGCGATGGTCTTCGCTTGCAATCGGACTATGCGACTGTTAATCAAAGGACACCTTCACACGCGCCATTCCGATTGGGACGACGAAAGGATTTCGAAAGAGGTGGCGAGGAGAATGTCTCATGGAACAGGATGAACTTTTGGGTCAGGTTATTGAGGTGCTCGAACGGCTGAAAATCACCTACATGATAGTGGGGTCTATTGCGAGCGGAGCGTATGGGGAACCTCGAATGACACAGGATATTGATGTGGTTGTGGACCTTCGTTACGGAGACATCAAGCCGTTATGTGAGGCATTTGGGCCGGATGAGTTCTATGTAAGTGTCGAGGTTGCTGCTCAGGCTCTTCAACGCGGAGGACAATTCAATGTTATTCATCCAGCCTCTGGTAATAAGATTGATTTCATGATGGCTCGGCATGACTCGTGGGGCGACGAGCAGATATCCCGGAGACAGCGTGTACGCATCCTTCCGGACAAGGAAGGATATACCGCGCGTCCAGAGGACATCATTATCAGCAAGATGGGATACTACAAGGAGGGTGGATCCGAGAAGCACCTCCGCGATATTGCCGGCATCCTGAAAATCAGCAGCGAGGAGGTTGACCGCGATTACGTGATTCGGTGGGCCGAGAAACTGGGACTGATGGAAGTCTGGACGGCGGTACTCCGCAGGTTGGCGAAGAACGAGTCCTGACGAACTTGGGTTGTAGCAGCAAGGATACTGATGTAAAATGAGAATAACGAGCAAGACATTGCGACGGGTTCAGCAACTTGTTGCAAAAGAGGAAGTGCGCATATCGGTCCATGGTTACAACGAATTGGCGGATGACGGCATTTTGGCCACAGAGGTCATCGCCGGCGTTGCGGAAGGTGTTGCAGTGGAAGATTATCCTGATTATGGTAAGGGACCATGCGTCTTGGTATTACAGCGTGCCGTCGCTGGCGAACCTGTCCATGCTGTTTGGGGAATTCCCGGAGGCGCTGCCGCCCCGGCCGTTCTGATAACGGCCTATCGTCCCGATCCGAAAAGGTGGACAGATAACTTCTTGCGGAGAAAACCATGAGCAGTCGAAAACAAGCCAAACTGGTTCATGAAGGCGAATATGCAGCGGAAGTTGAGGTGGAATTGATCGACTCCGACGAAGGATGGGGGCCTTATCTGACACTCGAGGACGCTCGCAAACTGGACGAGGTGCGGGTTGCGTTACGCAAGGGGGATGTCGCCGCCGCCTCGAAACTCGCCCGTGTGTTTCGCCTGACTCCAGTTGCCGTGAATGCCTGATGCTCAAACAATAAGTCCGACCAGCCGGTGGAATCGAACGTATCACGTTCTGGGTGCTGCCGCCATGGCGGTCAATAAACTACGGTATGCCCTGCTGGGATACCGCAGGCCGAGGGATTTTTCACCAGCCCAAATCGACAGGTGCGTCAAGTACGATTTCGAGGTCGTCGAAAACTGGCTGGCGTACCTCAACGCATATCTCGGCAAACCGGCGGATATTGCCGGTAAGAACATCCTCGAACCAGGCCCGGGCCAGGACCTGGGCGTCGGGCTGATCCTGCTGGCCAAAGGCGCACGAAAGTACAACGCCATTGACGCTCACGACCTCCTGGCCCAAAGCAGCGAAAGTTTCTACGAAGCCTTATTCCGACGTCTCGAAGATAACGGCCTGGATAAGTCATCTCTCGAAGAGTTGCAAGACCAGTTGGAGCGGACACAATCAGGCCGGGCCGACCGACTAAACTACATCTGCCGGGAGGATTTCGATCTTTCCGTATTGGCCGGCGAGGCGGTGGATTTCGTCTTAAGCCAGGCGGCGTTTGAGCATTTCGACGATGTTCACCGGACGATCCGGCAACTCACCGGCGTAGTCCGCCCCGGAGCGGTTTTCCTGGCGGTTATCGACCTTCAGACGCATACTCGCCGGCTCCGCGAACGAGACCCGCTGAATATATACAGGTATTCAGATTACTATTATCGCCTTTGCAGGTACGCGGGTCAGCCGAATCGTTTCAGGCCGGTTGAATATCAAGAGGTCCTCGCCGATAATGGTTGGGGAGATATCCAGATCAGGCCGCTGGCCCTGCTGGATTCGGATTACCTCCGGCAGGTTAGGCCTCACCTGAACGGAAAATTTATCGACGAAGACAATCAAATGGAATACCTCACCGTCGTTATCTGCGCGACGAAGAAATAAACGGGAAAGCGAGAATCGCCATGACAAAGGATGTTCAAACCGGACGCATTGTATTTCAACGAGAGATACCCATCCGCCACGACGTGGACGTATTCATCGCCGGCGGTGGTCCGGCGGGCGTTGCGGCGGCTGTAGCGGCGGGGCGGCAGGGGGTAAGCGTCTTCCTGGCTGAAGGGCACAGTTGCTTCGGCGGGATGGGCACAGCCGCACTGGTTCCGGCGTTCATGCCGTTCGGCGACGACGTGAATTTCCTCGCCGCCGGCGTAGGCGAAGAAATCCTCGACCGCCTGCACGAAGCGGGCGGCACGGGGCCGAATTACGACCCGAAAAACAAAAGCAGCCGATCGATAGGTATAAAGGTCGAGGTCCTCAAGCGGGTCTATGACGAACTGGTTTGCGATGCTGGCGTGGATTTTACGTTTCAGACCGTCTTGATTGGCGTCGAAGCCGACGCCGGGCGTGTAACCGCCGCTATCTGCGCCGCAAAAAGCGGCATATTCGCCGTCAAGGCAAACATTTACATCGACTGCACCGGCGACGGCGACCTGGCAGCATGGGCCGGCGCGCCGTTCGAGAAGGGCGACGAACAGGGCAACCTGATGCCCGGAACGCTTTGCAGCCTGTGGACAAACGTCGATTTTGAGGCATGGGAAAAATCCGGCCTGCCTCATCAGAGCGCCCGGCTGGAAGATGCGTTCAAAGATAAAGTCTTCACCCACCATGATCGCCACCTGCCGGGGATGTGGCCGGTATCGGAAAACATCGGCGGGGGCAACATCGGACACACCTTCGGCGCTGACGGCACGGACGAAAGGTCGTTAACCAACGCCCTCGTCTGGGGCAGAAAGTCGATGCTCGAATATGAGCGTTACTACAAGGAGTATCTCAAAGGCTTCGAGAAGATGGAACTGGTCGCCACCGGCTCGCTGCTGGGTCTGCGGGAGACGCGGCGGATAATGGGCGAGTACGTCCTGTGCCTGGACGATTTTCAAAGCCGGGCCGTCTTCGACGACGAGATAGGCCGGTATTCCTATCCGGTCGATATCCATCCTGCCGGAGCCGATGACGCCAACTTTGAGAAATACAAGGATGGGTGGGAAAACCTCCGTTTCGGCCCGGGCGAGAGTTACGGCGTTCCGTACCGCTGCCTGGTCCCGCGGGAACTGGCCAACGTCCTTGTCGCAGGGCGGTGTATCAGTGCAGACCGGTACGTGCAGAGTTCGGTTCGCGTGATGCCGGGCTGCTACATCACAGGCCAGGCTGCCGGCGCTGCCGCCGCACTGGCGGTCGAGAATGACACGGACACTCGCAGCCTCGACGTAGCGGAGTTACAATGCCGACTGCTGAAAATGGGCGCTTATTTGCCGAATACCGGTGCGGATTCTTAAGCAAAGGGCTGTGGATATGACCGTTGGGAAAAATGAAACGATGATTGACGCCATGGACGATCGGGTCCGGCTGTTTCTGGAGAAGGACTCCGGGTTCGCGCTCGCTTCGTTCCCGGATCGCGGCATCGAAATCAGAGAGTCCCCGGCCAGGACGGACGAGCCGAAGAACCGTATGAAAATATACCGCCTCGGCGATGCGGCTTTGGCTACTGGCATACCTCGCGCGGTCTCGGCCGTCACGCCGGTGATTCAGACTTTGGATATATTGGAATTGTTTTCTCCGATCGGCTTGGCCGAACTTCGCCGGGCGCTCGGGCAGGAAGACGCGGAAACGCTTTCTAACGGCCTGGACTACACCGTAACGAGCCGGAGCGACTTGCGATTGCCGAAGTTATCACCGATGCCGGAAAGGCTGCCCGAACTGCCGGGTGAGCCGCCTGAAGAAGCCATGTTGCCTGTCCCGGTCCCGGGGCGGAAGGCCATCGACGCTTTTGCAATCTGTCACGACGGCAAAAAGGCCTCCCGTTCATGTATCATATGGCTGTGCCCCGGCTTTGTGGAAATTGGCGTTGCGACCGAGGATGAATATCGAGGCCGAGGTTATGCCCTGGCGGTTGTGGCCATGGCTACCCAGTGGATTCTGGAACGCGGGGCGGTGGCCGGTTACGGCGCTGCTACCACGAATGTCCCATCCCTGCGGATTGCCAGGCGACTGGGATTCACACTGGCCTGGCAGACAATCGGTGCGTGATGCGGCGGGCGGGTCCGCAGCAGCGCCTTAGCCGCCGATGGAACGGACGGCGTGTTTCAATGTTCAGGACTCCGGCCAAACCTGCCGACAAAGAGGTATTGACGGTGAACGCCGACATGTTATTATTGTGGTGCTGTTTGGGTATTTGACAATTGCAGAAAGCCGCGGAAGAAATTCCAATTGAACAGCAGACGGCACGGTGTCCGATGGTGTTCAAATTGGAAATTGCAAATTGGAAATCGGAAATTGAGAAGGGCTCGTAGCTCAGTTGGCTAGAGCACACCCCTGATAAGGGTGGGGTCGTTGGTTCGAATCCAACCGGGCCCATTGGAATTTTTGATTTAGGATTTTCGATTTGGGCCTGCGATCAAAAATCGAAAATCGAAAATGGAACCGGGGACGTAGCTCAGTTGGGAGAGCGTCTGGTTTGCAACCAGAAGGTCGGCGGTTCAATTCCGCTCGTCTCCATTCGACTCACAAGAAAAGCCCTGCTGGGCTTTTCTTGTGAGTCGAAGGACGAAGCCGGGCGACTGGTTGTGAGTGAACACGTCGGGGCTTTGTGGCGTACAGGTAAATTTGGGGGCGAATAAAAAAAATTTTCAATATCTCCAAAAAGCCTTGCATGATATAAAAATGTTTGATATAAATAGGGACTGGACTGACTGGGCCGATAGGGTCGTCTGTCCAAATGTCGCAAGCAAACGGCTCTTTGACAATCGCATAGAGGTAGCAAACTTTGAGGTTCACCAACGGTTCTGCGTGGTAAGGCACAGGTTACAAACGTGTGCCGGCGGCGCGCAGGATCAGAGCGTCAGGCGGCTTGAACGTTTATTGCGTGTTTGTCTCGTCAACCTTTCCGTCGATGAGTGCAGGCTTGTGATAAATGTGATCAAGCTACTAAGGGTGCAAGGTGGATGTCTAGGCGTGATGAGGCGATGAAGGACGTGGTAGGCTGCGATAAGCCCAGGGGAGTTGTCAAACGAGCATTGATCCTGGGATTTCCGAATGGGGCAACCCACCGTCACTGTGCAAGCAGATGTCGGTACCGGCGGGTGAATGTATAGCCCGTCCGGGGCGAACGCAGGGAACTGAAACATCTAAGTACCTGCAGGAAAGAAAATCAACCGAGACTCCGTGAGTAGCGGCGAGCGAAAGCGGATGAGCCCAAACCCGATCTTCGGATCGGGGGTTGCGGGCGTCGATCTGGAGTTACAAAGGCAACGGTAGCCAAAGAGTCTGGAAAGGCTCACGATACAGGGTGACAGTCCCGTAGGCGACACCGCGAGCCCTCCGTTGTGGTCGATGTTCCAGAGTAGCACGGATGCCGTGGAACTCCGTGTGAAGCTGGGGGGCCCACCCTCCAAGGCTAAGTACTACATCACGACCGATAGTGGACAAGTAAGGCGACTGAATGATGAAAAGAACCCCTATTAGGGGAGTTAAAAGTACCTGAAACCATGCACCTACAAGTGGTCGGAGCCCTATGG
>DAOWOP010000259.1 GCA_030642005.1 Planctomycetales bacterium
AATCTCCTGTCCAATTTTCGATATTGTATCGCCTCTGCCAGGTGGTGGGACTCGATATTTTCGACGCCTTCGATGTCGGCGATGGTGCGGGCGATTCTTAAAACCTTGTCGTGCGCGCGGGCTGACAGGCCCAATTCGGTCATCGCCTGCTTCAGCAGCGTCTCGCCGGCGGAATCCAGGTTGCAGAATTGGCGGATTTGACGGCTTGACATTGTGGCGTTGGTTGTTGTGGAAGAAGGGACTAGGGACTTGGGACTAGGGACTTGGGGAGAAGAAGAAAAAGAAGAAGAAACGGATTTATTTTTCGGCGGCGTACCGCCGCCGGCTAAACCGCGAGCGGTAGAAAAACGATCCCGCTGGATCTCACGGGCGGCGAGGACTTGTTGGCGCATGTCCGCGCTGCTCAATCCGTCGCTGTCGCCTCGGAGTTGTCGCCAGGGGACCGGCGGGACCTCGATGTGAATGTCGATCCGGTCAATCAGCGGCCCGGAAATCCGCGATAAATACCGCTCAATCGCGGTGGGCGAGCACTTGCAAGGCCGCTTCGGGTCGGTGAAATATCCGCACGGGCAGGGGTTCATCGCCGCTACCAGCATAATCGCGGCTGGGAATTTCAGCGTCGAATGGACGCGCGGAATCGTAACGAAGCGATCCTCCAGCGGCTGGCGGATCATCTCCAGCGTGTTGCGTGTGAATTCCGGCAGTTCGTCGAGGAACAGTACGCCGTGGTGAGCGAGCGAGATTTCGCCGGGTTGGGGGATTATCCCTCCGCCGACCAAGGCGGCTGACGAGGTCGAATGGTGCGGCGTGCGGATCGGCCTGGTCGCCATCAGCGATTGCCCCGGCGACAGCAGCCCGCGGGCGGAATAAATGCGGGTCGTCTCCAGCGATTCATCCGGCGTCAGCGGCGGAAGGACCGTCGGAATCCGCTTTGCGAGCATGGTCTTACCTGCCCCCGGCGGGCCTATCATCAGGATGTTGTGATGCCCGGCGGCGGCGACGGTCAAGGCCCGCTTGGCTGACTCCTGCCCGCGAACGTCGGAAAAATCCGCCTCGTACCGGCTGGCCGTCTGGAAAACTTCGGCGAGGTCCACGTCGGCCGGGTCGATCGGAAGTTCGCCGGTCAGGAAGCCGACAGCCTCGGTGAGAAAACTTACCGGTATAACCTCTATGCCTTCGACGACGGCGGCCTCGGCGGCATTGTCGGCTGGGCATATCAGGCCTCGCTTCTCCAACCGGCGGGTCAGCATGGCTGTCGCCAGCGCGCCTTTGACGGCGCGAACGCGCCCGTCCAAAGCCAACTCGCCGACGGCGAGGAAATCGTCGCAGGTTTCGCTGGCGAACATTCCCCCTGCCTGCATGACGGCCAGGGCGATTGGCAGGTCGAAGGCGGCCGAGTCTTTCTTCACGTCGGCCGGCGCGAGGTTAATCGTTACCTTAGGCCCCGGCCAGCGGTAGCCGCTGTTGCGAAGGGCGGCCTGGATGCGCGAGACGGATTCCTTGACCGCGGTATCGGCCAGGCCGACGAGTTTCAACTCGCCTATCCCGCCGCGGGCGACGTCGGCTTCGACCTCGCCGGCAACGGCGTCGATACCCTGCAAAATCGAACTGTGCACGCGCGAGATCATTTTAATCATCCTCATATTGAAGGGACGCGAAGATGGTAATCTGCTAGGCCTATGATGGCAAGAAATGCGTTGGGTGGCACCTTCAAGCGCAGCGGAACGAAGTGGAGCGGAGCTTGTGGGTGCTCTGCTCCACAATCCATCCAGCACCCACAACCTTCGCTCCGCTTCGGTTGAAGGTGCCACCCGCCGTGGGCATAGTATATTGAAGCAAGCGGGTTTGAAGCGATAAAACAAGGTAACCTATGGAAAGAAAATATCTGATTTGCATTGAGAAGGCTGAGGGCAGTAACTACTCGGCGTATGTGCCGGACCTGCCCGGATGTATCGCTTGCGGGGATACTCTGGCCGAAACCAAGCGACTTATCGCCGAAGCCATCGACCTGCACATCCGCGGCATGACTGAGGACGGCGAACCGGTACCGGCGCCTACGACCGAAAGCGACTACGTTACAGTCCATGCGGCATGATCCGAAGCGGCGGCGTGGCCAGAGAATCCGGGCTGCTCATCGCGGCCCCACACCTTGGACAGGTGTAATCAATCACGACGATCTCTCAAAAGTGTTTTTTAGCAAAGGCTCGCCCGGAATGCGATTTGAGATACTTTTCAAATGTTACAGCCTTGTCCTTCGAACAAAACGCAATGGCGGTTTCTATTTGCCATGGACGAAACTTGCTGGTATGCAGGCATTTTCCCGCATTGTGATATTTGAGACGCTCTTCCAGATTTTCCGTTATGCCAACGCAATACCGTTCCGGAGTAGAAAGGCTTTTTAGCATATAGACGTAATAGAAACTATTCATGAAACTGGCTTGCCAAGGCGTAGTTCGCCGCATTTCAGATTTGGAATAAAAGCCCGGCTTCGTCCCCAGGGGACTACGCCGTGGCAGTCTTCGTTCGCCGTAAGAACGGCGAACGAAGACTGGAGGCGAGGGGACTCGAACCCCTGACCTTCTGCATGCCATGCAGACGCGCTCCCAGCTGCGCCACGCCCCCGACATCGTCGTCGGATACACTGCAACAACTGACTTGGTAACAATTTTACGCCGCGACGTCAATAGTTTAATCACCCGGCCTCGCACTTTTAAATGCGCGAAAATACGGATCGAACCACGGCAGGGCGGGACCTGCCTAATGCCGACGGATAGCTATCCGTCGGCTTTTCTGATGCGTTCATGAAAATCTATCCGTTCACGTTTGCGCGCGCGAACGTGAACGCGCTTTGGACGCTTCGGGATTTTTCTGAAAAATATTAACTACCGGCTAGGCCGGGAGTTACGGATTTCAGACCCGTTTTTCGTTCACGTTTGCGCGCGCAAACGTG
>DAOWOP010000021.1 GCA_030642005.1 Planctomycetales bacterium
CAGTCCTCTTTGATAGGGGGGGCCTTCTAATGTTATTTCGTGCATCTGTGCACCTCACTCTCATTGAGCCATTTGCCGACAAATGCTCGTCGGTGTTCGGCGTTTGAGTTTGCGGCGGCCGTTCCCGTTGGTCCGGCAGCGCCTCTCATATTGTATTGCCGCATTATGAAACCAATAATCAGGAAAGCAAGCCCGATTCGACGAAATTCAGGATTTTTAAGTGCGTATTTCAGATTATGCCTCTTGGCGACCGTAGGAGAGGCTAATTCGTTTATGGACGCATCTGTCCGTGCGAAAGTGCGTTTCTTCTTATCTACTTTCTACTTTCTCCTTTCTCCTGCTCTATTTTTCGGCAAGAATGGCCTTGCCATAACGGCACGTTAACGGCATAATAACGGCATGGATTTCGAACCGCTATACGACATATCGAGCCGGATCGCGCGCGATCTGATGCGAATCGAAGCAACCCGCCAGGCGGTGGCGACCTTGCCGCTGAACGAACGGGTGCTGGCCGGGCTGCGACAGAGCGCCCGGCTGATTTCGACGCACTATTCCACGCAGATCGAAGGCAATCGGCTCACGCAGGTTCAGGTCGAACAGGTCCTGATTCGCGGCAAGCATATTCGTCAGCGGGAGCGTGACGAGAAGGAAGTAAAGGGATACTACGCAGCCCTTGACCATGCCGAGTCCTATGCCGCCGACCATTCCAGGATCACCGAATCCTGCATCCGTAAACTCCACGCCCTGGTCATGGCCAGCGGCAAGACGCGGTGCAAGCCGACGCCATACCGGGATGGGCAGAATGTCATTCGTGATGCGGGCAGCGGCAGGATCGTCTATATGCCACCCGAGGCCGACGACGTACCGACGCTGATAAAAAACATGGTCGCCTGGATCAACAGCCACATCGCCGATGTTCCGATTCCGATTGTGGCCGCTGTGGCACACTACCAGTTCGCCACGGTCCATCCTTATTACGATGGCAACGGGCGGGTCGCCCGCCTGCTGACCAACACCGTCTTGCATCAGCATGGCTACGGCTTGGGCGGCATCTACAACCTCGAAGAATACTACGCCCGGAATCTGCACGATTACTATGCGGCGCTCGACGTGGGTGAAGGTTACAACTACTACATGGGCCGGGCCGAATCAGATATCACCGGCTGGATCGAGTACTTCATTACCGGCATGGCTGCGTCGTTTGAGGCTGTGCGCGAGAAGATGCGGCAATCCGCCCCCGCCGGCGACCGCTCCGATTGGATTCGGTCGCTGGACGCCCGTCAACGCAAGGCGCTGGGGCTGTTCGACGAATGGACTGAAATCACCACGTCCCGGATTGCCGAACTCCTGAAGCTCTCGCCCCGCGGCGCTCGCGCCCTGGCCCAGAAGTGGGTTCAGGATGGATTCCTGGTAATCGCCAATCCATCCAAGCGGGGCAGAACCTACCGACTGGCACAGTCATAATCGTCCCGTTCTCTTTCTCGAACACCAACGTCGCCGACGGGCCTTCTTGATCGGGGCGACTGGCCGAACTTCGAACCGGCCGAGGCCATCGGTCTATATGTCCAAACGTTTATGCAACGGTCCGATCCGCACATCTATCAGGCCGTTATTCTCTTACGCCGAGCGTGTTAACGCTTGAAAGCAACCGCAGTTGGCGCGCCTCAGCGCGAGTCAATCTGCAGGTTGCATTTCGTTGTTGGACTTGTCCTCTGTTTCTTCTTCATCGATCTTTCGGATTGCTTCCGGATGGTTCTTGAGATAACGCACGTACTCGATGACGGAACCCGACAGACGAGGCTTCGTTATACCTTTGAACATCTTGTCAATCTTAGCGATCCCTGAGTCCTCGCGTATCATTCTCTTGGCATCCTTGTACTTATCGTAAATTTCTTGCTGTCTCTTCTTACGCTCCTGTGGATTCTCGGTATCCTGAACATCTTCAGCGCCCATGAAGGTAGCGATACAATGAATCCCGAGTTCTTCATCGATATAAAGTTCGTTGTCATCTAGGAATTGAACGATTGGAAAAACGGCAGCATCGATCCGCTGTTTTGAAGTGCGGCCATTCTTCTGCATCACGTCGCTTGCCACTAGGTATGCGGCTTGGAGGAGAGCCATCAACTCTTCGTATTTCTCAAGGCGCTTGTCGAAAACTCGAACTGCGTATGCTTCGATTCGCTGACGTTGCCTGAACAACTCGTTCAGTCCAGCACCAAGCATGGTACCAAGCATGACACCAACTATGCTAATGATTGCTATCCAGATATCGCTCATCTCATTCGTCTATCCGAGATTTTCGAACATGAAAGCCATCACAAACCCCAACAACTGAACAGGTGATCAGGTGAACAGGAGACCGCAGGTGAGCGGGATCGTTGGTGAACCAACAACCTTTCGCTATTTCTGTCTTTGGTTTTTCACCTGTTCACCTGTTCTACTGCTCACCTGCTCTATTTTTCGGCTTCGCCGAAAAATCGGGGCGACTGTTCGAACTTCAAACCGTCCGAGGTTGTTTGGCTGTTCGCGATGACGTTCCTGCATTCACCAAGGCTTCACATATCGTTACCGGGCTTGTCTTGACCGAACCTCGCGGACCGCCGACAGAATGTCTGATGTTTCCGCTTTGGTCTTGACGCCGGTAATATCAAAGGGCGATCCGCCTTGGCGCTGAGGCACTACAGCGAACACCTCCCCGCCGCGTCTGCGGATCGCAACATCCTCGGTCTTGGCGCGATTCAGGACTTGCGAGAGATTCTGCCGTGCCTGTGAGTATGTATAGACTTTCATGTTTGCTCCACAACTCTGATATCCAATTGCTTCGCCACTTGCTTCATGCCCTTATCGAGCGTCAGCAGCGAACATCGTGTCTCAAAGGCACATTGTAAGAAGTAGGCGTCATAGGCATAGATGCCGAAGCGTCCAGCCAGGGCAAGAGCCGCTTGAATGTCGATGTCCACCAGTTCGACGGCAACACCGGCAACAGCATCCCATATGTCCGGCAGCTGTTCGGTAAGGACGATATTTCTCTTAGCCAGCGCCGACAGAGCGTTTCCGATTTCGTACGGCAGGACCGCCGGGGCCGCCAAGTCATGTCCCTCGGTCACCTGGATGAGCCAGGATTTCTCCGGTTCATTCAGCGCCACCGCCAGGAATGTATTCGTGTCCGCCACGTACTTCATGCGCACAATTGTACACATCGGAAGGCTTTTTGTCAATGTCGGGGCGACTGTCCGAACTTCGAACCGTCAGGCGAACCTCCGCTGCCTTACATTTCTGGTTTCTTCGAAATCCTGGAGCGGACGATCAGTTTTGTAGAGGGCACAACGCCTGATCTCAGCGGCTCCGCAGGTTTGCCAGTTGATGCCCGACGATGCTCAAGAACCTAGCCAGTTTGTCCCGGGTGATGGACACGCGGTAATTCTCAACGCGCTGCCGCTCGTCCCAAAACTCGAAGTTGTGTTTGCCATCGACAGTGAACCTCACGTGGGAAATCGCGTTGCGCAGGTGACGCAAGAAATCTCGGATACAATTTTCATTGGCGGGCTGCGTCCATCTCCTAACCGTGAACAGGTCCAGGGGTCGGTACTTGCCGATCTGTACAAAGACGTCGTCGTTTGACGGAGGATCCCAGAGCTCTTTTGGTACAACTATCAGACAGTACAACAGCGAAGCAACGTGGGCTGGGTTTATCAAATTCCATTTCGGTATCTTATAGTGCTCGCTCCATTGGGTCAGGCTGCGCTCAAGGTCATAATCGACCATTGCATCATGAATTACCTGAGCATTAATGAAGGCGCTTTGCGGAATTTGGCTGCGGAAATCATTCATCTGTCTCGTCCTTCACAGTTTGGCAATCCAGTCGCCTCCCCTCGAAGTTTGAACCGCACGTCTGCATGCAGCGATTCTAAGCCCTGCGTGCGCAAGAAAAAAAGCCTTCCGCTTGAACCGATAGTTCGGCGATGGATTCAAACCTTTCGATTTTCCAGTCCCTTTATCAGGCCGGAGATCATCTTGGCAATGGTTTCAAGCTGGTTTCGCAGTTTGGCGATGGTTGATTCAGGAATCAGTTGTTTTCTTTTGGATAATTCCAGGAGAGGAATACATTCCTGTGCGCTGCCGCGGGCAATGATAAAGAAGTTTTTCCGGTCGGCTTTTGTGAATCTGCCGTTGCCTTCAGCCAGGTTGGTGGCGATGGATAATGCTGCGCGGTTCAACTGGTTGGTAAGAAAATAATATCCTCGCGGAAATTGTTCGGTCAGAGAAGTGATTTGATCGATGAAATCAACGGCTTTTTGATACACGTCGAGATTTTCGAACATGAAAGCCATCACAAACCCCAACAACTGAACAGGTGATCAGGTGAACAGGAGACCGCAGGTGAGCGGCACCGCCTTGGTTGCTGGTGGGGGCCGCGGGCTGGCGTCAGCCTGCTTTTCACCTGTTCCACTGTTCTACTGTTCACCTGCTCTATTTTTCGGCTTCGCCGAAAAATCGGGGCGACTGGATTTGAACCAGCGACATCCTGCTCCCAAAGCAGGCACTCTACCAAGCTGAGCTACGCCCCGTTAATACACCATTAGAAGGCATTGCCGCCCGCCGGTCAACCGGATGAAAGGCAAGCCCAGCCATTCGAATGGCTGGGCTTCTTATACCCGACGCACAAACTTGATGCGCTGGTGGGAGATAAACGAGCCGCGACCGTAAGGGAGCGGTCCAACCGATAGCGAACGTCTTGCCGACCGCTCTCTTACGGTCGCGGCTCGTATTATCCTTCCCGGAAGGGCGGATGTTTTACGGCATCACCAGGAGCAGGAATACGAAACTGAACAGGCCGACGGTCTCGACGATGCCCATTGCGATGATCAGGAACGCCAGGCCTTTGCCTTCGCCTTCTGACATGCACCGGCATGCGGCTGCGCCTATAAGTCCCTGCATCCAGGCGCTGAATAGTTCGCCAAGCCCGCAGGCCAGGCCGATACCGAACAGCGCCCCGGCGTTTGCCGCAAGCATCTGCGGATCATAGACGCGGGCCTTCAGGCCTACGAGCATGATTATGAAGGCGTAGATGGTTTGCGAGAGCGGCATGCCGACGAGGATGATGTAGGAGAAGTTCAGGCTTTTTCCCGCCTTTGCTTCCTTCGCCCACGCTCCCGCGGCGGCCCTGCCGGCTGCTCCGATGCCCAGGGCACTACCAATAGCAGCCAAACCCAACGCCAGTCCCAGTCCCAACTGTCCCAGAAATTCCATTCTCAATTCTCCTGAACTTGAATTCTCTTAAAGGGTTTATACGGATGACCTGCCCACTGCACGCCGGCGTTGCTGGAGAACTCCAGCATATTCAGCCGGACGCCGTGGGCGAAGATAGCAATCATAGCCAGGCCGATATTCAGGCCATGACCGAAAAGCAGTATTGGCACGGCGGCAAACCACGTCGCCACCTGTGCCAGTTGATACGCCAGCGTATTGAAGGCGGCGGCGATGTAATAACTGGCCAATCCGACGGCCATCAGGCGGATGTAACTCATCGTGTCTGAAAAGGTGCCGATTATCGGCAGCAGCGACGATGCCAGCCCCATTCCGATCACCTTTGCCGGGTTCCTGCCGGGATGGGTGAACAGCAGCGCAAGGGCGAATCCCGCGCCTAGCAGCACGAAAATCAGCGGGTTCCAGGGATTGTTGATACCGATGAAGAACAACTGCCAGATTACGCCCAGCATACCCCACTCGAACACCGCCCAGCCGATTTGCGATAAAGCACGAATATTGGGCGCAAGCATCAGCGCGTGGCGAAGGTGGGCCAGTGTCAGGTGCAACGCTCCGATAATAAAACTTATCTTGATGAGCATCTGTTGAATCAATTCGGGGTCGGCGTTCCAGATCGGGCCGGTGGCGATCATCGCCTTGCCGACAGATGCCCATCCGCCATTCGCCGCTGACATAGCCTGGCAGTCCGCCAATGTATTCCCGTTCACAATCTTTGTATATCCGCCGGCATAGGCCATCGTATCAGGACTGACACCGAAGTAATTGGCCGTCAGCACGCCCCAGATGAGCGTGGCTGCTCCAAAGGTCATCAGCAGGTGGACTTTCACCTTACCGGCTTTGGCGATGAGTTTCCGATAGAATATCGCCGGCAGCAGCAGGAAGATCAGTCCGTATCCGGCATCGCCGATTAGCATTCCCGCAAAGAGCGGAAGGGCGACCATGAAAAATTTTGACAGGTCGATTTCCTCGTATCCGGGGAAGGTTCCCAGGATGTCGAACAGCCCCTTTATCGGTCTGGCCCATCGGGGGTATTTGATGAGGGTGGGGGGGGCTTCGCCCTCGGCCGGTTCGCGCGAATCGACGGCGGCGATTATATCGCGCTCGGCCAGGCCGGCTGACAGCGTATCGGCATGGTCGGCGGGGACCCAGCCCTGAACGGCAAAGAGGTTGTCGCCTTTCATCGCGCCGGCAAGGGCCTGGGCGTACTCGACCTCGGCGGCGAGTTCCTCGCCGCGTCGGGCCAGCACGTCGGACAGGTTCGCCAATTGCGCCAGGCGATCTGCGTCGTCGGTCATTGCTTTATCGACCCGGCCGGCTTCGGCGCGGACGGCGGGCAGGTCTCGCTTAGGCGGTTCGATTTCGGTGGCGTCTTCGGGCAGAGTCGGCTCGCCGTCACGCTGGACGACGCCCACAAGCAGGCGTTTTCCGGGCAGATTGCCCAACGTGGCGACGCACTCGGCGGCGATTTCGGCGAGTTGTTTTTCCGGGACGGAATAGAACTTTACCGGCACGGATGCCTCGGCCAATGCGTCGAGTTGTTCGCGTCGCAGTTCGCCCCAGATTCCCAGCCTGTCGGCTTCGCGGTGCAGTGTGGCCAGGCGGTTGCGATTTTCGTGCATACGATGGAATATCGACAGTATTTCATCGGCGGCGGCGTCGGCGTCCATTTCCGGTTTTTCACCGGCGGGGGTAACTGACGCGAGTGCCTGGCCGGCCTGGCGTACGCGGGTGAGTTTGTCGGAAAGTTCTTCCGGTGCATCGGCAGCGGCATCGACCGGCTCCATGTGCATCACGCCGAGAGCTCGCAATTCTTCCAGCAGTGTCTCGCGCGAGGCGGTACGGGTAACGACGAAGACTTTTTTCATCTTCACGATCACGGCTGTGGCTCCATTTCCACTGTGGCGAATGCGGACCCGGCTGAACGTTCTCGCGCTTTCAGTTTGCCCTTGGCGAGTTTCGCCCGTCCGACGGCGGCTGTCTGTTCTTCGCCGAGGTGAATGCGGATAACGCGGATGTTCTCCCGGCTGCGGGGGATCAGGACTTTGTCGAAGAGGTTGACGCGCTGGATGACCTTTGTCAGCGCCTTGTTCAGCAGTTCGTATCGGCGGTCGATGATGCCGGCGCACGCGGTTTTTTCGTTAAGTTCGCGGTTATCGGCCAGGGCCTTGTCAACCCACGGGGGGGTGGCGAACAGGCTGTAATCGGCAAGTGGAAACGAGACGGACTCGAAGATCGGTATTCGGACCCCGGCGATGTTTTCCTCGCTTGTGTGAACCTCGGTCGGCGAAGCGAGTTCCGTTACATTAATACCGGCGGTGTCCAGTAGTACGGGTCGATAGCAGTCGATGTGTTTGCGGACCTGGTCCGCTTCGGCATGGGCTTTCTGCCGGCGTCGCCAAACCTCCCGGATCGTCAACTGCAACTGCTGCTGCTTGAGTTTCAGCATGGGCAGATAGCGCTCAAACCGCTCCAGCGCGTCGCGCTGCCGCTTTAATTCGGGTCGAGTTAGTCTTATCTTTCGTGCCATTTGTCCACGAATTACACGAATATCTTTTTTCAATCCGCAATCCGGCTTCGCCAAGGCTACGCCGGGACAAGTCCGCAATTGTTATGCTGCTTCGGCGTCGGCGATTTCCCGAGGCCAGTGTTTTTCAATGATGCTTCGCCTGATTCCGGTTTCTTCCGGTTCGAAGCAATCGGCGAGCATTTTCCAACATTCATCCAGCGCTTCTTCCAGCGGGATGTTGACGGAAAGGTCCATTATTTTGCTTTCGAACAGGTCGCTGTACTTGAGGAGTTTTTCATCCCACTCGGAACTTTCGAACCCCATTGCCTGCTTTTCTTTGCTTTCGCGCGCGCCGGCGTAGAGTTGGATGCAGGCGTTCATGATGGCTCGATGGTCGTCGCGCGTCTCGCCGTTGACCAGTTGTTTCAGGCGCGACAGGCTTCCGAACGGCTCAATATGCCCGCCACGGAGGTAGAACTGGCCTTCGGTGATATATCCGGTGTTGTCGGGGACGGGGTGGGTTACGTCGTCGCCGGGCATTGTGGTAACGGCCAGGAGCGTCATTGATCCTGCGCCGTCCAGATCGACGGCCTTTTCGTATCGGCGCGCCAACTGGCTGTAGAGGTCGCCGGGGTAACCTCGGTTGGAGGGTATCTGCTCCATAATGATAGCCACTTCCTTCAACGCATCGGCAAAGGCCGTCATGTCGGTCAGCAGGACGAGAACATTTTTGCCCTGTAGCGCGAAACTCTCGCCGACGGCTGTGCACAGGTCGGGCACCATCAGGCATTCAACCACCGGGTCGGCGGCGGTGTGGATGAACATAATCGTTCGGCTGGTAACGCCGCCGGCCTCAAATGCGTTGCGGAAGATCAGGTAATCATCGTGCCTCAGGCCCATCCCGCCGAGGATGATTACGTCGGCTTCGGCCTGTAGTCCGACGCGGGCGAGAAGTTCGTTGTACGGCTCGCCGGGGACGGAGAAGATCGGCAGTTTCTGCGATTCGACCAGCGAGTTGAAGATGTCGATCATGGGTATTCCGGTGCGGACCATCTTGCTTGGCAGTTGCCGTTTTATGGGGTTAATCGCCGGCGTGCCGATGTCGATGGGTTCGTCGGACAGGTCGGGTTTGTCGTCTCTGGGTTTGCCCGCGCCGTCGAATATCCGCCCCATAAGGTTCGGCGAGAACGGCACCTGCATCGGCCGGCCGAAGAAACGAACACGGTCGCCCGTCGAGATGCCCTGCGTGCCCGCGAATACCTGGAGCGAGACCTCGTTGCCCTCCAGCCTGATGACCTGCGCCAGCGACGAGGTCTGGTTGGTAGTGATGGAGGCCAGTTCATCGTAGGACACGCCCGTGGCCGTTACCTTGACGACGCTGCCGGCGATAGCGGTTATTTCGTTGTAATATTTTCTCATATCCAAAGACTCCAAATCTGTTTCATGCAGGCCCGGACTCAAAATGACTAATGTCTAATGACCAATGTCTATTCAATGTCTAATGCCTAATGACTAGGCTCTGTCTGAAAAGTCAGACATTGCCCCAAAGCGTTCAGCAATCAGCCTTCAGCAGTCAGCAAAAACCCAATAAACAAAGGACCTGAATGCTGACCGCTGAATGCTGAAAGCCTGTCTGAAATACTTTTCAGACAGAGCCTAACTGAATAACTTTCCCAAAAAGGTAACATTTCTTTCTGTCCTTATAACCTTTGTTGGCTTTTGGTGACTTATTGGTCATTTGTCATTAGACATTCATTGGTCATTAGACATTAGACATTAGACATTATTGCTTCTTCCTTCGCCGTTCCGCCTTTGGATGCGACGGTTTCGTCTATGTCGGCGAGGATCTTTTTGAATTCGTCCGAGTCCATCGCGGCGTAGTTCCAGTTCCTGAACAGGTCGGCGACGTGGACGATTACCTCGCGGGCCTGTTCCCTGCTCTCGAAGCCGAAATCCAGCCTCAACACCTCAAGGCACTTTGCGAAGACGAATTTCTGTCGTTCGGCGTCGGTTGCGCCGTCGATCTTGTCGAAGGCGTTCTGCTGGAGATAGACGTTGTCGAAGAAATCGCTCTTGAGATAGGCTGCGAAGTCTTTGACAGTCGTGCCTTCTTCGCCGACGACTGTCATCATCTGGTGAACTTCGCTGCCTCTGCGCAGAAGGTTTTTGACCTCGTTCACCTCGGCTGGGTCGATTATTCCGGTGTACTTGCTCCATGATTCCAGCGGGTCGATGGCGGGGTATTTTCGTGCATCGCTGCGGGTGCGGGATAAGCCTTCAAAGGCTCCGACGACCTTGAGCGTGCCCTGTGTAACGGGTTCCTCGAAGTTTCCCCCGGCCGGGCTTACCGTCCCGCCGATTGTTACCGAACCGTACCGCCCGTCATTCAGGCGGACGTAACCGGCCCGCTCGTAGAAGCCGGCGATCCGGCTTTCGAGGTAGGCGGGGAAGGCCTCATCGCCGGGGATTTCCTCAAGCCGGCCTGAAACCTCACGCATCGCCTGCGCCCATCGGCTGGTCGAATCGGCCAGGAGCAGCACGTGCAGGCCCATCTGACGGTAGTATTCCGCCAGGGTAACGGCGGTATATACCGACGCCTCGCGGGCGGCTACCGGCATGGCCGACGTGTTGCAGATGATGATCGTTCGCTCCATCAGCGTCTTGCCGGTGCGCGGGTCGATAAGGTTGGGGAACTCGCGGATCGTATCGACGACTTCGCCGGCCCGCTCGCCGCAGGCGGCGACGATAACGATGTCAACGTCGGCGTGCCGGCTGGTCAGTTGCTGGAGGACCGTCTTGCCTGCCCCGAACGGACCCGGTATGCAGTACGTCCCGCCGCGGACAATCGGAAACAGAGAGTCGATAATACGAATCTTCGTAACCAGCGGCTTGGTCGGCAACAAGCGTTCAGACGAGATGTTCAGGGGAATCTTCAACGGCCAGGTCTGCTGCATCGTAACGGGAATTTCCTGTCCGTCTTTGCCGGTCAGGACGGCGATTTCCTTTTCGATGGTGTATTTTCCGTCCTCGGCGATTTTTTCGATGGTGAATTCGCCGCGAAGATTGAACGGGACCATTATGTGGTGTTTGAAGATGCCTTCCGGAACGGTTCCGAGCGTATCGCCGGCGGATACGACCTGGCCGGCCTCGGCGGTCGGCGTGAACTCCCATTCAACGTCGGTCGGCAGGGCGTGGAGATAGACGCCGGGCGTCAGGAAAAATCCTTCCTGTTCAGCCACTTCGTACAGCGGGTTCTGGAGGCCGTCATAGACCTGCCCCAGCAGTCCCGGACCAAGGACCACCGAGAGCATCTCCTCGGTGAACTCGACGTTGTTGCCGACTCGCAGCCCGCGGGTCTCCTCGAAGACCTGCAAATCGGCCTGGTTGCCTCGTATGCGGATAACCTCGCTTACCAGGCGAGCACCGTCGTCCCGGCAGCAGTAAGCCACGGCATTCTGAATTACGTCGTGGTCCAGTTCCGCCGTTACCATGTTTCCGAAAACAGCAACTATTCTTCCAGCCACGTTCTGTACCCTCAAAAAATGACTAATGTCTAATGTCTAATCAATGCCTAATGCCTACGTGCACCGTCGAAATTGGAAATTGGTCATTGGTCATTAGACATTTTCTGTTCAAGTACATGCCACCTGTTCACTAATACCAGTTCTCTGGCGTATGCCAGGAGTTCATCAACGGCGAAGGTAAAGTATCTCGAATGTTCCTCAAGCCACTGCCGGCGTCGCTGGTCCAGCACTTTCAGCGCCGACAGCGGGTCGGGCGCTTCAGCCCAGGCAGAGACGGCCTCGGTCATGGATTCCGTCTCATCGACGAGGTCGTCGGCGATGAGGTAATCGTGCACGTCCAGCCCAAGTTTGTTCGCCCTTTCCTCGGCGAGCGCATTTCGGAGCGTTACCTCAAAGCCTGTCCATTCGCGCAGGAACGGGCTGTTGTATTTCGCGGCAGAGCGGCGTACATATCGGTAATACGCTTCCCACATCGCATCGGCGGCTACGCGGTGCTGCCTGTCGGCGGGGCCGGTGAGGAATTCCGGCAGCGGCTCATCGCCGGCGACCTGCTCATTCGTTAGTACCACGCCGTCCGCCTGCTCGATTTCACCGGCGAGAACCGCTTCGCGCGACAGGAGGTCCTGCTCCAGCAGAACCGCATCGACCATAGCCGCAGCCTGCGCTTCTTCGCAGGTCAGTTGACGGAATTCCCGCAGGTCCATCGGCGGCGCCTCGCCCAGGTCCGGCAGGGTCGGCAGGGCAGTCAGAATGAAAAAATAACGGTTTGACATAAAAAAGTTCGTTTATCCTTTCGGCATCGGTTATTTCCGGCAGAGTCGCTTGCTACTCTGCGAAGTATCGCTACTTCGCTACGAAGCACGAGTCGTTCATCTGCGGGCTTTATGGTTTTGTTATCATTTCACGTAATTTTGGCGATACCATTTCGCTGAGCACACCGGCGACCGATTCGGGCGTAACCTCGACCGTCCCGCCCGCTGAACTGTACTCGAAGCCCGCCGATTTGAGTCCGCCGGCCAGGGCGATGTCCATCGTCGGTCCCCCGGCCTGACCGGCCGACTCGCCGGCCGCCCACGCTGATAACGTATCGAGCATCTCGTCGCTTACCTTAACCTCGATAGGACGATCACCCCTGGCGTCTTTGCCGGCGTACTGGACGACCACCTCGCGGACAAGATTTGCCAGGAATTCCTTGTCTTTCAACTGCGTTTGGGCTGCCCGTTCCAGAATGGTGCGGATGGACCGCATAACGGCCTCGTGGAGACGGAGGAGGGTGTCGCGGCAGGCGAGTTCCAGTTCGTCGGTTCCCTGCCTGACGGTGCGTTCAGCCTCGGCGCGGGCGTCGGACGTTATGCCGTCGGCCTGGGCTTTTGCGTCGGCGATGGTCTTTTCGCCCTCGGCTCGGGCGCCGTCGAGGAGTTTGGCCGCCTCGGTCTGACCGGCCTCGATGCCGTCCTTCTGTAACTTCTCAACGAACGATTCAATTGTATCAGCCATGATTACTCCGCGTTTTTCCCGCAATTCCGAAAATTGCCGACTCTGTCGAGTATTTATAAAACATCCCTCCTCTACCATTATCGGATTATTGAAATGTAACTTTAGGTATCGGAGTTAGAGCGAGCAATGAATAAGCGTACTTTATCGCACTAATTTAAAACTGTCTCAGGAAACGGACGTCGTTTTCGAACAGCAGTCGAATGTCAGGGATGTTGTATTTTCGCATTACCATACGCTCGATGCCGAAGCCGAAGGCGTAGCCGGTGTATTTCTCAGCATCATAGCCCACGGCTTCAAGGACGTTCGGATCGACCATACCACACCCGCCAAGTTCGATCCAGCCGGTGCCTTTGCAGATCGGGCAATCTTCGCGGTCGCCCGCGCAGAGATGGCAGGAGATGTCCACCTCGGCCGACGGTTCGGTGAACGGGAAAAAGTGAGGCCTGAAACGCGTGGCGACCTCATGCCCGAAATACACCTTGCAGAATTGGTCAAGGTGCGTCTTGAGATCAACCATGCTGACGCCTTCATCAACGTACAGCCCTTCGACCTGGTGGAACATGAAAGAGTGTGTCGCATCGACGGTATCGGGACGATAGACCCGCCCGGGGCTGATGATGCGGACCGGCGGGTCCTGCGACTCCATTACGCGAATCTGAACGTTGGAAGTTTCGGAGCGAAGGATCACCGTCTCGGTGATGTAAAAACTGTCCAGCGGGTCGCGTGCGGGGTGAGATGCCGGCATATTCAGAGCGTCGAATATATGCCACTCGTCCTCGACTTCAGGACCATAAGCGACGGTAAAGCCCATGCGGGCGAAGATTTCGGCTATCTCCTCGATCGTCTGTGTGATGATGTGCTTGTGCCCGATCGCCACGGGTGCGCCGGGGAGGGTCATATCGAAGGATTTTTTTCTCGCTGTAGTCTCAACGTCGGCCCGTCGGCCTTTCGCCTTCTGAAATTCCCGCGTCAGTTCCTGTTTGATTTCGTTGATGCGTTTTCCGAAGGCGGGTTTTTCATCCGGCGGGAGGTCTTTGAGACGCTGCATCAGCGCCTTGACCTCACCGTGGGAGCCAAGATAGCGAATCCGCCATTGTTCCAACGAGTCGGGTTGGACGGCCTCTCGCAATTCCTCTAACGCTTGCTTATGGAATTCCTCAAGCCGTTCAATGTTTTCTATGTTTGACATGCCTTACCTGTGAACTACATCTTTCCAGGTTATCTGTTTAGCCGTCGCCGGTACGGCGACGAATAACGATATTACGCAGGCGACTTGATTCGTCGCCGTGCCGGCGACGGTAACGGGTTGTTGCAGATTATTTTTTCTTTTTCGTCGCAGCGCTTTTTTTGCTTGTTTTGGTGGTTGCAGTTTTCTTCGTGGTGGTTTTTTTCTTTACCGTTTTTTTTGTAGTGGTTTTTTTAGCGGCCGTCGTTTTTTTGACGGCGGCCTTTTTGACCGTCTTTTTGGTCGTGGTCTTTTTGGCGGCGGGTTTCTTTTCCGCTTTGGTGATTGTCTTCTTTTCGACGTCGGGTTTTGCCTCCGCCTTTGCCGGCGGGGCTTTTTCGACAGCGGCCTTGGCGACAGGTTTTTTTGCGGGGGGCTTACCGGCGGCGACGGCGGCAATCTTGTCGAAGGCGGCTGGGTCGGATACGGCAATGTCAGCCAGCGACTTGCGATTGATTGTGATGCCGTGGGATGAAAGGGCGTTCATAAATCGGCTGTAGGTCAGCCCGCGCATCCTGCAGGCGGCGGAGATGCGCGTAATCCAGAGTCTGCGGAAATCCCGCTTCTTTAGTTTTCGCCCAATCGTCGCGTACTGGCCTGCGCGAAGGACGGCCTCCTTTGCGGCGCGGTATCGCCGTGAACCGGCTCCGATGTATCCGCGGGCTGCTTTGAGGACCTTTTTGTGCTTTTGGGTGCGGGCTGCACCTTTTCTTACTCGTGGCATAATACGTTCCTCTCTGGCCGATGGACCCCGCGCGATACGGGTGTTGTCGTTCCCAGTCGGCCTTACGGTAAGTTGTTATAGACCCATAAGCCTCTTGGCGTGTTTTGCAAACCCTTTGGAGAGCAGTCGGCTCTTGCGCAGGTTGCGTACGCGCTTAGCGCCCTTGGTCGATTTCAAGTGGCCTGCCATCGGGCGATGACGCTTCAGTTTGCCCCTGGCGGTTATCTTTATCCGCTTGGCCACCGACTTATTTGTTTTCATCTTCGGCACGTTGAATACCTCACGCGGGTCGGGTATAAAATTCGCCCGCCGCAAATCGAGATGATATTCTAACAAGCGACGGGAAAACGTAAAGGACTTTTTTAAAGAAAAAGCCCCTCGTTCCTTTTGACCGTTCCCTATTCCTTTTTATAGGCGGTATTTCGCCAGGTGATTTGAGCGCCGCGGCGGAGTTTGGTCATGGCCGAAACCAGCGCGACTATGCCGACAACACATCCGAGGGGATAGGTCAGCGCCATTTGCGATTTCGCTCCTATTATCGGGCAGAACCGCCAGATAATACTTATTTGCATCGCGGCTGCCGCTATACCAAGCAAGGCCAGGGCAAGGAAGAGTCCGGCCGGTTCGGCCCCGGCCGACGCGGCGGCCAGACCTATAATCACGGCTGCGTACGGCAGCAGGCCCATCACTATCAGCACCATTAAAGATACGCCCAGCCGCTTCAGTGTCCCGAAGGTTCCATAGAATATCCTGCTCCAGCCACGGAGCGTCTCGCGCAGCGACGTGTACATTCGCACCGTGCTTAGCCCGTCATTGCGAACCACGCGCAGGTTCAGCCCGGCCGACTTGATACGAGCGGCCATGTGCATGTCTTCGTTGACCTTGTCCCTGACGGCCTCGTGCGTGCCGATCTGCTCATAGACCGACCGTTTCATCAGCATGAACGCGCCGTTGGCGTATGCGTGCGGCTTGGCTGGGTCGTTGACCTTGTCGGGGTGGAACCAGATCATCATTATTCCGCTGCACACCGGCTGGGCGACGTTTTCCCAGAATGTATGCATCTGGAGGTTCGGCAGGATACTGAGCAGGTCCGCACCGGTCTGCTCGGCGTAGGCAAACGCCACGGACAGCGTGCGTTTGGAAGTCTGCCGGCAGTCGGCGTCGATCATGCAAAGCCAATCGCTGCCGGTGGTGGCGATGGCGGTCTGCATGGCGTTATTCTTGCCGCACCACCCGTCGGGCAGATGTTCAATGTTGATAAGGCGGAGACGATCATCCTCCGCCGCGATACGTTCGGCTATCGCAGCTGTCGCATCAGTGCTGCGGTCGTTGGCGACGATCATCTCGAAATTCGGGTAATCCTGGTCGAGCATCGAACGGACGCACTGCTCGATGTTTTCGGCCTCATCCTTGGCGGCGACGAAAACGCTGATCCGCGGGGGAGGGTTGCCCGGATTACTTTCTGGATAATCTTCCGCCAGCACGAATCCGTGCTTATGCTGTCTGTTTATCATCCAGTGGCGAGACGTCCACACAGCCAGCACACCGCTCGTCAGAACAATCAGGATTATCGTCAATGCTGTCATGGTCGGGATTCGTGGATTAATTTCCTTCCTGCGATTCGCGGTGAACTTGAATCGCTGCGGCGATTACTTCTTTGACCGGCGCGCCGTGAGCCTCGGCGGCCGACGAGCAATCGGCGAACTCCGGCGAGGCGGTTATGGTGTTCCCGTCGCCGCTGCCGATCTTTACACGAATCGGCCCGTAGGCGGTTTCAACTGTTACGTGCCTGCGGGCGAGTTTGCTTCGCGTGCAGGTCCGCCGGCGGACGCCGAGCGTCGTAGTTTCGGTGAAGATGATTTCTTCCGCCCGTCCGACATCAGCCGGCGCGCACAAAGCCGACAGCGTCCACGCCGGGCGGGACTTTTTCATATAAATCGGCGCAGCCCATGCATCGGCGCAACCGGCCTGGAGCAATTTCTCAATCGTCGCTCCGATTACCTCGCCGGTGCAGTCGTCCAGATTGGCCGACAGTTCCACCATGCAATCGACTGAGCCGTCATCGGCAGAGTTGCCTATGAACACTCGCAGGAGGTTCGGCGGCTCGCCCGGTCCGGTATCTTCGCGCGAGCCGGCGCCGTATCCGACGGCCGACAGCGCCATCGCCGGAACCGGGCCGACCGAACGCGCCAGAGTGGTCAGTACGGCCGCGGCGGTGGGGGTGGTCAGTTCGCCGGTTACACCTTCGGTTATTGCTTCGGCGGTTGTCGCCCCTTTGAGAAGTTCGACCGTAGCCGGCGCAGGCAGAGGAAGCGTTCCGTGTTCGGCCTCGACCGTTCCACGCCCAAGCGGAATCGGCGAGCAGTGGACCTCTTCGATACCGAGCATTTCGATTCCAACGGCAGCGGCCACTATGTCAATAATACTATCGACGGCTCCAACTTCGTGAAAATGGATTTTGGCGACGTCCATATCGTGGACCTTGGCTTCGGCCTGGGCCAGTCGGCGAAATATCGCCTCGGCGGTCTCGGCGGACCGCCCCGGCAGGGCGGCGCTGCGAATAATCGACAGGATGTCATCCAGATTGCGGTGGGGCTGGTCCGCCTCGGACGCTGTTACCGTGAACTTCGTTCCGGCCAGTGCGCCGCGACGGACCTTCGAAGCCGAGATGTCGCAGCCGGGAAGTTTCAGTCCGGCAAGTTGCTTTTGCAGTGCTTCGAAGTCCAGACCCGCATCCAGCAGCGCCCCGACGATCATGTCGCCGGCCGCTCCGGAGAAGCAATCAAAGTACGCTAAATTCATCAACTCACTCCCGCGTGCAGGCGGATAAGTCTATGCTACTTGCAGGCGGCGGGCAACCGGCAATCGGATCGGGATGCAAAATTGTCGTTTTGTGTCTTTTGTGAAAAATTTCTCAATTTGATGTTGTAATGTCGGAGAGTTGCATCCTATACTGCTTGCTTTGCAGAAGTGAACACGTAGATTTTGTCGATTCCAGAGTGTCTTTCCGGAGAAGGTTGTGGCGGTCTATTACCTGCCGAAAGACAAATTTGTGAAGTGGTTATCCAGCCTGGACGGAAAGACTGTTCTTGCGCCGGCGGCGACGGTTTTGGGTTCCTGGGTGCGTCGCTTCGAGTCTGACACCGGCGATCCTCCAGCCCTCGGCAAACCCCGCGCCGCCCAGAGCGCCAAAGGCTTTTTTCTTCCGGCGGCCGAGACGGTCGCAAGGTACGGACCAGGCGCATCCCCCGTCGCCGTCGCAGAAGCCAAAACTGTCATTGTCGGCGTTAGGGCCTGTGAACTGCGGGCCTGGAAATACCTCGACAAGGTCATGCTGGAGGGCGATTTCGACGACCCCGCCTACCGCGCCCGCAGGAATAACACGACAATCGTTTCGTGCGACTGCGCCGATTGTGCCGAGACGTGCTGCTGCGTGCTTGTTGACGGCCAGCCTTACGTTGAAGAAGGCGACGGAGCGGATATTAACGTTACGGCGCTGGAAGAAGATGGGTATCTCGTCGAGCCGATGACCGATAAAGGCGGGGAATTGGTCTTGGCTGGTTGGCCCGAAGCCTCGGCTGAACAGTTAACCGCCCGGCAGAGTGTCCGCGAGGCGATGGTCCAGCGACTCAAAAAGCAGAATAGCGAATACGCCTTCAGCGCCACCGACGCGAACCCGCCGGTCCTGCCTTTGGACGACGACGAATCCTGGCAGCGCCACGCAGCCGATTGCGTCGAATGCGGCGCGTGCACGAACATCTGCCCGACATGCCATTGCTTCTATCTGTTTGATCACAAGGTAGCGCCGAAGTCGGCGGAACGCGTACGCACGTGGGACAGTTGCCTGTTGAGCACGTATCACCGCATGGCCGGCGGGGAGAACATGAAAATCTCGCCGCGTCCCGAACTTCGCAGCCGGCTGGCCAATCGCATTCTGCACAAGTTCGTTTATTCGCCCCAGCAGTACGGGATGCTCGGCTGCGTGGGCTGCGGACGATGCGTCGATGCGTGTCCCGGCGCTATCGATATTCGCAAGGTGGTTGAGGACCTGGCCAAGTGAATTCAGAGAATCCATACGAACCGGAACCGGCCGAACTCGTCGAGGTAATCGACGAGACGCCGACGATTAAGACGCTGGTGCTTAAGCCGGCTTCTCCATACCGTTTCAAGGCCGGTCAGTTCGCCCAGTTGACGCTGCCGGGAGTGGGCGAAGGCCCGTTCACTCCGTCCTCCAGCCCGCTGGAGCCGGAGCGGATCGCCATAACAATCCTCAAGACCGGCGTGCTGACCGACCAACTCCACGAGTGTGCCGCCGGGCAGACACTAGGCCTCCGCGGGCCGTTCGGGAAGGGCTACCCGGTCGATAAACTCGACGGCAAGGAGGTGCTGGTGGTCGGCGGCGGGGTCGGGCTTGCGCCGTTGCGGGCGCTAATTTACGCGCTGCTTGCGAGGCTGGAGCGGGTAAAACGCGTCAGCATCAAGTACGGCGCACGTGATACGAGCGAATTGCTCTACAGGAAGCAATACGATGAATGGGCCGGTACGGAAAAGGTGGACTTCACGTGCAGTATAGATCGGCCCGAATCGGGCTGGGACGGCAACGTCGGCGTCGTTACTACATTATTAAAGGATATGGACATTGACCGGCCCAACTGCATCGCCTTTGTCTGCGGGCCGAGTATAATGCTCAAATTCACTACCCAAACCCTTATGGAAGAGGGGCTTACGCCGGAGCAGATATATCTTTCGATGAACCGGCGGATGAGTTGCGGGATGGGCAAGTGCGGGCGGTGCAACATCGGGCCTTATTACCTCTGTAAAGACGGGCCTGATATGCAGTATTCGCTGATTAAAGATTATCCGAACGTGTTTTGAAAAAAATGTCTAATGTCCAATGACCAATGACTAATGAATGTCTAATGACTAATGTCCAAAAGAATCTCCACCTTATTTTTGTTTCAATCTTTCGCAGCGCCGGAAGCGGTTAGTCATTAGACATTAGTCATTGAATAGACATTGGTCATTAGACATTAGACATTGAAAGCGTTCACGGGACACATAATATCGAGCAAATGGTGAATTCTGTCAATCAGAACAATCCGACCTGCTGCACTCTTTGCCCGGCGATGTGTCGGCTGGAGTTGGGGTGGGGCGCCCCTGATATTCCGGCCATTGAGTATCCCACCGAGGCGGGGGCTGGTCTGTGTCCTCGCGGTTCGGCCCTTGGCGAACTGCTGGGGTCGCCGTATCGTTTGCGCTGGCCGGTCGATATTGCCGCTGCGGCGGAACGTATGACCGGCGACGCGACGGTGCTGATTGACGGGAACCTGCCTCTGGAGGAAATTGCAGCCGCTGCGGAAATAGTTGCATCCTGGGACGGCGTTCAGTTGTGTTGCGTGGTAGCGCCGGAAGATGAGCAACTCCTGCTGGGCATCGAGTCGGCTGGGGCGGCGTATCTGTCTGATGAAGACCTGACCGGCTGCGACGGATTTGTCGTCGTCGGCGACGCCTTCGCCGCCAATCCGCGATGCGCTCGTGGCGTGATGGACGCCCTGGCGCAGCATCGGCGAGCGCCGCTGGTGGTAATCGACACCGGCGGGGGCGTTACATTGAAATTCGCAACCCGGCGGATTACATGTCGGCCCAGCGCCGAAGCGGACGCACTGGTCGGCGACGAAGTGGCCTCGGCTGTCGAAGGCTGCAAGAGGCTGGGCGTGATTATCTCGGCAGAGCCGGGCAGGGGAGGCATTTGGCGGCGAGTCGGCAAGCAGGCCGGCGAACTGGCGAAATCTCACGGTGGGGGCGTCTCGGCGCAGACAATCGGTGCAAACGCCCTCGCTGCCGTGCGGGTCAGGGAGCATCTTGGGTTGATTTCCCTGGCAGAAGCAATGAAGTCGGACAACGGCGTCCGGGTATCGCTTGGCGTGGACTCACTTGGCATGTTCGGCTGGGCTGGGCCGGCTGTTGCGGTGGCGGCGGCGGCGCTGTCGAACCAGACCACCGAATCGGCTGAGGTCGTCCTGCCGGTGGCTCTGGCGTGCGAGATGGGCGGGACTTTCCTCCATGCCGGCGTGCGAGCGGTTCAAACATCGGCCTTGATGCCCCCGCCGGCGGGTGTGCCGACGGTCAGCGAACTTCTGCGGGCGTTGGCGGAGGCTGCGGGTGCGAAGGCCCCTCAATTCAGCGGCAAGTTACCGCCGACGGACCGGATTACCCCAGCCGGGGCGACGGAGACCAGTGTCTCATTGCCTGACGGCATGGTGCTCGTTTTCGCGCGACATGCCGCCCGACACGCCGAAGGGTCGTTGTCGGCCCATGCCGGCTGGCAGAGTCAGGCCATGCCGCTGCCGGAGATTCGCATATGCCCGGCCGATGCCGCCGAAATGGGCCTGGCCGATTTGGCCCAGGTCGAGGTCGAAACCGAGTCGCACAAGACAATCGCCCGCCTGCGGGTTGTCAGACACGTCGCGCCGGGGACGCTGGCGATTTCCGAAAGTTTCCCCGAAGCGCGCAGACTTATCCCATACGTTATTGACGCCGGAAGCGATGCGGTAATCTCCGGCCCGGCGGCGGTCGCCGTCAGGGCTGTCGAACCGGCGAAGGCGCAGCAATGAGCGGACAGATCGAAAAACGTGTTCTGCTGGACATGGATCGTTGCATAGAGTGCGGTTCGTGTGCGGCGGCGTGCTATTACAGTCATAACGGCATGCCGGCCGTTCAGTCGGCACGCCAGGGTCCGGCGCTGCTGCCGGTAATCTGCCGGCAGTGCAAGGCCGCTCCGTGCGTCGATGTCTGCCCGGTCGAGGCGATGGTGCTGGACGACGACGGAATAGTGAGACGAAATCTCTCCCGCTGCATCGGGTGCGGGTCGTGCGCGAGGGCCTGTCCGTTCGGCGTGCTGCCGAATGATGTTACACGCAAGCAGATCGCCAAGTGCGACCTGTGTGCCGACAGGATCGCTTCAGGCAACGGGGCGGTGCCGCGATGTGTGGCTGCCTGCCCGACAGGGGCGCTTCAGTTCGCCGACGAGCACGAGGCCGTCGATGCGAATATCCTTATCCTCGGCGGACGAACCACGGGCGAGGACCGCTTCAAACGAAGGTAGCGCGAATGAACGCTTTTGGAATAATCGGGATATACATTGCCGCGGCGGCCGGAACACTGGCCATCGGCCTGTACCTGCGGTGGTTCGACCGGAAGGTAACGGCGATGGTCCAGTGGCGCAAAGGCCCGCCGTGGTATCAGCCCGTCGCCGACGTGCTTAAACTGTTCTACAAGGAAACGCTCATGCCGGCGACCGCTCGCGGGACGGGCTTCCTGATCGCTCCGGCAATCGGACTGGCGGCTTCGGCGCTGGTCGCGGCGATGCTGTGGTCGGCCGTCCTGACGCCCGAAACCGGGTTTGTCGGCGACCTTATCGTGGTGGTGTATCTGCTGTTGATCCCGCCGCTTATGACCATATTAGGCGCAAGCGCTTCGGGCAGCCCACATGCCGCCATCGGCGCAAGCCGGGAAATGAAACTTATCCTCTCATACGAGTTGCCGTTCTTCCTGGCGATGCTGGTGGCGGTAATCCGCACCGACTGGACGCTGCAACTGGGTCCGATAGCCTCGGCCGGCGTGGTTCCGCTCTACAGCATCTCTGGCGTTATTGCGATGATCATTGCGATACTGGCGATGCAGGCGAAACTTGGGCAGGTCCCTTTCGACACAGCCGAGGCAGAGTGCGAGATTATGTCCGGCGTGTACGTGGAGTATTCCGGCGTCCCGCTGGCGATAATTTACCTCGGCAGAGCGATGATGCTGGCGGTGATGCCGTTGCTGCTGATAACGGTATTCTGGGGCGGGCTGGAGCCGACCGGCTGGGGAATCCCCGCATTCATCGGAAAGTATCTCCTGCTGGTCGTGCTTGTAACGTTGATTCGCAACACCAACCCCCGGCTGCGGATCGACCAGATAATGAGGTTCTTCTGGTTTGGCGTAGCGCCGCTGGGGATAGCGGCGGTTGTACTGGCTTATTTGGGTAAGGCCTGGGCAATAAAATGGCTTTGAAAAACTGGGCATTGCGGAAGTCGCTTTGGGTTTATCACGTCAACACCGGCGCGTGTAATAACTGCGACATTGAAGTGCTGGAGTTGCTGACGCCCAAATATGACATCGAGCGATTCGGGATGATCCTGGTCGGTACGCCGCGGCACGCCGACGTACTGGCCGTTACCGGCGCGTGCACGCGACAGGCCCAGCCCCGCCTTCAGGAAGTCTATCGCCAGACGCCTAAACCATGCGTCGTGATGGCCATCGGCTCCTGTGCGGGCGCGCAGGGAATCTTCGCCGAGTCCTATCACATGGGTGCGGGTGTGGATACCGCAATTAAGGCAGTCGATCCCGACGCTATCATCGTTTATGTTCCTGGCTGTCCGCCGAAGCCCGAAGCAATGATAGCCGCGGCAGTAAAGGCGATGGAACTGATAAAAACATTGTGAGATATACAAAAATGTCTAATGTCTAATGACCAATGTCTAATGAATGTCTAATGACTAATGTCTAAAAAAATCCCAAGAGACGACGAATACAAGGAAGACAAAAAGGAATATGATCTTGAGGAAAGAACGGCTCGTTTCGGCAAATCAGTGATAGCCTTTGCAAAGAAAGCACCCAAAAGTCCTGTAACGATATCGCTGATTAGCCAACTGGTAAGAGCCGGAACCAGCGTCGGGGCCAATTATTGTGAGGCTGACGACGGCGTATCGAAAAGGGATTTCAGGAACAAGATTGGTATCTGTAAAAAAGAGGCTCGGGAGACCAAGCACTGGATAAGAATGGTTGTTGCGGCGGTGCCGGAATTGAAAGATGAAGCAAGGCCATTATGGCAGGAAGCAAAGGAACTCCACCTTATATTCGTTTCGATCTTTCGGAGCGCCGGAAGTAGTTAGACATTGGACATTAGTATGACAGCGTTACTTACTTTTTAGCCCCGTTAGGGGCA
>DAOWOP010000263.1 GCA_030642005.1 Planctomycetales bacterium
CTGGCAGAGCCGGTTGTGGCGCTGATCTTCCAGCGGAAAAACTTCACCGCATTCGACACCGCCCGGGCGGCGCTGATACTTCAGATGTACTGCCTGGGCATGGGGGCCTATTTCTGCAATCACATCCTGCTGCGGGCGTTCTTCGCGCGGAAGGATACGCGTACGCCGCTGCTGCTGGCGTGCGTGCTGGCGGTGGTTAATATGGGGCTGGTCATCGGCGGGATATTTACGCCGTTGAAGTCAGGCGCGATCGGGGCTGCCACGGCTGCGACCAGCACGCTGAACGCCATTGCACTTGTGTGGGTCCTTCGCCGCCGGCTGGGTGGGATTGGAGGGCGCCGGCTGCTGGTAAGTGTTCTGCGAACGGTCGTCGCCTGCACGGCGATGGGCGCAGCCATCTGGGCGGTCTGGCATTTCGCCGCACCGGCGAAATCGTGGAAAATTGTCCTGTTCTGCGTCCCGGCGGGAATGGTGGTATTCCTGGCAGCCGCCGCCGCCCTGCGATGCCCCGAACTGCGCGAATTACTGAAACGCGGAAAGGCGGAGTAATTACGATGGACGAAAAATACACACGCATGGCCCCGGCGGAGGTGCTGCGGCGGATCGCCGAGCGGAAGAAGCAACTCGGCGGCGAGGTGTGTATCCTCGGCCACCATTATCAGCGCGACGAGGTGTTTCAGTTCGCCGATTTCACCGGCGACAGTCTTAAACTTTCGCAACAGGCGGCGGGGACCGGTGCGAGGTACATCGTTTTCTGCGGCGTGCAGTTCATGGCTGAATCCGCCGACATACTCACGCCGGCCGATTGCGCGGTCATCCTTCCGGACCTGTCGGCCGGTTGCGAAATGGCGGATATGGCCGAGGCCGACGATGTGGCCGGCGCGCTCAATCGTATTTCGGACGCCGCCGCCGGCGCGATTGTCGTACCGATTACTTACGTCAACTCCGCCGCAGCGGTAAAGGCGGTTACCGGACGCGCCGGCGGGGCCTGCTGCACTTCCTCCAATGCACGCAGCGTCTTTGAATGGGCGCTTCGGCCTGAAGACAAAGGCGGCGCAGGCGGAGCGAAAATCCTGGCCGCGCCGGACCAACACCTGGCGCGTAACACAGCCCTGGCGATGGGATACGAACTCGACGACTGCGTGATGTACGATCCGGCCGCCGAAAACGGCGGACTGACAGATGAACAAATCCGCGATGCGACCTTCATCCTTTGGAAGGGATACTGTTACGTGCACCAGGTATTCACCGTCAAGCAGATTGAGCGTGTTCGGCGGGATCGGCCGGGGATAAAGGTCATCGTTCATCCGGAGTGCCCCCACGAGGTAGTGGCTGCGGCGGACCTTGCCGGTTCGACCGAGCAGATACTCCGGGCCGTCGCCGATTCGCCTGCCGGGGCTGGTTGGGCGGTCGGAACCGAGGTTCACATGGTCGCCCGTCTGGCCGGCGACAACCCGGACAAGTACGTCCGCCTGTTGTCGGATACCCCGGCGGTGTGCGAATCCATGTCGCGGATCGACCCGCCGCACCTGCTGTGGGTTCTGGACAACCTCGCCGAAGGCCGGGTCGTCAACCGCATTTCCGTCTCTGCGACAATCGCCGCTGATGCGCGAAAAGCACTGGAACGAATGATTTCCATCAAGGCCGAAAGGTAGGTTCTAACATATCCTTGGCAGTTCCTGGCCGTAGGGCATCTGGACGATTCGGCGTCCGCCGGCGCGGGTGAGCATTTCCACCAGCGGCATATCCGCGGCATCGCCGACCGCGCCGATAACGGCGGCGGAGCGGGCGATTTCGTGTGTCGTCAATATCTCCACGGCTTGGGCGGCGGCATCGGCTGCGACCACGGCGACCAGTTTGCCTTCGTTGGCGGCGGCCAGCAGGTCCAGCCCGAGCATCTCGGCGACCGCCAGCGCCGTCGGATCGACCGGAATGGCGTCCTCGCGGATTTCGATGTTGCGTCCCGTCGCCGACGACAGTTCCGCCAGTGTCGCCGCCAGTCCGCCACGGGTCGGGTCGCGCATCCACTTGACCTTGTCGCCCAGCGTCTCAATCAGCGCAGCGGTCAGGCCGCCGATGGCGGCGCAATCGCTTTGAAGCGACGCGGCTATTTCCAGGCCCTCCCGCCGGGCCATT
Organism: Planctomycetales bacterium; assembly: GCA_030642005.1. Lineage (GTDB taxonomy): Bacteria > Planctomycetota > Phycisphaerae > SM23-33 > SM23-33 > JAUWNJ01. The sequence goes on from DAOWOP010000263.1 coordinate 2,137, forward strand.
ACCGCCAGTCCGTGCTGACCCAGCGGGCCTGTCAGGATGACCATGTCGCCGTCTTTGACTCGCTCGAAGCCGAGGTTCGCACCGGCCAGCGGCGCGCCGACGCCGGCGGTGTTGATTGTTATGCCCGGCTGGTTCCCGCCCCGCTCGACGACCTTGGTGTCGCCGGTAACGATTGTTACTTCGGCCTCGTCGGCCGCCCGCCCCGCCGAGGCCAGGAGCCGACCCAGCAACTCGATTTCCAGGCCCTCGGCCAGCACCAGCGCCATGCTTAATGCCACGGGTTTGGCTCCGGCGACGGCCAGGTCGTTAATCGTCCCGCAGACGCTGAGTTTGCCGATGTCGCCGCCGGGAAACTCCAGCGGCTGGACGACGTAACTGTCGGTGGTGAAGACGACCCGCCCGTCGCCGCCGACCGTGACCGCCGCCGAATCGCACAGGGCGGATGCGTCCTGCCCGCCGAGCGCCGGCAGAATGACCTCGGCGATCAGTTCGGCGGTCAACTGTCCGCCCCCGCCGTGGGCAAGGAGTATCTTTCCTGACCGGCTCATCGGTTCACTCCATACTTAAAGTATGCCGCACACGAGCCTTCCGAGGAGACCATGCAAGGTCCGACCGGCTCGCGCGGCGTGCACGCCTTGCCGAACAGGGGGCAGTCCGTCGGCAGGCATCGGCCTGTGATTACGTCTCCGCACCGGCAGCCTGGCGGCTCGGCGGCTTCGAACTCCGGCAGGTCAAATCGCCGGGCGGCGTCGAAGTCGGCGAACCGGTCCTTCAATTCCAACCCGCTGGC
>DAOWOP010000112.1 GCA_030642005.1 Planctomycetales bacterium
ACGTGGGGCGAGTACCTTCAGGAGCCTGACGAGGCGGAACTCGCCTCCGCGATGAAACGCCACGAGAACACGGGTCGGCCACTGGGGCCAGAGGGGTTCATTAAGCGACTGGAGCGTCAAACAGGACGAAAACTCCTACCCGGAAAACCAGGCCGACCAAAAAAAGTAAAACAATAATATTGTGTCCCCAGATAACACAGATAACAGATCTGGTAAATACTGTAGGCCCATCAATAAGCCATCAATGGTTCTCCCACCTGATGCGCCGCAATGCCCATAGGCGGAGAAGGATTATGTGAAAGACAGGAGAAGGATTATGAGAAAGATATTTGTTATAAGCATTGTTGCGTCTCCCATCCTTTGGGCTATACAACTTATATGTTATATCGCCTTATTTAAATTGATGCTTCAAGTCGCTGGCGAGGCTGGTTATATTGGGAATATCCAAAATGAGGGATTTAGTATTGATTTGTTTCTTGCAGGATTAGTCTTTCACTGTCTGCTGGGGTTGGCTATTTTTTACATTGTTAATGCGAGAAATACTGGGATATCCACATTCTCGGGATTTGTATCAGCGACTGTATGCTTTGTTCGGGCTGAAATATATGGAGGTTACTTGTCAATTGTTATTTTCACACTCGGCATGAGTGTGTACTACACTTTGTTTTTTGTGTTAGCGGTTACCAGCTTAATTGCCCAGATCATTTGCTTGTTTGGAAGCTATTTTCTTGCTTGGGGTCCATTTGTTTGGACTGCCTTGTGCGAGAAGAGGAACATGGTAGGGAAACAGAGTGAAATAGGTGTAGTGGACCGGCGAAAGTAAATAGTGATTTTCGGGGAGATTTTTGGTTTGTAATTCGGGCTGTGTTTAGGGCTTATCCGGCTTATCCGGGGACACAATACTGATTTTATGGACTTGGACCTCGGAAATTGGTAACCCCAGATAACTTGTCCCCAGATAACCCAGATAACACGACCACCCGGCCTATCGGCGGACGACTCGCGCTTGACTTGTCGGCAAAGGTAGAGCAAGATTGCCCAGTCCACAATGAGATAATTTGCAGGAAAGAGCGTCGGATATGCTGAAAAAGGTTTATCAGGACAGATTGGCTAACCTCGAGAAGGTTCGTGGGCTGGGTATCGACCCATATTATCCGGGGACACAATACTGATTTTATGGACTTGGGCCTCGGAAATTGGTAACCCCAGATAACTTGTCCCCAGATAACCCAGATAACACGACCACCCGGCTATCGGCGGACGACTCGCGCTTGACTTATCGGCAAAGGTAGAGCAAGATTGCCTAGTCCACAATGAGATAATTTACAGGAAAGAGCGTCGGATATGCTGAAAAAGGTTTATCAGGACAGATTGGCGAACCTCGAGAAGGTTCGCGGGCTGGGTATCGACCCATACGGCGGGCGGTACGACTCGGCCAAGCCGATCGCCGAAGTTCTCGCACGGTTCAAAGAAGACGACGACTCGCAAGTCGCCGACGCCGCGGGCCGGCTGACGCTGATGAGGCCGATGGGCAAACTCACCTTCGCCCACATCCGCGACGAGACCGGCTCGATGCAGATATGCCTGCGCAAGAACGCACTGGACGAAACCGCCTGGTCGCTGGCGAAACTGCTGGATTTGGGCGACATCGTCGCGGTGGCCGGTCCGCTGACCAAAACCCGCACCGGCGAGATCACGATCTTCGCCGAAAAACTGACGCTGCTGTGCAAGTCCCTGCTGCCGATGCCTGAAAAATTCCATGGCCTGGTCGATGTCGAGACCCGCTACCGGCAGCGATACCTCGACCTGATGGCCAATCCCGAAACGATGGAAGTCGCGCAGAAGCGCATAGCGATTATCAAGCATATCCGCGACACCCTCGACGGCAGAGGCTTCAGCGAGGTCGAGACGCCTATGATGCAGTCGCTTTACGGCGGTGCGGCGGCCAGGCCGTTTATCACGCACCATAACGCGCTGGATATCGACCTGTTCCTGCGGATCAGCCCGGAACTGTACCTCAAACGGCTCATGGTCGGCGGGATGGGCAAGGTCTTCGAGATTAACCGCAACTTCCGCAACGAGGGCCTCGACAGCCGGCATAACCCGGAATTCACGATGCTGGAACTGTACCAGTCCTGCGCCGATTACGGCGTAATGGCCGAGATTACCGAGGAACTAATCGCCACGGCAGCCGATCGCGTCGGCGGGTCGGCAAAGTTGCCGTTCGGAGACATTGAGATAGATTACACACGCCCCTGGCGGCGGGCGACGTACGAGGCATTACTCAACGAACACGCCGGCGTGAGTATGCGCGACCCGTCGGCGATGCGTGAAAAGGCCCGGAAACTGGGCATAGAAGAGGCCAACAAAGCCGACGCCATCGTAGTTAACGACATATTCGAAGCCGTTGTCGAGCAGCACCTGGTTCAGCCGACGTTCGTGCTGGATTACCCGGCTGATTTGTGTCCGCTGACACGGCGGAAAGCCGATGATGAAACGCTGGCCGAGCGGTTCGAGTTGTACATCGCCGGGATGGAAATCGCCAACGCCTACACGGAACTGAACGACCCAGCCGTGCAGGAAGCGAACTTCCGCAAGCAACTGGCGGGCGAGGCCGACGGCGAGACGATGCGCGTAATGGATGAGGATTTCATCACCGCCCTTCGTCACGGAATGCCCCCTGCCGGCGGGCTGGGAATCGGTATCGACCGCGTCGTTATGCTCCTGACAGGAAGGACCACTATCAGAGACGTAATACTGTTTCCGATGCTCAAGCCGGAACAGAGAGCGGATTAGTGAATCAGTGAATTGGTTGACTGGTTGACTGGTTGACTGGTTGACTGGAAGGATGGTTGACTGGAAGGATGGGAGTAGTGGCGATAGGGAAGGGTTTCGAAGATCTGAAATTGTACCAGGAAGCCCGCAGGTTCAGGCAACGGATCTACAAACTCTCCCGGTTGCTTCCGAATGATGAAAAATACAATCTGATTTCACAAATGAGACGGGCTTCGCTTTCGGTAACCAACAATATTGCTGAGGGGCATGGCAGCAGGAGTTATCGACACAACATAAGTTACCTATATCGTTCGCGGGGAAGCATCAACGAGTTGCTTGATGACATAAGTGCTTGTGAGGATGAAGGATATTTCAAGAAGGAACATTTGGACGATTTGCGGAAACAGGCTGTATCGGTGGCAAAGTTGATCAATGGTTATATTGCCTACCTGCGCCGAAGGATGGCGGAAAAATAGGACCAAATACAAGCAGTAACGAGTTGACACAGAATCCAGTCAACCAATAAACCAGTCAACCAAATAACCATGTACAAACTATTCCTATGTTTGCGATACCTTCGACGTCGCTATTTGGCGCTTGTGGCGGTATTGGCTGTGGCGCTGTGCGTGGCGATGGTGCTGATCGTCGTCAGTGTCATGGACGGTTTTCTCCGCAAGATCGAACATGCCGCAAGGGGTCTGTGCGGGGACATCGTCGTTGATGCGGGCGGTATTTCCGGCATCGGGCTTTATGACGAGTTTGCCGCTTATCTGAAGGATGAGGTGGAAGAAGTTTCCGCCACCACACCCGTTATTTATACCGTTGGCCTGCTGCGTGTCGGGAATCTGACCAATATGGTTCAGGTTTGCGGTATCCGCCTGCCGGAGCGACTGGCGGTAACGGAGTTCGAGCGGGACATGTTCGTCCAGGCCGGGTGGCCTGACGCCTCGTTCGACCCGCCCATTGAGCGACTCATCGCCCGGACCACCCGGCACACGAAACTTATCGACAAAATCCGCAAGCGAGAATCGGCCAAACCATCTGATGAACGCGATGAGAATTTGTTGCGTAAGTTGGCCGTCGCCGGAAATAATGCCGTCTGGCAGCGGGATATGCTCGTGAATATCTCGCTGCAACGAAAGAAAATCGAGCGGAAGCGCCGCGACTTACAGGCAGAACGCGGCAAACCCGCAGGCCTGCGAAATGATGAAACGATCCAACGACTCGCCGAGCAGATTGAGAAAGATACAGACCGACTGGACAGGGATTTCTGCCCGCCCGGCAAGCGGATGATCCTCGGCCTGGGCTTGCCAAGCCTTAGTTTCCGCACGCCTGAAGGCGAAGCGATTCGCATGGTAACTCCGGGCCGGCGGGTCGTCCTGTCGCTCTTTCCGCTGGGGCGGGGAATGTCCACCACGATCTCGCCCAACACCGCCACTTTCACCGTCATCGACGACGCCAGGACCGACCTGTACATCATCGACTCGGCCACGGTGTACGTTCCGTTCGAGACGATTCAGGAACTGGCGTACATGGGTGCGGATTACTCGCCGGATGAGGATAAGCCCGGCGTGATAGTCATCCCCGCCCGCTGCTCGCAGATTCAGATTAAGGTCAAGGCCCCTTACGCCTCGGACCGCGAACTGATAAGGGTGCGGCGAAAGGTCAACGCCGCCATAAAGAAATTCACAGATGCACATCTATCCCAAGCCCACCTGATGCCTGTTGAAGCGCGGACCTGGCGGGAAAAACAGGCGAAGTACATCGGCGCAATCGAGAAGCAGAGGACGCTGGTGGCGATAATGTTCGGGATCATCTCACTGGTTTCGGTACTGATGGTCTTTGCGATTTTCCACATGATCGTAACGCAGAAGATACGCGACATCGGCGTTATCCGCGCCGTCGGCGGCTCGGCGACCGGAGTGGCGCAGATATTCCTCGGTTTCGGAGCGGCAACGGCCATGCTAGGCAGCGCAATCGGACTGACGGGCGGGTATTTCTTCGTGCGATACATCAACGAGATACAGGACTGGCTGGCGAAATGGTTCGGATTCCGCGTCTGGGAGCGTGATGTGTACCTGTTCGATAAGATTCCCAATACGGTCGAATCGCTGACGATGTTGTGGATTGTCTGCGGCGCGGTCGCCGCCGGGCTGATCGGGGTGCTGCTGCCGGCGGTCATGGCCGCGAGGATGCAGCCGGTGGAGGCGCTGCGATATGAGTGAGCCGGTTATCGACGCTCGCGGGCTGCACAAGTCCTACCGCATGGGCAGGGTGGACCTGCACGTGCTGCGCGGGGTAAGTTTATCGGTCGGCCCGGGCGAATTCGTCGCCGTCGTCGGCGCTTCAGGCAGCGGCAAGAGCACGCTTTTGCACATCATCGGCCTGCTGGATGAGCAGGACAGGGGCGGGCTTGTCCTGAACGGCGACGATGCGGCGAAACTCTCTCGCCGGCGGCGAAACCGAATCCGCTGCCGCGACATCGGCTTTATCTTCCAGTTCTATCACCTGCTGGGCGAACTGAACGTCCTGGAGAACGTCGTCCTGCCGGCGAAGGTGGACTGCCCGGCGATCGGCTGGCTTGGGCGGCGCAGGCGGATCAGGGCACAGGCCGTCGAATTGCTTGAACGCCTCGGTCTCAAAGACCGCCTCCGGCATCGGCCTAAGGAACTCTCCGGCGGAGAGCGACAGCGGGTCGCCATCGCAAGGGCGCTGATAAACTCGCCGAAAATCCTCCTTGCCGACGAGCCGACCGGGAACCTCGACAGCAAAACAGGCCGGCAGATTATGGAACTTCTAAAGACGTTCAACCAGGCCGGTCAGACAATCGTGATGGTAACGCACGATACGGACCTCGCCGCCGCGGCCACGCGAGTCCTGCACCTCCGCGACGGACGACTGAAATAACATTTCCGATTTTCAATTTCCAATTTCCAATTGATAAAAAGGGGCTGTCGAACATCCTTTCAATTGAAAATTGGAAATTGGCAACTGGCAATTGAAAACTGGACGATAATCAGAGGAGGGGTTATATTTACGCATCAGGATTTGAGGTGTCGGAAACATGAAGGTCTGGATAAACGGCAAATTGCTGGCCGCCGAAGAAGCGGCCATATCCGTCTTTGACCACTGCGTACTGTACGGCGACGGGGTCTTCGAGGGTATCCGCATCTACAACGGGAAGATTTTGCAATGCTCCGCGCACATGGATCGCCTCTTCGCCTCTGCTGACGGTATTCGCCTTCCGGTGACGCTGACGAAGCAGGAGATCGTCGATGCGATGTACAAGACCCTTGCCGCCAACAGTATAAGCGACGGGTACATCCGCCTGGTCGTAACTCGCGGGCCTGGTACGCTGGGGTTGAACCCGTTCAAGTGCTCCGGTGGGAGCGTCATTATAATCGCCGACCAGATCGCGCTGTATCCGCCGGAGATGTACGAAACCGGGCTGGAGGTAATCGTCGCCAAAACGCGCCGGATTTCGTCGGAAATGCTTTCGCCGACGGTCAAGAGTTGCAACTACCTCAACAACATCATGGCAAGGGCCGAAGCGGTCGATGCCGGCGCTTCCGAAGCCATTATGCTCAACGCCGAAGGAACGGTCGCCGAGGCCACCGGAGACAACGTCTTCATCGTCAGCGACGGGACGGTCATTACCCCCCCTCCGGAAGCCGGCAGCCTCGGCGGCATCACACGCCAGGTAGTCATTGGTCTGGCCGGCGACCTGGAAATTCCTCTTGCCGAGCGGACTGTTACCGTCGAGCAACTCTACAGCGCCGATGAGTGTTTCCTTACCGGCACTGCCGCCGAGGTCATCGCCGTAACAAAGATTGACGGGCACGTCATCGGCTCCGGCAAGGCAGGACCGATTACGAAAAAACTCCTGGACGCCTTCCGACAGTTCATCCAGACCGAGTGCGGAAAAAAATAGCAGGGATACAGGAGATGCAGGGGATAAAAACAGATCAATAATTTTTTAAACATACCAGCAAACGTTTTTTTCTGTTATTAATTCTTTATCCTGTGTATCCCCTGTATCCCTGCTAATATTTTGAGGTTTTCCCGTGTCAGCAATGCTTTCCATCGTCGTTCCCATCTGCAACGAGCGCGACACGTGGCGGGAGGTTCTCGCCCGTCTTGATGCCGTCGATCTTGGCGGCGTCGGGCGGGAGATCATCCTCGTCGATGACGGCTCGACTGACGGGACGACGGAGCAATTGCAGGCATTGGGAGCGGATCGGCCCGATATAGCCCTGAAGTTTCACCCGCGTAATCTCGGCAAGGGTGCCGCCCTGCGAACGGGCTTCGCCGCGGCGACGGGTGATTTCGTCGTCGTACAGGACGCCGACCTGGAATACAACCCCGCCGACCTGCCGGCGCTGCTGGAGCCGCTGCTGGCGGGAACCACTGACGTCGTCTTCGGCGGCAGATTCACCGCAGGCCGAGCCGGGGCGAGGATGAGTAACTACCTGGCCAACAGGTTCCTGACCTGGTTGAGCAATCGCACCACAGGCCTTGGCCTGGCGGACATGGAAACCTGCTACAAGATGTTCCGCCGGGAGGTGCTGGAGCGAATCGACCTTTGCGAGAACCGTTTCGGCTTCGAGCCGGAGGTTACCGCCGGGGTCGCCGCCCTGGGCGTGCGTGTTTGCCAAAGACCCATCAGTTATTCGCCGCGGACCGTCCACCAGGGCAAGAAGATAGGCCTGTCCGACGGAATCGAGGCGATCCGGTGCATCTTCAGGTATCGCCCGTCAAGGCTGCGGCGAAGGGGTTGACGGCAGACCTTTGGACGCCAAGGCCTTGAGAAACCCATCGCGGAAGTCGGTTTCTCCGATCATCCCTTCCTGTCTGTGAAATTTCTCGCCGTCCGGGGCTATCAGCAGCATCGTCGGCGTCTTCGTAACGCCGTACTTTTTCGCCCAATCGGCTGAACGGTCTAATCGAATCTCCACCCGTAGAAATTCACCTTTTTCGAGCGCTTTTTTATTTCTGCCTTTGGCCAGCGTGGTATTGACCATCCGCTTGCCGGTGGCGCTGACGGGGAATGACCTGACGAAAACCACGACGGACCGCCTCCCAGCCTTGGCTTCAGCCAGGGCTGCTTCCAGGTCGTCGGGCCAGCCAAGCATCGGGCCTCGAAACTGTATGTAAAGAACAATAACGCCGGCCAGCAGGATCGCCAATATAAAGCAGCGTTTTACCCACCGCTCGGCGGGAGTTGATTTTGACTTCTTTGGGATGGGTTTTTCGTTCATCTCGTTCATTCCGGGATGCTCCATAATAATGCGTCGCCGAGTATAGCCGGGCGGGAACGATCCGTACAGCACGACTTGCGTAAGATAGTCGGCGGGGGTATATTCGCCACTGACGCAACCGGCGGAAGAACCAGGAGTATATCAGGGATGGATAAAATTATGACGGCATTATCTCAAACAGACCCGGAGGCCTTCGGTATCCTTCAGGCCGAAAGCAGCAGACAAAACAGCACGCTTGAACTTATCGCATCGGAGAACCACGCATCGGC